>CAYQPF010000014.1:0-59541 GCA_964419225.1 uncultured Candidatus Cloacimonadota bacterium | reverse complement strand
AAAATCTGGGAAGAAGAAGCATATAAGAAGTATCAGGGAAAATATCCTGTTATCTACATTACTTTCAAAGATCTTAAGAAAATAAACTGGAGTAATTGCTATGAAGGATTACAAAATGTTATTTCTGATTTATATAGACAACATGAGTACTTATTGACTTCAACTAATCTCAAACCCTTTGAAATTCAAAGCATTCAAGACATGATTAATCGGAATCTAAATCAATCAGACTATGAAAATGGCATAAAAAACCTATGTTACTTTTTAAGCACACATTTTGATCAAAAAGTCATACTGCTTTTAGATTAATACGATATCCCCATTCAGCAAGGTTATCTGCATGGCTACTACGAAGAGATTATTTCCTTCATGAGGAATCTCCTGGGAGGAGTACTCAAAGACAATATTTATCTGGAAAAAGGTGTTTTAACAGGCATTCTCAGAGTTGCTAAAGAAAGTCTTTTCTCAGGACTTAATAATGTCCGGGTCTATACTCTGATCAATGAAAATTTTTCTGACAAATTCGGTTTTACGGAAAAAGAAGTCGAAGCAGCTCTGAACTATTTCAATTTGTCAGAGAACTATGCCGACTGTCATAAATGGTATAATGGCTATAATTTTGGTGGCACAACCATATATAATCCCTGGTCAATCATGCAATTTATGGAGAGTAAAGGCATTTTAATGCCCTATTGGATTAATACTGCAGATAACACAATGATCAAAGAATTGGTTTTAGTTAATAATCTTTCCTTTCGTGATAACTTCACCCACCTGATTGAAAATGGCTATATCGAAATTAATGTTGATGAAAATATCGTTTACTCAGACATTAATTCCCGAGAAAACTCTGTCTGGAGCTTTTTCCTGATGACCGGTTATCTAACTTATATTGATTACTCGGTGAGAAACTATAAACACTATTATAAACTTTGTATTCCCAACATAGAAATTCAAACTCTCTTCAACGATATTATTGAAATGTGGTTAACCCGAGGCGATGACGAGAATCGAATCCTCCGCTTAGTGGATGCTTTACAGGATGGAGATATTCAATTATTTGAAAGAGAGTTAAAATCTATTGTTTTATCTGTCTTCAGCTTTCATGACTTTGGTCAAGAGCCTGAAAAAGTATATCATGCTTTTATTTTAGGGTTGCTAGTCTGGTTATCAGCTGATTATGAAATCAAAAGTAACAGAGAATCTGGTTTAGGCAGATATGATCTTGCTCTAAAACCAAAGAGCAATGATAATTCTCCTATTATTATGGAGTTCAAGAAAATAATTGCGAAAAGAAAGGATGATGTCACAGAAGAGGTTGTGCAAAATACACTGATTTCAGCTCTCAAGCAAATAGATGATTATAAATATGAGACTGAGTTCCTGGCAGATTTCCCACAATCATCTGTTTTAAAACTTGCTATTGTCTTTTACGGCAAAGATGTATGGGTTTTGAAAGGTAAATAAGATTTATGAGTTATAAAAAATACCCGGAATAATCCGGGTATTTTTGTTTATAGTATTTTTAGTCTTAAACAACGAAGATAAGTAATAAAGCAATAACTAAGGAATAAATCGCACAGGATTCAGTTATAGCTGCTCCCAGAAACATTGTCCTCATCAAGACATTCTGATTCTTGGGATATTTACCTATGAGGTCGGTTGTTTTACCCGCGACATAGCCTATTCCGTTACCGGCACCCATTGTACCAATCCCGATAGCAAAAGCAGCACCCATATAGGCCATGCTTTTAAGCATAATTGAAACAGTATTCTCAGTAGCAGCCTGATCCGGCACAGTATAGAATAATAGGAGAGAAATTACCAGAGCAAAGATAGCATCGGTTTGAGCCAAAGCCTGACCGACCAGCATGTTGGTAGTTATGTTCGTGGAATTATTGGGGTTTCTGCCGATAGCTTTACAAGCTTCACTCCCTACATATCCGGTACCAATATTGGGTCCGAGACTTCCCACACTCACAGCCAAAGAAGCTGCGAAGAGAGCTGCGGTTTTGATCCAACCGGCTCCCTCAGTCATGAACCCGCCATAAAGCAATAACAAGGCAATGACTAAGCCAAATATAGCACCGCTTTCTGTGATAGCCTGACTGATCAGCATTGTACGCAAAAGTTTATCATCTGATTTGGGTTGACGCATTAGAGCTTCAGAACTTGATCCGGCAGTTATACCTTCACCAAGTGCTGCTCCTAAAGAGGCGACACCCATACATATTCCGGCTCCTAACAGGGCCACGATTTTAATATACTCTACTTGAAATTGCATATTTCCCTCTTCTATTCCGCTATTTCAATTGATAAATATGTTAAGGATAACATGGTAAACACAAATGCCTGTACAGTACCAACGAATAATCCGAAGAACATCTGTAAGCCGACAGGTAAAAAGACAAACTGGCAAAGATTGGATACAACAAGTATAATGATTGAACCGCCCAAGATATTACCAAAAAGACGGAAGGATATGGATACAACCTTCGCTACAACACCAATAACTTCCAACGGTGCCAGGAATACCATAGGTTCCCCGAAATGCTTAATATAATGCCAAAAGCCATGAGCTCTGATTGCAGCGATCTGGACAAAGCCAACTGCGATTAAGCCCATGCCCAAGGTTACATTCAGATTTCTGGTCGGTTCTAAATTACCAGGTATTGGAATCATGGCAATAAGATTTGAAGTCCAGATAAAGAGAAAAATAGTCGTAATATAAGGAGTATAACTTTTTCTATGAGTTCCTAAGGTTTCCATAACCAAATTCTCAAAGAACCCGTAGATCATTTCAAAGAAAACCTGCAGAGATTTGGGTTTAAGGGCAATTACGGATCTGAGTAACAATGCCAGTAACAACCATAGTACATCAATAATAAGTAACATTCTGATCAGTTTAAAATCGGCTAAAGCATGAGTTTGGCCAAACACTCTCTGAAAAGCTTCATATACTCTTTCACTGCCATATATAGCTTTTTCCTCTTTGCCCTCTGCTATGAGTACATCAGGTTGAAACTCCTCATTGATCTGTTCCTGAATTGAGAATTCTCTTTCTGAGTTCCAAACAGAGAATTTTCCAGTTTCAGGATTAGTTCCAATGTGGAAGGTTTCTTTCAAGTGACCTGCTAAAAATACTTCCAGCAGAATTATTGCAAGAAAGAGATAAAGAATCGTTTTCCATGTCATATTCATCTCCCAAAGTATTTACTAAATTTGCTTTTCTTTAGTAAACTATATGCTTCATTTATTATAATTGCAATTTGAGCAGAAAGCATTCCTGCTCCAAAAAAAATCAAATTAGGATGGATAAAGGTCATTACTAAAACACAGTAAAGCAACAAAACACCGTATCTAAAGAAAAACCCTTTCACGATCTCCAGCTTAGTCGAACCGGGATCAGGGGAAAGGTGCATCTTAGCTATTCTATACATCCACAAAAAGTTACCTGCACTCCATAAAGATCCAAGAATCCAGCCTAAGGATTCTTTCCATATGACTGGCAACATACAAATGAAACATACGTTTGTCAAGATAATTATCAGTATTATGCGTTTCACAAAGTCATGATTGTTCATAAAATTTCTTCAATATTTTGTAGCAGCTGTAGAAACCACTTATTATTCCCAGACCAAGCCCCAATATCAGAAAAATACGGGGTAGGTGAAATTTGTGTTCCAAAAATAGAAAAAGGAAGAAACAAACAAGAATACAGCTGATCATAGTCAAACCAAGCTGGCTTATCAGACTCAAGGCTCCCATTATCTCCTTGTCTTTCATCATATCCGAAAACAAATCACCAAATTTTAATTTCATAGGATTATTTCCTGTGAAAATTGCAATTCAGTCAATACTTATTTTGCATAGAAACAAAAAAAGTGGTTATTTTAAGTTCGTATCATATGACTACAGGAAAGATTATAGTCAATATCTTGCATATGAGACCGGTAAAATATACTGCAAGCAATGCTATTTGTTAATAACCACTTTTTAAATTAATTATGTGAAACTTGTTATAGAGCTTATCCTTTCAAAACAGTTGAGTATTTTTTATCTACAACCATTATATGATTCACCAGCCAGTCCCTCAGAGTTGTCATCAAAGGAATCGTCAGGGTGGGATTTCCTGATTCGAAATCCCTTTTGAAACCATTCATTTTGGTCACAAATGAATCATGCTGAGCTTTTTGCTCTGAAAAACCTGGATAATTTGCAGCTATCATTAAATCTTCTTCAGCTTTAAAATGATATACAGTATAGTCAATTAATTCTTTTAAAACACTTTCTAAAACTGTTTTACCCTGCCCCACAAACATGGCTTCATGTAGCTTATTAATTAAATCAAATAACTTCTTATGGTGCTGATCCATAGAATTTACACTTACACTATATTTGTTGTCCCATTCAAAAAAACCCATACACACCTCCAATTTTTTGTTATCTGTACATATATTAAATTAATTTCAAATTTTGACAAGAGAAATTTAAGTAATCAACATGAAATTGAATTGTGAACTAAATTTTCGATCTATCTTATGCTGGTTCGGCATAACCGGAAACCAATATTACAATTGAAACTGGTAGGAGTATAGCCATGATTGCGATTTGCTACCCTACAAAAATCCGGTTGATACATCCAACTGCCACCTCTCAATACTCTGTGAATACCCGATACAGCTCCTGTTGGATTTATTTGTTCACCATTCTGATAAGAATCATAAATATCCCAACACCATTCCCAATTATTCCCGCTCATATCGTGAATCCCAAGTTCATTAGGCTGTTTCAATCCTAAGGGATGTGAAGCACTTCCTGCATTAGAGAAAAACCATCCAACTGTTCCAAGATCATTACTTCCGCTATAAAGATAATTATTTGTTAAAATTCCACCTCGGGCTGCAAATTCCCATTCGGCTTCAGTAGGTAGTCTGTATCCATTCACATTCCAATTACACGTCAGATTCACATAATTATTATAATCAGAATCCCATCCCAACGGCCAAAATGCAGGATCATTCCCATAAATAGAATAATTATAACAGGGTGTTAAACCTTCTTTGATACTTCTTTTATTACAATACTCAATTGCGTTATACCAACTAACTTCTTCTACCGGTCTTAGTGTGTCTGCTGAAAAATAAGAGGGATTATCCTTCATTATTTTCTTATATTTCCACTGACTAAGTTCATATTTACTAAGATAAAAAGAGGAGAGAGTTACCTGATGTACAGGTTGTTCCATTAAAGAACCGGTATTTGAACCCATCTGAAAGATGCCTCCTTCAATCAAAACAAAGCTTTCTTCTACCATCAATTTCATTGTAATGGTTTTTTCAGCCGGTATTGATGTTTTGTCTTCTGTAAAAACTGTTATTCTGTATGTAATTGTGGAGCCCATTGGCAGATTTGTCTCAATGAATTGTTTAACTTCCCCTCTCAACATTTTATACTGATCAACCCATTCAGAATCTCCAATTTTTCTATCAATTTGAAATTGAACATTTTCATTAGCATAAGTCCAAATGACTCTGAAACTGGTGTGCGTTAACATTTCAATAGTTATATTTCCAACCGGAGACAAACCCTCCGGTTCATTGATACTGTGTTTTGCACAACTCAAGATTATCAACAACAATACAAAAATCAGTAACTTTTTCATAAATACTCTCCAATCTGGTGACTATGAAAATATATTTTAGAGATCAAGCTAAATATTGTCAAATAATTTTTATGATTAGTTCAAATTATGCGGTAATTTTAAAGAAAAGGGGCAAATGATTATTTGCCCCTACAAAAGATGACTTACATTTACTATGTAAGTTTGGATTTGACATTACTGCCTACTGCCCACAGCCGACTAAACTAAGGTGCCAGAATGGCATCCACCGGGCATACCTGTTTGCACGCTCCGCAGTCCACGCATGCATCCGCATCGATAATTCTTTTATTGTCCTTTTCAGTTATAGCCGATACAGGACAGGTAGCTTCGCAAGCTCCACAATTGATGCAATCATCAGTGATTTTATGTGCCATGATCATCTCCTTACATGAATTTTTTGAGGTCACCCTCAACAGTACCAATTTGTCCGATATTGAATTTTTCGACAAGTACTTTTGCGACATTAGGTGATAAAAATGCCGGTAAGGTTGGTCCTAAGTTGATATTTTTTACTCCGAGAGACAATAAAGCAAGTAAAACAAGCACTGCTTTCTGCTCGTACCAAGCAATATCATAGGAGATAGGAAGATCATTGATATCATCCAAACCAAAGGCTGCTTTCAGTTGTAAAGCAATGTAGGCTAAAGAATAGCAGTCATTACACTGTCCGGCATCCAATACTCTGGGGATTCCGGCAATATCGCCTAAGGGAAGCTTGTTGTATCTGTACTTGGCACAACCGGCAGTTAATATTATTGTATCCATCGGTAATTTTTCGGCTATTTCAGTGAAGTAAGATCTTTCTTTATGACGTCCGTCACATCCACCCATTACCACAAATTTCTTGATAGCTCCTGATTTTACAGCTGCGATGACTTTATCTGCTACACCCATGACTGTATTTCTGGCAAAACCTGACCAGACAGTTCCGGTCTCAAGTTCTTCGGGTGAAGGAAGAGTTTTTGCCATTTCAATAAGGGCTGTAAAGTCTTTATGTTCACCTTTTTTACGCATCGGAATATATTTGATTCCCGGGTATGAGACAACGCCTGTGTTGAAGACTCTGTTGATATAAGATTCTCTGGGTGGAACAAGACAGTTGGTGGTCATCAGTATCACACCGTTGAATTTTTCGAAATCAGTTTGTTGATGGAACCAGGAACCACCGTAGTTTCCTGCTAAGTTATCATATTTCTTGAAGAATGGATATGCATTAGCGGGAAGCATTTCCCCATGAGTATAAACATCGATTCCTGTACCTTTGGTCTGATCAAGCAATTCTTCCAAATCACGTAAATCATGGCCACTGATCAGGATGGCAGGATTCTTTTTCACACCTAACTGAACCTGGGTTGGCTCTGGATGTCCGTATCTTTCTGTATTTGCTTTATCCAATAAAGCCATTGTCTGAACGCCTACACTACCGCATTCCATAACAAGTCCGATCAATTCGTCTGCTCCAATGTCTTCTCTCAGGGTAGCACTCAGAGCTTTGAACATATAATCATAGATCTTTTGGTCAAATTCATCGAGAACTGCTGCGTGTTCTGCATAAGCAGCCATACCTTTCAATCCGAAGATCAGCAAGGCCTTTAAGGATCTGATATCATCATTGGCAATAGATAAGTAACCAACTTCTTTTGCTTTTTCTGCAAATTCCGCATCATCATCCGAATACCAGACTGCTGCATCAGGCATATTGTCAAAACTGCCAACTTTGTGTTTCAGTCCGTCTCTAACTTTTATTGCTTCCCGAATCCAGGCATGCAAATTCACCGGATTGAAATTAACATTGGTGATTGTGGTAAACAAAGCCTGTAAGACAAACTGACTCTCATCCGCACGGTCAATTCCTTTTTCCGCTGCTTTCGTTCCAAAATAAGCGACTCCTTTCAATAAATGAATTAATAAATCCTGTAAATTGGCGACTTCATCTGTTTTTCCACAGACGCCCTTCATGGTACATCCCTGGTTTTTTACTGTTTCCTGGCATTGATAACAAAACATGATTCCTCCTTTAGTTTTTTTTATATTTTGTTTGTTACAATTTTTACGAGTGCCTGAATCAATTCCTGATTCTTATCGACCAAATGATATTTATACCCAGAAGCCTTCCATCTGGCAACACTGACTCTGATCGAGCCTTGTATTATGGTGGCCAAAGTTTCATTTGAGATATCTACGATTTCGTTTCCCAATCTGCCTGTTTCAAAGATCTTTTGTAACAAGCGGTGCCTGAATCCTACTACTTTACTGAGTTTATTTGCTAAAACTTCATCATACTTAAGAAATTCATCAGCAAACAAGATACTTATAATATAGGGGTTATTCTGAAAGAAACCAAGATGTATTCTAACAAATATTTCTATCCGTTCTGCAGTGGATTTACTGTTTTCCAGTTCTTTTTCAACCAACTCACCCAGCTTATCCATCCGGTCAAGAATTCCCAGGACAATCTCATTCTTGTTGGCAAAATGCCTGTATAAAGCTGGTTCACTTATTCCTATTTTTTGTGCTAATAGTCTTGTGGTGAATGCAGGATAACCCAGGTCATGAATTATCTCCAAAGCCTGATCTATGATCTGCTCCCGCCTTTCCACAGTCTTCATCCTTTCTTGAACTTTAACTTTTGCTTCCATTTTTTCTCCTTCCTGCTGCCCACTGCCTACTGCACACTGCACACTTTTAGATAACCCTTCCTCTGATCCTTCCCTTGTGCCAAGAGCAGGAAGCACTTATTTTATTCCCCCCTTCCCTTATAAAAAGGGAAGGGTCGGGGATGGGTTGTCCAATCCTTCTCTGGGCTGACGTGGGAGTCAGCCCCTACAAACCGAAGGCATCCTTCACTCCCCTCTCTTCGCAAGAGAGGGGCCGGGGGTGAGTTTTCCACTGCTCACTGCCCACTGCCTACTGCACACTGATCAAACAATTTCCCCATTGATAGAAATAGTGTATTCCTTTAATAAAATGTTCTTTCCGGAAAGTTGGATTGCTTTTTGTACCAAAGCTACGATACCTGAGCAGCAGGGAACTTCCATATGGACAACTGTGATTGAATTGATTTGATGTTCAGAGAAGATGATGATCAGTTTTTCCAGATATCTGTCCATAGTCTGATCTAATTTGGGACATAAGGTTATGGTTATCTTGCCTTTTATAAAGCGTTCGTGATAATTAGCATATGCATACGGGGCACAATCTGCAGAAATAAGAAGATCTGCATTATCAAAGTAACTTGCACCCGGATTGATCAGCATTAATTGCACGGGCCATTGTTGTAATTGTGATTCCATCTTAACAGGTTGACCTGCTGATGGTGCAGGAGCGGACTTTATATTCTTACGCATATCTCTCATCTTGCCACCTTGGCAACCGCATCCTTCAGTATGCTTGGCTTCGAGTTCGGGTACTGGGATTTTATTTTCTTTTAAATAATCCACAGCTTCGCCGAAGAATTTCATTTCACCATGTTCTTTAAGATGCAGTAAATGAGCTTTGATTGTATTGTATCCGGCTTTAACAATATTGGGCATGACTTTTCTTTCATCATAAGGTTCAGCTTCTCTTTCTTCTATATGCATAGCACCTTCCGGACATTTGCCGATGCAGGCACCGAGTCCGTCACAAAAGAGATCGCTGATGAGTCTGGCTTTACCGTCTATCAGTTGTAAAGCACCTTCGGGGCAGTTGGGAATACAGGCACCGCATCCGTTGCATTTGTCTGTATTTATGGTAATAATGTTTCTTTTCATTTTCATTCTCCTCACTTATGTTATCATTTACTAACATAATAAAAGAGAAGTAGAAAAAAGCAAAAAGAATTTTAATTATTTTCAATTTATCTCATTTCCTATGCCTGACTCTATTTTCCTGACTTCTGGCTACTGACAACTGGTTACTCTCTCTCAGCCTACTACTTGCCTGCGGGTTGTGTCAATCAAATCCATAATCCTATGTACTCAATCCTTGTACTAAACCCTCTTCATCCTTGGTGTTCAAAATTATAATCTTCATTTTTTTTCTCAGTGTATGCCGTTAAATTGCAACATTATGGAGAACATAGAAGGAAGAGCGTTAATTATCCCCAAATGGCTTTATGTGTCATATTTTGTGAATATTTCTCAAAAATGCCTTGACAAAAGTATTTTAATAAGATATTCATGTTTAGTAGATAATTAATTAAAGAATTTGGAAATGATCCATATACAAAGTTATGTATCAAAGGAGGATCAATGCTAGTTGAATTTTCAGTAAAAAACTATCGTTCATTTAAAGATAAAGTAACTCTGTCGATGCTTGCAGTAACCAATAATGAATTGGAGAATCACAGTGCAAAGATTTTGAATAATGAAATATTAAAAACAGCAGTAATATATGGAGCTAATGCCAGTGGTAAGAGCAACTTGATAAATGCAGTATTATTTATGAGTAGTTTTGTTACTCATTCTCTGAATAAATATCAATCCAATGATGATTTACCATATACGCCATTTTTACTTGATGACATATCACGGAACTCACCAACTGAATTTGAAATGCTGTTATACATAGATGATTATTTGTACAAATATGGATTTGCCTTAAATTGCGAAAAAGTTGTAGAAGAATATTTATTTTTGAAAAAGCCCAGAGTAAAAGAGCTTTTGCTTTTTTCACGAAAGGATAACAATATTGAGAAAACTGTTCATTTTCCTGAAGGGAAACAAATTCCACTCAAGAGCATTCGTCATAATGCATTGTTCATAAGCGTTGCAGATCAGTTTAATGGAGAAATAGCAGGGAAGATACTAAAATGGTTTCATTCTCTTACATCAATTACAGAAAAAATCTGTAATCCGATACAGACAATGTCTATGTTGGAAAATGGAAAAATAACTATAGAATGGATTAGTAAATTGATTAAAGTTGCTGATCTTGATATCAGTGATTTGTCCATAGAAAAAACAAACTTTGATTCAGTTGAGGAAGGGAAAAATATCTACAGTAATAATGTGTCATACGCTAAAGCTAATCAGCAAAGGATTAGCATTAAAACTAAGCATATATATTACCAGAATAATGCAAAAAAGGAAACATTTTTTGATTTACTAAGTAATGAGTCTGATGGAACTAATACTATGTTTTGTTTAGCAGCACCTCTTTATATGTCTTTGAAGAATGGCTATCCATTATTAATCGATGAAATCGAGAACAGTTTGCATTATGATCTTGTCAAAATTATTCATAGTCTTTTTATTAACCCAGAAACTAATCCCAAAGGTGCTCAATTAATATTTACAACCCACAATACAAGTTTTTTGAGCAATAAGTTCTTTCGGAGAGATGAGGTTTGGTTTACAGAGAAAGACAGTAACTCTTCCTCAAAATTATACTCTTTAGTTGAATTCAAAAATGATGACAAAAAAACCAGGAAAGATGCTTCCTATAATAAGGAGTATCTTATTGGAAAGTATGGTGCTGTTCCAATAATTAATTATGATGAGCTTTCAAATTTATTCAGAGATTGAATATGGCACTAAGCAGAAATAAAAATATCCGCGAAATTCCTCCAGATATGATATTGATTTTTACTGAAGGCACAAAGACAGAGCCAAATTACTTTGAAAGCTTCAGGATAAGGGGAATTATAGTTCGCATTATTGGGCTGGGGATGAATACTTTAACCCTAGTTGAGGAGGCAATTGAACAAAGAGCAGAATTGATAGATCAATTTGCCAAAGAAAGTGAAAAAAAACCCAAAACTATTACATACAAATCATTCTGTGTATTTGATAAAGATTCTTTTACAGCCTCTGCTTTCAATAGTGCTATAGATAAGGCAAGAAGTCATGGTTTTTCTGTTGCCTACTCTAATGAAGCTTTTGAACTCTGGT
Source organism: uncultured Candidatus Cloacimonadota bacterium (assembly GCA_964419225.1). Taxonomy (GTDB): domain Bacteria; phylum Cloacimonadota; class Cloacimonadia; order Cloacimonadales; family CAYQPF01; genus CAYQPF01. Next base: position 48,003 of record CAYQPF010000014.1, on the reverse strand, counting down.
ACTTGCTACATTTTGAATATTTACATTCTGGTTTAACCAGAGATAAATATATAAGTAAGTTGTCGAAAATACTAAAAGAAAAATACAAAAAGAATGATCAGGAAATTTACCGGAAATTATATGACAAACAAGAAATAGCTATCAAAAACTCTGGAAAACTTCTGGCAAGTCATCCTTCAATTAACCCTGCTAAAAACAATCCTTCTACAACTGTTTATGAACTGGTTGAATATCTTAATCAATTTTTACGCAAATGATGCTTATAGTCTAAATAAAACTATCAGAAAAGTCTAATTTGATTTAATATTCCATTCTTATCCTTACAGCTTTTTCATCTTCCTTTTTGGCATCATCCTCATATTCAATTGCAAGTTCATGAAAAATATTAAAAACAGAAGGATATTTGTTTTTATGGTGATTAGCAAGTTTGTGAAAGTATTGTGCTTTTTCTCTTTCGATATTACCTCCTTCAAACGGACTTCTAGAGGAAGAACTTCTTTTATTAAAAGTAGCACAAGAAAAATTGCTGTCTATTACATCACAATTTAATTCTTCAATTAACTTACATATTTCATCTGGTGGCCAAGTTTCATTTAAACTCTCTGGATATTGAGCAAGTATCTTTCCAATATACATATTAGCAGCCTCCATGAGATCACTAGCTTTAGCTAATTCAGTAACTTTATCAATCCATGTTTTTAAATAGTTGAAATCCATTGTCTCCGGAGAATTCATGCCTGGTAACCTATTCCATGATTCTAACAACTCAAATGCTTTTTTTGCTTTGAATTTTAGTTGTTCATCAATACTATCATCTTGTATACTTTCATTATCTGATTTGTAGATTAAACATAGAATTTGAATAAAAAATTCAGGGTTGATGGACAATTCTTCATGGAGTCTAAGGGTCGTCTTATCATCGTAGTCATTTAAAACAGGAAAGTAAATCCATTCAAGACGAAACATAATACTCGATTCAAGATCATTTCTATCATTTAATGTGTTAAATAACGCGTTTATTTCATACTCGCTTAACTTTATATGCTCTTCATTTTTTTCTGTTCCTGCTTTAAGCAACATATCAGAAATTAAATCACTTGGAAGTTCCTTTGCAAATGGAGAACAAACTTGTATGGCATAAAAATATCTTTTATGTTCGATAAGCTTTCTCACTTCGTATATTTTTTCATTTTGATTAGTTCTGTATAAGTTTGTATAGCAATTTTTCCAATACAATTCTATTATTTCGGAATTTGTAGTTTCAATAAAATCCCACAGCTGTTGAGATTGATATAAACAAGTAAGGAAATTAGCAAGAGAAGAATTAGAAAATCCAATTTTCTTCAATTTTTTGTATAAGTTTAAGCTCCAGTCAAGTCTTTTAATTAAACCCTTTCTAAAGATACAGCCTTGTGCAAAAGAATAGTTTGCTTTTGTTTCGTTCAAAATTTTGCATATATCAACAATTTCGTTATTAGATTCAATAATATAAGCAAGGGTTTGACCAAAAATTTCCTTTTCTTTTACAACCTCAGAGAGTTCGATCACTTTTACTAATCCAACCTCATTATATATAGCTAATAGTGCTTTTTTTCTATTTTCTAATATAATTATCTCCTGATTATCATGAGAACCTTTTTTGTTAACATGTCCTTCAGAGAATTCCGGCCAGTTATCGTTGAACATCCAAATATTTCTCTGAACAGTGTCAGATGGAGTTAGCTTCATATGAAGATTTGCAATTCTTTCTAAATCATTAAGAGGTAACACCCAATCTGCTTCTGGATGAGAGTTGTATTTGTTTAGAAGTTTTCTACATGCATGCCATGAAATATTGTCTTCATGATTTACTTCATCAAGAATTGTATCAACAAAATCAAGTATTGTATGTCTGTCTTCTACCAATAAATGGCATGATGCTTTGATCAAATCCGCCGTTTTCTTATCACTATAATCAAAATGTGATTTCAATAATTCAACAACTTGAGTATAACTTTTGTAAATTTCATCCCATGTAATTTTAATTTCTTGTTCAATTTCCAATAATCTCCATCTTGGTTTTGATGAGGGTGTTGAGAAATCACTGGTATTCTTAGGAAGCATACTTAATAGTAGTGTCCAAGCTACTTCTAACTCCTTTTTACAAATCAATTCCAGAACTTCGATTCTGTCAGTAAAAGATGCATATGTTTCGTAATGCCAAGGTTTAAAGATACCTGATAAGCTCTTAATAGGTCTATTTGAAATTTGACCTCCAGGATCATTTGAAGCTAATTTTGCCAGAATAATTGATACTCTTGATAAATATTCAGGAAACCAAGCTAAGCTTTCCAATGCCCAAAGTAATCCTGTATGATAGCTTCTTGGTGCAATAAACCCAGGTTCTTCATTAAATAAATCAATAATTGGAGAACTCTCAATTTTCAGATATTTTTCCAAGTTATCTAAAAATGCTGTTGGTGAAGCTTCAGCTAATAGTGGTAGTTCTCTATCTAGTGATTTCCAAAACTCTGGATTATTAGAGTTCAAAAGATTTCTGACTATATTATCAACCCATACTTTTGATGTACTTGGTAGATCAAGCTTAAACTTCTCTCCAAACACTGAAATTAGTATTAGTGAATGTATAATACCTTCTCTAATCCAAGCTGAATGATTTCTTTTTTTTCCAAAGAACGAAGCCATGTTTCTATGCTCTGGTTGAAGCTGAAAAGATGGATCAACTTCAGATAATATTTCAATAGCTGATTGTTTTAATAAATCAAAATCATTGCGTGACATTTGCTTTGAGGCATTTGCCCAAGAGTCAAGGGGTGAAGACAATCTCCACTTGCTTCCAATTTTAAAAATTGGACTATCATTAGTGTATCGCCAACAGTTTAATTCTTTTATATAGCTTTCATAAGTATCATTTGCAATTTTAGCAATAATGTTTTTATCACTTTCACTATTCTCATCCCATCTGCCTATGATCAATGCAGGAATAATAGTATTAACATTTTGTGAATGTGCCCAGTTAGGAATTGTTCGTGTAAATTCCAATTGCCTTCTTAAAATTGTAATATTTCGTGCTGATTCTCTGGAATGTCTTTGAGCTTTTTCTTTGGAAAAACCTACAGAAATTAAAGAAGCTACAAATGAATCTCTTTCAATTTCCGGCAAGACAATGGTATCAGATGAATTCTCGATTGTTTCATAATCTGCTGGTACAATTAAGATATGCCCATCATTAGCAGCTTTATTTAAACCATTATAATCACCAAATCTGGGTATCAATATTAAATGATTTTTGTTAGAAGTTAATTTTCTAAAAGTTTCTATATCATCAATAATTATACTTCTAGCGAAAAAATCTTCCTCAGAATTTAATTGACTTTTAAAACATGCAATGATAAAAGCTAAAGATTCTTCTCTTGAAATGCTTTTAACGAAATTTAATGATGGTTGGTTTATTAACTGAATAACTCTGTCCCTCTCAGTTGTCCTTCCTCCTAAAAGTATCTCTGGATTAAGCTTGATATTTGGTCCTGTAGCCCATTATTCCCAAAAATCTTCAGTTGATTGAACTCCATTTTCAGGGCATAATCCAATGTGCTTGGCCAGCCATGAACCAACAGTAGGTGCTATTTCAATCCACTCTTCCAGAGTTTCTGAATTTATGACTTTTACATCTTTCCAGATATTTTCAGCTTTTCTTTCTTCGACCCAATCATTTCTGTTATCCCATAATCGTGGAGTTACAAAAATAAAAGTTGCCTCTTTAGGATTAAAACCCAATGGATTTTCACTTCTCTTCTCATAATCAGAATTTGCTTTGTCTTTAGAATATTTATTTGCTCCAAATTCCCAAAGTGAAATACCAACCGGGACATATTCTGTTTCTTCTTTGACTTCAAGTATTCCATCCCAACCACCGAGTAAAATGCTTTCACCTGAAGGGAAATGAATGTTACTGATAGAATTCGTTGTCGCTCTAATTAGTTTTCTGATTAATCGTGGTAGTGTTTCTTGACAATCTCTTGTTCCAGCCCAATCATTTAAAGCTTTCGAGTTAATCCATTTCATTTTTAACCTCAATTGTTTTGTTAAGTTTTTGATAATAATCTAAAAATTCACAAACTGATGAATTACATAGAATTTTGTAACCACAAGTTGTGAGAAGACAGGATAATATTTTTTCTTAATACAATAACAAGCATTATCTGTGATTAGATAAAATGCTGAAAATTGACTTACCTTATCCAAGGTATTTACTTTATCCGGTTTCATAGATGTGTTACCTTGATGTTAAAGTGTTCTTCAATATAATTGGCAATTCTTGATCTGTGACAAAATAGATGATCTTTTTCGAAGCAGGTAAGAGCTATTCTGCCGTGCTGTTGATAATGCTCAACAATTGATCTGATGGCTTTTTTTTTTGTAACCAGAACAGTTGCTTCATATTCTTGGAAGAGTTTCTGATAATCAGCAAATGAATTAAGATTTTGACGTTCTTCTGATTCAATCCCAAGTTCCGGTATATGGAGATATTCAATATCTAACTCCTTCAGATTTTTAATGAAGAAAGCTTTGTTAAATCCATATTTCATGCTTGCCGGATTCTTTCTGACATCAATGAGAGCTTTGATATTATTTTCGATTAAGCTGTTCAAATACTGATCAATGGTTATTCCTTCATAGCCAATCGAAAAGAATTTTTGAGCAAGAGGAGTATCATTAATTTCATTTGTTGAACCAAGAATATCATCTTTTATAAGACTTTTTTGGGAATAGTAGGGATATTTTTTGTACACTGCAGTTATAAGTTGCTGTCCTTTGACTTCCCTGTAATCATTGAACATTCTCTTGATTGCAGTTTTATCTTCTGGTTTGAGTAAAGACAGATAATTAAAGTCTGATTTCAAAGTAATATTGTCCTGATTAACTATAAGATCGAGATTTTCCAGTCTTCTCAGGTCAGTATAAGCTTGAAATGAAAATGGTCCATACTTATAAGGGAGAAAGAAGTAGTTATGGATAGTCTTGTTATATTCATTTTCATAAATAAACAGATGTTTAATAAAGTCAGTATGATAAATTTTACCGCCAAATGTTGTCAAAAGAGCCAGTAAGAATTTCTGCCGGTAAAACTGAGGGTGCTTAATTGCACTCATTCTCTGCTCCTTATCTTTTTACTTACACTCTTATAGACTCATTTTGATGTCAATTGAAATTAATCAAAAATAACTTCAAATTAAAGACTAACTCGCTACTCTTTGTCTGAAAGAGTACTAAGTTCAGCCTCAAATTCTTCAATTGTAGGAAGAGAAGATTTGAATTCTTCTGGTAAACTTTTTGTCAGATTGTATTCTGTCACGCCGATTGGTTTATTGATATCTTTCAGGGCATATTCAACAACAGTATTATTCTTTGATTTACAGATCAGAATGCCAATTGTTGGTTTATCTTCTGCAGACTTTAAAACATCATCGACAACAGAAGTATAGAAATTGAGTTTTCCTGAATGTTCTGGTTGGAATTTAACTGTCTTTAATTCTACTACAACATAGCAGTGCAGCTTCACGTGGTAAAAAAGTAAATCAATAAAAAACTCATCACCACCAACTTCCAATTTATACTGTTTACCGATATAAGAAAATCCAGAACCTAATTCCAGTAAAAACCTGGTAATGTGCGTTATTAATGCTTCTTCCAGTTCAGTTTCATCATACTTTTCCTGTAAGGAAAGAAAATCGAAAATATAAGGATCTTTTGTAATTTGCTGAGCAAGATCAGAATGGGGTAATGGAAGAGTAACAGAGAAATTCGTAACAGCCTTCCCTTCACGTGAATAAAGATTGGATTCAATCTGATGAATGAGGGTTGCTCTTGACCAGTTATTCTCAATTGTTTTTTGTATGTAATAAAGGGCTATCTGGTGATTCTTAATTTTGGTTATGATTATGATATTATGCCACCAGGGTATTTGCGTAGCAAGTTGCTTCGCAATTGAATCAGTATCTTTCCAGAAAATGTACCATTGCCTCATTAGTTCAATATTTCTTTTGGAGAATCCCTTAAGTGTGGGGAATTCAGCTTTCAAATCTTTGCTCATCTTTTCAATAAATCCATCACCCCATAGAGTTTGTTTTTGTTTTTCGACGACCCTTTGAGCAATTTCCCAGTATAGGTGTAGTAATTCCTGATTAACTGATAAAGCTGCCTTAATCTGTGATGATTTGATTCTCTGTTTAATTTCTTGAATAAATTTATGATACTCTTCATCTATAAATAAGGCATTCTTCATATCAGATCTCCTATATGGGATGAGGCAAATAACTATTGTCTAAGCCCTTAACTCATATAATCTTGTATTCAAAAGTCATTTTGCCAAAATTGAGCAGCAAACCTGTTTCCAGTTCAAAAACTGATTTATCTTTTGTTGTATGCAGCACAAAATCATCATCTATTTCCGGAACGACTAGAATGTCTATTAGAACATTATTTCCGACAATGAAATCACAATTACATTTTCCCACAGTTACTCCCTTATAGAGAATCGGTCTTTCCATATTCTTTTGAAAAGTTAATTTTTCGTTTGTTAGTTCAATTTCAAAAGCTTCTTTGTAGATTTCGGCAGAAAAGCCAATGCCCAAAGTTTTATACACTTCAATGGCACAACTTATTATTTTTTGCACTAATCCGTGATGAATAGTGTTTTCCATGTGAACCTCCACAATATTATATTCGTGTTATATATTATTGTATTTTATATCCATGTCAAGTCAAATTATTAATTTTCTATGGATCGCTTCAGCAAGCCATTCTGGTTCCTGTATATTGTGACTATGGGAAGATACTTCATAAAATTTCAGTTGACTCATTTTCATATACTTTTTCTAATCAAGTTTAAGGAGATTAATATGAAAGATTGGATGAATCCTGAAGTTTATAACCTTAATAAAGAACCTGCACACAGTCTGTTGATTCCATCAAATTATCCTGCTTTAGATTTGAATGGTAACTGGAAATTCTTTTGGACAAACTGTAATCAGCATCCTGATGAATTCCAGTCATTAGAATTTGATGATTCTGACTGGGTTGAAATGCCGGTACCTGCCAATTGGCAATTGCAGGGTTATGGAGAACCCATATATGTTAATACTCCTTATGAATTTTTCCCTGTTCCCAAAGATAAAAGCAAAGCTTATCAAACTGCAGATATTAAACCCATTCCACCCTGGATACCAGAAGAGAACAACGAAGTAGGTTACTACAGAAAAACCATAAATATCGCTTTTGATCCTGCCGGATTAGAAACCTTTATACATTTTGGTGCTGTACGGTCAGCCTTTTATATATGGATAAATGGTGATTTCCTGGGTTATTCACAGGACAGCAAAACACCGGCGGAATGGAAGATCAGTCACTTAATTCAGCAGGGTGAAAACCTGATAGCTTTACAGGTTTTTCGCTGGAGTGACGGTTCTTATCTGGAATGTCAGGATTTCTGGAGACTGAGCGGGATAGAAAGAGAAGTTCTCCTCTACACAAAGCCTAAAACACATTTGCAGGATATTTGGTTAAAAACAGATCTTATTAACGATTATCAGGAAGGTTTTCTAATAGTTGAAGGCAAAATACATAACTATACATCTGATCTTACTTTGGAATTGATCATTACTGATACCGACAAAATAATATATCAGAGACGTAGTATCCTTGAGTCAGACATTTTTCAATTGAATTCACAGCATCCGGATATTAAGCACTGGTCTGCAGAAACTCCCCGGCTTTATGAGGTAAGGATCATCCTTCTGCATCAAGGCAGAATTCTGGAAGAACTAACGAAGAGTATTGGTTTCAGGAAGGTACATATAGAGTCAGGAATGCTTTTTGTAAACGGTAGATATGTTTTGTTGAAAGGAGTTAACCGGCATGAGCATGATCCTGTTACAGGACATATAGTATCACATGAGTCGATGCAGATGGATTTCAAATTGATGAAACAGGCTAACATAAATGCTGTGAGGACCTCCCATTATCCTAATGATCCTTATTGGTATGAGCTTTGTGATCAGTATGGAATGTATGTTATAGATGAAGCAAATATTGAATCGCATGGTATGGGATATCAGCCTGAGCTTACTTTGGGAAACAACAAAGATTGGCTCAATGCACACCTTGACCGGGTTATGAATATGTTTGAAAGAGACAAGAATCATGTCTCAGTAATTATTTGGTCTCTGGGTAATGAAGCTGGAGACGGGACCTGTTTTGATGCCTGTTATGAATGGTTGAAGCAGAGAGATCCCTCACGACCGATTCATTATGAAAGAGCAGAACTTGGACTTAACACGGATATTTACTGTCCGATGTATCCAAGTTTAGAGCAGTTGGAAGAGTATGCCTCCACACAACAAGTCAGACCTCTGATCATGTGTGAATATACACATTCCATGGGTAACAGCAGCGGAAATTTAAACGATTATTGGCATTTGATCAGAAAATACCCCTTACTTCAGGGGGGATTTCTTTGGGACTGGGTAGATCAAGGGTTGCTCAAACAGGAACCGACACCACATTTTGCTTTCGGAGGAGATTTTGGAGATGAGGATACTCCAAGCGATGAGAATTTTTGTCTTAACGGGATCGTAAGTTCAGACAGAACTCCGCATCCTGCTTATTATGAGGTCCAAAAAGTGTATCAGGACATTCATTTCAAAAAATTAACTGATACTACTTTTGAAATATTCAATGAAAGAGTGTTCCAGGATACTTCTGATTTAACTTTTTTTTATGAGATCCTTAAGGATGGTAAGCAGGTTCAAAGCAGGAAGCTTGAGATGGCACCGATCCCACCTCATGAAAAATATGCTCTGACAATTGAAGGTATTTATCCTGATACCGGAGAACTCTTCATTAATTTCTCTGCGAGAACAAACAGAGCTACTCACCTCTTCCCTATAGACTTTTGTTTAAGCAAAGAACAGTTCCAGATCAGAGAATATACAAGACAAAAGCCACTGCCGACACATCAAGTTGTGGAAAGTACTATTATAAATGATTCACTTTTAAGGTTTGTAATTGGTTCTTTGACACTTATAGTAAACTCAGACTCCGGCCTGATAGAGGAATTATTGTTTGAAGGAAATAAGATTTTATCTAATTGTTTTCTGCCTAACTTCAGGAGAGCGACAACAGATAATGACAAAGGAAATCACTTATATGAAAGATGTAAGATCTGGTTTCAAGCTTCAGATAACAGGAAGCTGACTAATTTTTTTCTATCTCAGGATAACACTTTCCTGGAGATGGTGTTTTCTTTTCCCGGCATGAATTCAAAAGTCAAACTTACCTATAAATTTCCCGGTGATAATATGCTTCTGGTTGATTATCAGTTTATTCTACAGGATACTAATTTACCAGAGATCCCGAGGATAGGTTTACATGCACAGTTAGATCCTTCTTTTAAGGAAATTGAATGGTATGGAAGAGGTCCGGAGGAGAATTATCAGGACAGAAAAGAAGCTTCCTTTATCGGATGTTATCACAAAACAATTGATAAAATGGGATTTGATTATAATCGTCCCCAGGAAAACGGATACCGATCAGATACCCGATGGATTAAATTATCATCTGAATTATTGGACTTAACAGTTCAGGCTATTGATCCTGTGTCCTTTGCAGTTTTGCAATATACTTATTCAGAAATGGAAAGACAATTATATGTCAAACCGAGGCACACTTATGAATTACAGAAATCCGAATACACAGAGCTGGATATAGATCTAAAGCAAATGGGAGTAGGAGGAGACGACAGTTGGGGGGCACAAACACATGAAAAGTATAGGATTTTCCCTCAGGATTATAATTATTCCTTTCTGATCAAGATTGAGAAAAAATGTTAAGAAAAAAATAATGAAGGTAAGTGATAAATATATGAAAGCGACAACAAAAGCCATTGTTTTGGCGGCAGGTAAAGGTACCAGAATGAATTCCGCCATTCCTAAAGTACTGCACATAGTAGCCGGGAAAACAATAATAGAATGGGTTGTGGAAGCATTAGAAGAGGTTGGGATTGAAGAGATTATCTTAATTGTCAGTCAGGATAACAAGGATGAAATACAGAGTGTTTTAAAAAATAGGTGTACTTACCTGATTCAGGAACCCCAGGCAGGGACAGCCCATGCTGTATTACAAGCGAAAGAACACTTAAAAGATTTTCAGGGACAAACAATTGTTATGGTAGGTGATGCTCCCGGGATAACAGCCGGTGAACTGGAATTGCTGATATCCACCCGCACCAAAAATAATCTGGCATGTACTTTTTTAACAGTTAGCGTTAAAGATAATAAACCACCCTGGGGCAGAATAATCTATAATAGCGAAGGAAATCCTGCTGCCATCGTAGAAGAAAGAGATGCCAGTCCAGAAGAAAAACTCATTGATGAATTATCCTCTTCCCACTTCATATTTGACAACCAAATACTTTTCAATGCTCTGCCTCAAATCAGCAATAACAATGCTCAGAAGGAGTTTTATCTCTCTGATGTTATTGAGATTATTGCCCGGGAACATAAAATTCAAACAATTAAGGCAGAGAATTTGCTCAATGTTTATGGAATAAATACAGTCTTGGAACAAAAAATGTTGGAAGAGTATTTAACTCAAGAAGTGCAAAGCAATCTGGGTTTAACCAAAAGAAAGGAGTTGAGATGAAACCTGTAAAGATACTGATCGTTGGAGCAGGAGACAGAGGATATGGATACTCTGCTTATGCTCAGGAATTCCCGGAGAAAGCTACAATTGTAGGAGTAGCTGAACCGCTAGCTTTCCGCAGAAATGCCCTAGTGGAAAAGTTTAATATAGACCCACAATATGTTTTCCAATCCTGGGAAGAAGCCATTATCCCGGAAAAGTTTGCAGATGCTGTCATTATTGCAACTCAGGATAACTGCCACACTCAACCTGCTCTGGCTTTTGCTAAAAAGGGCTATCATATCTTATTAGAAAAACCTATGGCCCAAACAGAGGCCGAATGCAGAGAAATCGTAAAAGTTGTGAATGAGAATAAAGTTATGTTTGCAGTCTGCCATGTTTTAAGATACACTAATTATACTCAAGAGCTTAAGAAGATCCTTTTATCAGGCAGGATCGGAGAGATAGTATCAATCCAACATCTGGAGCCGGTCGGATTTTGGCATCAGGCACATTCTTTTGTAAGAGGCAATTGGCGTAACAGTAAGGAATCTACATTCATGCTTCTGGCAAAATCCTGTCATGATCTGGACTGGATTCGCTATATGGTTGATAAAAAGTGTATGAATGTAAGTTCTTTTGGGAGTTTGAAACACTTCACGTCCAAGAATAAGCCTGCGGGAGCCACAGAACGTTGTCTGGATTGCCCTGCAGCTGTAGAAAGTCAATGTCCTTATTCAGCCCGCAGAGTCTATTTCAATTGCTGGCAAAAAGGATATCGGGGCTGGCCCTTGACTATCATCACAGAAATACCTTCTCCTGAAGCAATTGAAAAGGCACTGAGAGAAGGTCCTTACGGCAGGTGTGTCTATTCCTGCGATAACGATGTTGTAGATAATCAGGTAGTGAACTTTGAGTTTGAAGACGGAGTAACAGGTACATTTACGATGACGGCTTTCACAGAATTGACTGACCGCCGTACAAGAATTTTCGGTACAAAAGGCGAAATAGAAGGGAATGGCAGGCATATTAAGGTCTTTGACTTCATTACAGAAAAGAAAACTGAAATTGATACCCACAAAGCAAACAGTATTCTTCAGGGGCATGGCGGAGGAGATTTTGGTTTAATGGATAACTTCATTTCTGCAATTGCTGATAATGATCCGGCAAAAATCATTACCGGGCCGGCTGAGTCGCTTGAAAGCCATTTGATGGTATTTTCAGCAGAGAAAGCAAGGCAAAACAAGACGGTTGAGCCCATTATCATGCAGGAAATATAGATGAATACCCTCTTAAAAAGCCTAAATAGCCACCTGTCAGTAGCCAGTGGTCCAATGTCGTTGACTTAAGAAGAAATAAGGTAAAAAATAGTATTTAACCACCCCGTCAGCAAGCTGCCACCCCTCCGAGATGGAGGGGAATTTAGGACGTGAAAGCTTAAGTCAACGACATTGGCCAGTGGTCAGTAGGCAGTGGACAGCAGAGAAGAGATAGAGAGACAAAATTACCAAAAAGAGGACCTGAATAAGTGGTTTTTCGGGAGTGGACTCATGAAATATGAAATAAAGAATATGTGGAATACATGGAGCAACAGAAGCACCTGTTCTTTTGTGCATTTGAGTACAGGTTTGGCTATCCATTTACATTGGAAATTACACAACTGGATAGAAGAAACATATATAGCAGAATCTCTGATCGGGAGAAAAGACCCCCATTTGGAAAAGGTCAGTCCTGAATACCATACCTTGGACGGTTCTTATACAAAGCAAAAGATCACATGTCGGCAAATGGAGGTTGAAGTTGAAACAACCGCAATAGGAGAAGATTATTTTCTGAAGATCAGACCAATAAATCCTTCAGCAATAAACAGTGTGATCATCTCAGTTAATGTTTTGTGGAATAAGCCCGGAATATTGATCAATACGGCAAATAATTCAATCAGCTTCACAAAAGACGAAAGCTTTATGACAGTAAATTTCACAGAAGAACCTGGGACAGATTATTTTGTACAGGCAGCATCTCCTTACAGGGTTTTTACTCTGGATAAAACAATTTACGTTTATACAGGCAAAAGGCAGAATCCTGAGCATATTGAACAAATAATCCAGGCGAGTAGAAGTTCTTTGGTTGCTGGGGCAGAAAAGAAATTTGGTTCTTTGGCAGATTCTTTTTTGGCAATACAAGCAGGAATCAGCTGGAACATAATTAACGATCCCTCAAATGACAGAATTATCTCAACGGTTGGCAGACTTTGGAATGAAGAATATGGCGGATACTGTTTATTTGGCTGGGATAACTTTTTTCTTCCCTTGGCTGTATGTCTGGATGAACCGGAACTGGCTGTACACTTTTTGAAAACACATTTTACCAGTCTTACAGATGAAGGATTTATTCCCAATGATGACAGAGGTAATAAAACCAAATCTTTTGACAGATCTCAACCGCCTGTAGGTTCTTTGCTGACATGGTTGATCTATCTTAACACACAGGACGAAAGCTTACTGAATGATGCTCTTGAACCTCTCTACCGATGGAATCGCTGGTGGCTGGAAAAGCGGTTGAATGGTGAATTACTTTCGTATGGTTCGCATAATGCTTTCAATCCGCTGCATGAACCGCACACCAACACACTTAAAACTGCCAAATATGAGTCAGGTATGGATGATTCTCCCATGTATTCTGAGACAGTTTTTAATCAGGAAAAGGGAGTAATGGAACTTTGGGATTGCGGACTGAACTTTCTCTATCTCGCTGACTGTATTTTTCTAAAAAAAATAGCTGATGAAAGAGAAGATTATTCCAAATCTGAAGCTCTGGAAAAAACTATAGTTTATTTTGAGGAGAAACTTAGTTTACTCAAAGACAGGGATATTTTTAAAAACTTTGAGACACATAAGGGATTATTCTCTGACAGAATTTCTCCCACAATCTTTTATCCTCTGATCAGTCAATTTGCCTCAGATGAGATAAAAGAAAATCTGAGTGAGTACTTTTGGTCACCGCAGAAATTTGGCGGAGAATGGATCTTACCTTCGGTTCCCAGAGATGATCCTGATTTTGCGAAACAATGTTATTGGAAAGGAGCAGTCTGGCCTCCTTTGAACTTCCTTTCGTACTTGGGATTTAAGTTTTCAGATATGCAGAGGGAAGCTGCAAGCCTTGCAGAAAAATCTCAGTCCTTATTTTTGAAAGAATGGACAGGGAAAAACATTGTTTGTGAAAATTATTCCTCAATAACAGGAACCGGTGATGATGCAAAATTATCGAGTGATGCCTTTCACAGTTGGGGTGTACTGATGGGACTTATGGAATTTATAGAAAAAGGTTATTTAACGATCTGAGAGGTTTGAATGAATCAAGTATCAATATCCGCACCGGGAAGAATATGTTTGTTTGGAGAGCATCAAGATTATCTTGGACTGCCAGTGATTCCTATGGCAATTGATCTGAGAGTGGAAATGAAAGGTAACCCAAGACAGGACACTACTTTTAACATTGATCTTCCTGATATCGGCGAGAGGCAGATGTTTAGTTTTGAAGAACGGGAATTGGTATATACCCAAAAAAGAGATTATTTCAGAAGTTGCCTAAATGTATTATTCCGTAATGGTTACTCTTGGAAGCATGGATGGAATTGTACTGTAAAAGGTAATATTCCCATCAATTCCGGGACTTCTTCGTCCAGTGCTCTGAATAATGTTTGGTGTAAATTTCTTATTGAAGTATCAGATCAGGGAGATAAGAGTATTTCCAATGCACAGATCGGATATTTTAATTACCTGGCTGAAGTAGTTGAATTTCAGGAAGCTGGCGGTATGATGGATCAGTACTCCACAGCTATGGGTAATATCCTTTTTCTGGAGTTTGAACCAACCTTTAATATTAGTGAGATTAAGCATGATCTTGGCTTTTTTGTTCTGGGAGATTCCTACGAACCTAAAGATACCCAGAAAATACTTTCTTCAACAAAAGCTCCGGCTTTATCTGCTATGATCAAAATCAAAGAAAAATATCCTGAGAAGAGTTTCCATGATATTTCCATTTCAGAGTTAAGAGAGCATAGATCAAGTCTCACAAGCTTAGAGTATCAGGTCATGACCGGGATGATTTGCAATAGAGATATTACTTATAGAGCATTACAAGAATTTAAAAAGAATACTGTTGATCGTCCTTATCTTGGAATACTACTTTCAGAGCATCAGCATTATTTGGACAAAAACCTGCAAATATCCACTCCCAAGATAAACAGAATGATCGAAGCTTCTCTTAGAGCAGGTGCACTGGGTGCTAAGATCAACGGCTCAGGTGGAGGTGGTTGTATGTTTGCTTATGCTCCGGATAATCCTGAAATAGTGGCAGAAGCAATTATTAAAGAAGGTGCAAAAGCTTATATTATCCAAACAGGAGCAGGACTGAGAAGCGAATGAACACAAATTAGTCAGAAAAAAAGGTGTTAGGTTTGGGTGTTATGAGAATTCTTTGATTATTAGCAGACCCTTATTTATAAACAAAATGGGGTTTCTTTATTAAAAATATCATCAAAAAAGCCCAAGTAGTCAAGTTCATGTTCAAGACAATAAATGTGATATTTTATTTTCTTATTTAATTTTGGTTTTTTACCGGATTTGATCATATCATGGAAAGATTCTAGAATATTTTCTATATGCACAGCTCTCAGAAAAAGAGGTAAACAAGCTATTTCATCAATTCCCTGTTGATGATGCAGGTGATACTCATCAATCATAGTCTGGTAACACTGACTCATAAACTGTTTCCATTGATCCTTTGGTACAATATTCATAGCCCAGCCAGTGTTATACTCCCAAAAACAAGCTAAATCATACATATAATAATTATATCCGCAATCATCAAAATCAAAAAGTGTTATGTTGCAATCACTATTAGAATAGTCAATTTTGTAATTAATAATACCAATATCATTATGTGTTAATCCATAATTCAAATTGGTTGTTTGGACAGATCTGATTTTATCAATAGATTCCTTTATTAGTGAGATAAGGCGATCAGATTTTTCTGGCAGTATGTTTGATAAACTTTGGTCATGACGCTCGAGCCAGTTAAAACGATTACTTTTCTTTACAGATGAGTAAGAAGAACTTAATGCATGCAATTTTCCTAACAGTTCTCCATTTTTTTGCCAAAATTTACTTAGGGTCACACCCTCAGGCATACGATAGTCGCATTGATGAAGAAACTTTCCCTTTGCTTCTGAAAAGAGTGTAGATATAAGAGTTTTCTCTTCCAGAGGAAATTCTTCAAAGAGATTACCGTTTTTTGATAAAATGGGATATGCACAAGGGAAGCCATTACTTTTCAAATAGTTAACAAAATCTAATTCTGATGCGATCATTTCAGGATTTCTATCTTCTCGAAATGTAATTCTCAGATAACAATTTGAACTTCCACGATGATGAAAAACCAGGTTTGCCGCTCCTTTATGCCGAGGAACCGCTTTAAGCTTGAATGTATCCAGATTATAAACAGAACAGAAATAGGTAATCGCTTCCGACTTAAGAATATTATTGATAATATTAAGCCCCATAATTACTCCATATTTGTTTTATCCAAAGAATTTGTTTGGTTACAAGCACTATAACTTCTACAACTTCTTTACTTAAAAGTTTATTCGGAAATAGCGGGGACAACCAAGAAAATTATTTCTGATTATTTGGGCTTTATTCATCTTGAGGAGACAACATATCCAGATTTTCCTGAGCCTCTGTATGTCCCTTTTCAGCAGCGAGTTTGTACCATTTGACAGCTTCCAGTTTATTTTGTTCTACGCCTTCTCCTTTCTCATACATAATTCCCAAATTATTCTGAGCCTCAGCATATCCCTGATCTGCAGCCAGTTTGAACCATTTCACAGCTTCACAGTTATTTTGGTCAACTCCTTCACCATCAACATACATAACTCCCATGTTATTCTGAGCTGTTGGATCACCCTGATCAGCAGCAAGTTTGTACCATTTAACGGCTTCCTGCTTATTTTGTTCTACGCCTTCACCATCGTCGTACATCACTCCCAGATTATTCATAGCTCGTACATCTCTCTGCTCTGCAGCAAGTTGGTACCACTCTAACGCTTCATGATAATCTTGTTAATCAAGATGGTAGTATTTTCCCATTTCGTATTGGGCCTTTTTATCTCCGGCTTTTGCCTTTTCCAGCAATACTTCTGGCATTTTTCCTCCAGGAACTTTTTTGCACTTTCTGGTTAGGGTATATCCATGTCAAATCAAAATGGTGTGTTGCTGTGGTACAGTTAATTCTCTGGTGTTCAAATATTCTTCTCCCAACCTTGATTTACTGCTTTCATATACATTTCATCAGGAATCAGGTTCTCTGATAACTTTTGCATAAGTTCATCTGAAACACAATTTTTAGTTACCAATTCTTGGCCGGCTGTTTTTAATAATTTGCCATAAGCAGAGATAATCTCAGTAAGCTTAGGATGCTTGCTGTTTAATAGTCCACCCTGATTTCTGCAAATTGTAAGTACAGGATTGAGGAAGAAGAACGCTGTTATGATCCCTTCGAAATTACCCTTACCCGGGAATCCGCAATTGGTAAGTAGAATAGTCTGAGGATATTTTTTATATCTGCCTTCATGATAAAATTCACCTTTATCATTTTTATGGATTTGGGGTGTTGAGATAGGCAGTGTCCTGTCGATGAAGTTTTTGAGAATTGCGGGCATAGTATAGTAATAAACCGGTGTTGCATAGATAAGATAATCTGCATTTAAACATCTGGAGATCAGATCATTCATTGCATCATCAATTACACATTTTCCCGGAGTCCTTGTCCAGCATCCGAAGCAGCCCCGACAGTATTCCAACTTTTCTTCAAGCAGAAGTATGGTCTCTACTTCAACTCCGGCTTTTTGCATCCCCTGACAAAAGAAATCAGCCATTACCTGACTATTTCCATTTTTGCCTCTGGGGCTTCCATTGATTACGATAGCTTTCATGATTTGCTCCTACTACTTACTTATTACAACCTCTGGGTTCAACCTGACATGTGCAGCAAAACAGCATAATTTGCCTGAAGCTGATGCACTTGGGTGAATCACAAACTCAATCACCATAATTTTGTATATTACTTAGTTTGAAGAAATTTCCCTGCATCTAGCTGAGGAGCTAAGGGCGTTCCATTACCGGAAGTAACCTGCACAAACTCACAGCTGTCAGCGGTAAGAGTAAGAGAATTGTTTACACACCAACCAAGATAAACAAGGTTATCGGTTGTATTTCCGCTGTATATACCGTACCAGTCAGCTCCCATATCATCCCAGGTAATTGCAATTGTACCAGGGGTTGTACCGGGTTGAATTACAACATTAGCAGGAACATTGGGGACAGGAGGAGTTACAGTAAAGGTAAGATGAGGGTATCCATTGTTGACAGAAGGATCGATATTCCAAATATTTGTAAAATCCCAGCCGGCATCGGTAAAGGTTGTTTGTGTTTTCATCTGGTCTGTAGTTTTGCCGACGACATTTGTCAAAGGTCCAGTATTATAAGCCACTCCTGTTGCCATTCCTGAAGTCTGAGTATCCCAGAAGGAATTATTAATTGTACAGGAATAATTCCAGCCAATAAGTGCTCCAATAAAATAGGGACCTGTCACAGTTCCAGTACTATAACAATTATTTACTGTGGTAGAATAATTATATCCAATAAGTCCGCCATCAAAATACGAAGTTGCTATAACATTGGCTCTGTTGAAGCAATTATCAACGGTTGCGGAGTTAGCCCGTCCCACGAATCCGCCAATACTGTCATAACCCTTAACAGTACCGCTACTATAGCATTTTGAGATAGAACCTGAAACAAATCCACCGAGAGCACCGACATATCTATAGCCCCAAATATCGGCATTAATAACACCGAGATTCTTTAGATTAGACATATTTGTGATACCAAAAAGACCTTGATAAGTAGCAGGTGGGTGATTGATGTATAATCCTGACACTACATGCCCATCGCCATCATAAGTGCCTAAGAAATAACAATAAACAGAACTTGAGACATAATAACCGATTGGAGCCCAACCCATAGCTACATCTGGTGTTGCAGCATTATTATCATGATCTCCGACAAACCAGGTGGATGTAACCGAAGCATCAATATCGGCAGTTTGTTTGAAGAAAACACCAGAAAAGTTATTTTGAGCATTATTAACCTGATCTGCTATCCAGAAGAGGTTGTTCAAATTTGCAATCAGATAGGGGTTTGCCTCGGTTCCTGAACCAGCTGGTGTGACAGCAGTTTGGGAGAATAAACACAATGATATTGTCACAAATAATAAAATCAATAAATATCTTTTCATAATTTAGCTCCTTGTTTTTTTATTAATCATTTTTAACAGTCATATAATTCTTTGTCAATAATGTTTTTTAATATATAGGACAAATGTACTTTTTTGTTCCATATCATTCAGTTTCTCCTTGACTTTAATTACCAGAGCATTTAAATGTTGAATCAGAATATGTTTTGTTTTAAGTTTGGGGCTGAGTGATAATTTTAAATTGGAGTAAGTAGGTATAATATGCAGGATACTCTTAATAATTTGGAAATAGAGTTAGAAAAAGATATTAGTTTGGCCGAGAAAATTACTCTTACTGGCAAATTAACTGACGGATATCTTCAAGCTAATGATTTCAATCAAGCCTTAGAATATGGAGAAAAACTGCTAGTATATGCAAAGGACAGTATTGATCCGGAGAAAATAGCCCAGGCCCATCAAAAATTGAGCATAATCCACACCGCTCAAGGAAATCTAAGGTCTAGTTTAAGTCACTCTTTATCAGCCCTTGAGTATTTTCAATCCCGGAATGAAAACGAGACTGTAGTAGCCTGTTCGCATATTGGGGTTGCCTATAGCAGATTGGGAGAATATCAGGATGCCTTGAAATATCTTTATTCTGCAGTAGATCTGGCTGAAGCCCAAAACAATTATTCCGGTATGGGGAGAGTATTAAGTTTTATCGGAGTTACTTACAGCAAGATCGGGGATTATCCCAAAGCTTTGGAAACTATGAAACAAGCCATAAAAACTATCTGCAAAGGTGAAAACCGGGAGGTTCTGCCAGTAGCATTCAATAACTTGGGAAATCTCTATAAAATAAATAATGAATACGGACTAGCTCTCGGGTATTTTAAAAGAGCATTAGAAATGTGGCAAAACAGTAGCAATCTTCTTAATACGGCAATAGTTTACCATAATATAGCGGATATCTACAGAGATAAGGGCTTTTATGAGAAAGCTGAGGAATACTATAAAGCATCACAGAAAATAAATATTGAGTTGGACAACAAATCCTTATTAATCTCTAATTATGGAGATTTGGCAGAACTCTATGACATTCAGGGATTCGTGCAAAAAGCGGAAGAAAATTATGTTTTATCTCTCGCCTTGGCAGAAGAAATTCATGAACTGGAGCAAATGGAAGAGTTATATGCCAGATTAGCCCGGTTTTATGCAAAGATCGGGAAATTTGAAACTGCACTGGAATACAAGGATAAGATCATCAACCTAAAACAAGATGTTTTTTCGCAGAATCTTTCTAAACAAATAGCTGAATTACAGGCCAAATATGATTTTGACCAAAAAGCCAGAGAGGCTGAACTATATAGGCAAAAGAATGAAGAACTGGCATATTCCTATTCCTGTATAGAAAAACAAAAACAGGAACTTGAAGAGCTGACCAAATCGCAGGATTTTATTCTAGGTCTTGTTTCGCATGATTTAAAGAACACTGTTGGCGGTATTACTACACTCTTGGATCTTATACAATACGAAACAAATGAAGCACCAACCCATAGTTTTCTGGATCAAATCAATTATCTGGCTGAAAAAGCACTTCAACTAGTAAATGATATTCTCTTCGATTATCAGTTATCCATGCATAAATATGTTCTGGAAAAGGAACAAATGCCCTTAAATTTACTAATGCAAAGTTATGAATCGAGTTTTAATTCTATGGTAACTCAGAAGAATATTAAAATTGATTATACTTATCCTGAAAAGGATTTGATCGTAGAAGTAAATAACAATAAATTCTGGCAAATTATGCACAATCTGGTGAATAATTCGTTTAAATTCACCAGGGAAAAGGGTCAAATCAGCATTGTTTTGAAGGAATCAAATAATGCCGGGCAGTTATATGCAGAGATTCTGGTCAAAGATAATGGCATTGGAATTAAGAGTGAAAACCTGCCTTTTGTTTTTGAAAAATTTACCAAGATCGGCCGAGAAGGAACTGCCGGTGAGACTTCTACTGGTCTGGGACTTTCGATTGTAAAAAAGCTTGTTGAACTCCATGATGGCACAATTGAAGCAATTTCGGAGTATGCTAAGGGTACTACATTTAAAATCCTGCTGCCTTTAGTCACTAACTAAAAAATACAAATCCAACTCTTCTCCTTCCGTTCACTTTTTGTGTTTTTTGTGCTTTTTGTGGCTATTACACATTTTTAGAATGACTTAACTTTGATTTTGCAGAAAAACACCTATCTTATTTCTTATGAAAAAGATAATAATATTATTGATAATTTTAATGGGCATTGGCTTCTATCCTCTTATAGCAAAGCCTCAGGGAGCTGTAAAAATGAAATCTTTATCAGAAATGAAGACTCCGGTTTTCTGGGCAGAAGGTCATCCCGGAAAATTAGACAAGACTAAGTGGGAAATTGAAATCAGTGGTTTATGTAATAATCCTCAAACATTAACCTGGACTGAATTACAAAAACTTCCTCATAAGAAGGTAGATGCCAGGTTAACCAGTGTTACAAGGTGGAGTGTTGCAGGGATTTGGGAAGGAGTATCCCTATCTGAGATCATCAAATTAGCCCAAATCAAACCGGAAGTAAAATATGTCAGATTTTGGTCATATCAACTGCAATATGACACAACTTTTCCCCTGGAGATAGCTCTAAGAGAAAAGACACTGTTAGCAGAATCTTTTAACGGACATCCTTTGACAGAAGATTATGGCGGACCGGTGCGGGTTTTTTGTCCTTATTTATGGGGATATAAATCAGCTAAATCTGTCGTGAAGATCGAATTTTTAAAAAATATGCCTGAAGGGTTTTGGGAGCAAAGAGGTTACACCAATAGTGGAAAAATAGAAGCAGGTTTGATGAGAGATGTAAATGATAATTTCAAGGTTAAAGAAATTAAAGAAGGAGAAGTTACCGGGTTTGAAAATAACAAATGAATGTTTTTATTAGCGAAACTAAATAACTTATTTGACTCTTTTTTAAATTTCAAAATAGTTGTATAATAATTAGCCAGTGGGCAGTGAACAGTAGGCAGATTGTAACATTTGTCGCTGCAAATGAATATTATCGGGTAAGCAGTTTATTACCCATCTGGTAAAAAATGAGGTTTTAGTGAAAAAATTAATTATTCTCCCATTGTTATTGATAATTATAAGTATGGCTTATGGTACCAAATCAGGGGAAAAGCTTACTTTTGATATTAATTACGGATTTATTACAGCTGCAACGGCAACTTTGGAAGTCAATGAAACTATGTATCAGGATACTTTAAGTTGTTATAAGATCACCTCTAAGGCACAGACAACACCTTTTTTTGATTCCCTTTACAAAGTGAGGGATACTATTGAATCTTTCTGTGATCAAACAAATATGAACACTTATTATTTTTCCAAACAGTTGAATGAAGGAAAATATCGCCAAAAAAGGATTCAGATTTGCCGACCTGACAACACTGCGACCTATTCCAGTTATCAGTTTAAGAAAAAGACCTACAAGACCACCAATTTTTCTATTTCAGCTAATTCTCTGGATATTCTCAGTGCTTTCTATTGGGTTCGTACCCAGAAATTACAGGTTGGAACATCAGTTTATATTAACGTTTGTGCTGACGGGAACAATTATGTGGCAGAAGTTAAAATACATAAAAAAGAAACTATTCCTTCTATTTATGGGAAAAAGGATTGTTATGTGATCGAACCGATCTTGAAAGGAGAATCTCTTTTTAAACAATCCGGCAGAATTCTGATCTGGATCACAGCAGATGAGTTTAAAGTACCTTTAAAACTAGAGAGCAAGATTATTTTTGGCAGTTTCTCGGCAGTACTTAAAGATGGGAAAAATGTGCCTTACCCAAAAAAGTAGCTATCATTTCACCTTACCAGAAGACTTAATAGCTCAACAACCTCTCCCCAATCGAACTGATTCCAGGTTGTTGCACTTGGACAAATATACTGGTGAAGTAGTACACTATAATTTCCCGGATATTGTAAAGCTTCTCAACTCAGAGCATGTTTTAGTACTGAATGAGACGAAAGTATTCCCGGCCAGATTATGCGGGAAGAAACATTCCGGAGCTAAGATTGAAATTCTATTATTAAACCGGTTGGATGACAATAAGTGGACTTGCCTGGTTAAACCAGGGAAAAAAGCTTTGGTGAATACAGAGATTTTATTTTCAGATGCATTACTCGGGAAGATAGTCCATCATGGCGAAGAAGGTGAAAGAATTATCGATTTTAGCTTTGAAGGCAATTTGCTCGAGCATATTCAAAAAGTTGGAATGATTCCCCTTCCACATTATATAAAAAGAGAACCGGATGAGCAGGATAAAGAATCCTATCAGACTACTTATGCCAAAGAGATGGGATCAGTCGCCGCTCCTACTGCAGGACTGCATTTTACTCCGGAGATTTTGAATGAATTGCAGGAAAAAGGTGTAAACATTTATAAAGTCCTGCTTCATGTTGGTATCGGTACTTTCAGACCCGTAAAAACCGAGAGTATCTTAGATCATAAAATGCATAAAGAATACTGTGAGATATCTCCGGAAGTTGCAGAAGCATTGAATCAGGAAATATTAGCAGGAAAGAAAATAGTAGCAGTTGGTTCGACTACAACACGCACATTAGAGAGTTTTGCCGAAAATGACATAGTACAAACCGGGAAGAAATGGACAGATATTTTTATCTATCCAGGAAAAGAATTTAAAATTGTTAAGGGTATCATCACAAATTTTCATTTGCCTGAATCAACTCTGCTGATGATGATCTCAGCATTTGCCGGACATGATAAGATCATGCAGGCTTATAATATTGCTGTACAAAACAAATACCGTTTTTTTAGTTATGGAGATGCGATGGTGATCTTATGATAAATGAACTCAGACACAATTTGTTGGATAATTTTTTCCACATTCACAGCATTAACAGTACAAGCTCCTATTCTGAGAAACTCATCAAAGAGAATCGGAAATTAGGCAATTTTTTAGTTGTGGCAGACACTCAGCACAACGGAATCGGCAGAAAAGGGCATGACTGGCATTCACCTCAGGGTGGACTTTGGTTTACTCTGAGTATATATAATCTTCCCATAAATTCTGCTTTAAGCCTTTTTGTAGGGATTTGCGTACAAAAAACACTGATCAAACTTTACCCGGATCTGAATGTTCAGTTGAAATGGCCTAATGATATATTTTTAAACGGATTGAAAGTTGGGGGTATCCTCTGTAATTATTTACCGAATTTTGATTACCACATGATCGGAATTGGTATCAATTCAGCGATAGATTCTCTGCCCGAAGAATTGCAAGAAGTGGCAACTAGTATTAAATTGCACAAATCAGAAGTAGATAATGAGGAAATCTTGAGATTAGTACTAGATCATCTTGATCAGGGTTTACCTCAATTCATCTGTGAAGGTTTTGAAAATATGGTTGATTACTTCAATGCCAACTCCTTCTTAAAAGGTAAAACCGTTGTACTGGGCACAGAATTCAAGTCATTCAAAGGTGTTGTTACCGGAGTAAATAAGCAGGGTGCATTGTTGTTGAAATTACCTTCAGGCATGATTCAACCTTTTTATTCAGGGTCAATTCTGGAAATACTATAATGATAACTCTAGTGAGACCAAGCAACATATGAATAAATTGCAGCATGGTAATTCTCCTCTTGAGAGGAGTACGGCTTTAGCCGGGAGGTGTGTAAAATGGAATATTCTCTTGCAGTTATAACAAGCCCAATATACTTAATCTTACTACTAATATGAACAACGTAATAATTACAAAAATTAACCAGATTCTGGGTGAAAGGTTTTTGCAGTATAAGACCCCAATAATTGATCTGATTCAAGCCAAAACCAATGATCCATTTAAGATACTGGTCGGGACATTACTCAGTGCCAGAACTAAAGATGAAACAACAGCTAAAGTTCTGCAGGAACTGTTCAAAGTAGTCAATACACCCGAGGATCTGAGTAAATTCACAATAGAAGAATTAGAAAAATTGATCTATCCGATCGGTTTTTATCATAATAAAGCAAAATTCTTGCATGAACTGGGAAAAGAATTAACGACAAAATTCGAATCAAAAGTCCCAGAGACCATTGAGGAATTAGTAACACTTCCAGGAGTAGGACGAAAGACAGCTAACCTGGTCGTGATCATGGCTTTCAGGCAACCGGCTATGTGTGTCGATATTCATGTGCATAGAATCAGTAATCGTTTCGGATATATTCAAACAAAAACACCTTTGGAATCGGAGATGAAACTGAGAAAAATATTACCTCAGGAATTATGGTTAAATTATAATTCGTATTTGGTGGCATTCGGTCAGAACCATTGTCTGCCGGTAAATCCCAAATGCTCAGATTGCCCTGTTTATGAAATGTGTGAGCGAATCGGAGTTAAAACAAAACATATAAGGAAGGATGTATGAGAATTGTATCCTGGAATGTAAATGGCTTAAGAGCCTCAATAAAGAGTGGATTTCTGGAATCATTCAGAAGAATAAATCCTGATATCCTGGGGATTCAGGAGACTAAATTACAGGAAGATAAGATTCCGGTTGAGTTGGAAGAACTTTCAGAATATTATACATATTGGAGTCATGCCGAGAGAAAAGGTTATTCCGGTACAGCCTTGTTCACCAGAATTAAACCTTTGAATGTAACTTTCAGTATTGGCGATCCAAAGTTTGATACCGAAGGACGAACAATAGTCGCAGAATATGAAGACTTTTATTTGTTCAATATCTACTTCCCCAATGGGCAGATGAATGAAGACAGATTACGCTATAAACTTGATTTTTATGATCAATGTTTGGAGACTTTTGAAGCTTTAAGAAAAACGGGTAAACATGTGATGATCATGGGTGACTATAATACTGCACACAAACCAATCGATTTGAAACATCCCAAGGCTAACGAGAAATATTCCGGGTTTCTGCCGATCGAACGGGCCTGGCTGGACAAATTCGTCTCCAAGGGTTATGTGGACACATTCCGCCATTTTGATGACAGAGCAGAGCAATATTCTTGGTGGTCATATATGCGGCAGGCCAGAGCAAATAATGTGGGCTGGAGAATTGACTATGTTTTTGTGAATAAAGAGATTCTGGAAAGAGTGACTAATGCATTTATCATGCAGGCAATCATGGGATCTGATCATTGCCCAGTGGGGGTGGAAGTTACCCCATAATAAAGAAAACAGTGTAGCCCCAGACATGTATAACTGACTGCACTGTAGTAAGTTATATATATCTGGGGCTACAGGATTATCGAAGAAACATTGTTTTTCTTAGAATCTTCTTATTTGATTAATGATATTTTTACAATTCTCTGGAAGTCATCAGCTTTCATTTTTAAAAAATAAATCCCGGAAACACATGTTTGATTCTTACTGTTCTTTCCATTCCAAACAATATTATGTTTCCCAGTGCTGAGACTTTTGTTTATTAAATTACATACTTTTTGGCCTTTAACATTATAGATATCTATACTAACCGATGAAGGTTGAAACAATTCAAATTGAATATTGGTCTGTGGATTAAAAGGATTTGGATAAATCTTATTGAGACTTGCCTTAACTAAAGAATTTCCTGAAACATAGAAATCCTGAACAGAAACCGAATCAGGAAAAAATAAGGAAGGGTAGCCATCATTTATTTCAGGATTAAAATGCCAGATAAACTCCAGATCCCAACCAGTATATGTTTCAGGTGATTTCATCTCAGCTGTTGTTTTCGCCAGAGAGGATAATGTAATATCTGTATCCTGATTAGAAAACTCACTATCAAAGAAATTTAGATTTTGATTAGTGGTACCATTTTGGTCGGCTGTTCCAATGAACCCATGATTGCTGGGGCTAGTATCATTCTCATAAAACACATTACCTGTACTATAACAGTACTTTGTCTGACTTTCTTCGGTACTTCCAATAAAAGGTCCAATAGCATTGCTTGTACTTCCACTGTTTCGAGTAACATTCCCTCTGTTATAGTTATTTTCTGAAGAACAGCCTTCACTTTTGCCCAAAAATCCGCCTACATTTTCATCGCCTTGAACACTGCCGGTATTGAAACTTGCCTCGACAACATTATTATAGCTATATCCGATTAATCCTCCAACATTTATTTCGCCTATAATACTGCCGGTATTGCTACAGTTTTTGAGCATGGCATTTACAATATTACCGCCTATTCCCCCGACATTAGTAACTCCGGTAATTGTTCCGGTATTTGTACATAGTTCAACAATGGGTTCAGCAGAATAACCAACAATACCTCCAATTGTGGTTTGACCATTTACAGTACTACCGGAACGACAATTTTGAATTAACCCTCCATTAGATCCTGCAATACCTCCGACACAGGAAAAACCCGTAATATTTACATTGGTAGAGCAATTCCTTACCCAATTGTACATTTTTTTCCCAACTAATCCTCCAACAAAAACATTGCCATTGATTAACCCTTCAATTGAACAAGCGGTAATCTTACCTAAAGTACACCCAACAAGACCACCGATATAATTATTACCGTTAATATTAACATTGGTAAGATTAATATTTTTGATAATACTATTACCTTCAGAGTAACCAAAAAAACCTAAATTGCTTTCTGAAGGTTGATTAATGTAAAGATTACTGATAATATGCCCACAACCGTCAAAAGTGCCATCAAAAGGGAATCCGGTAAAGTAAGGGTATTCTGTAGAACCAATATAATTGTTGCCAAGTGGTCTCCATCCTTTTCCATTAAACCAGCTGGAAGAGGCTTGGGCATTAATATCAGCTATTTGTTGAAAAGATTTATTCCATTGTTCAGGACTCAGACAAATCCAGTACAAATGATTTAAAGTAGCGATCTGGAAAGGGCTGGTTGATGTTCCGTTTCCATTTGGTTTCAGAGTTGTCACATTATTACTTAAAGAAGGATAACCATTATTCACAGTACTTATTATCTGCCAGATATAAGCGAACTCCCAATCAGCAGCTGTAAAAGTAGATGCAGTTTTCATTTCTACTGTAGTTTTGGCAGTAGCCCCGGCTCCGGAAGTCTGTTGTGAAGTTTGAGTGTCAAAGAAATTTGACACATACACGTTAATACCATCTATCAAAAAATTTGTTCCAACAAAGCCTTTATCTTGAGGATTTGCAGTACCGGAATAGATTACAGTATTTGTACTATAGCTATATTGAATTACAGAACTATAAGATAATCCAACAAAGCTTCCGACATCATTTTGTTGAGAACCAGTTTTACGAATAACGCTACCTGAGCTATAACAATTATTAATACATGAATAATATGTCTGTCCTGTCATCCCACCTACAAAGTTATTAGCAGTAATAGTTCCGGTTGTATAACAATTTGAGATTAAGACCTGCCCCGTGTCACCTGCCAGAGCACCGACATAATTCAAACCGGTAATAAGCACATTTGTAATTCCGATGTTTGTGATAGTGGAATGATTAGATATGGTGCGAAACAATCCTACATGTGACAGCATGGGTCTGTTTATAAAAAGACTGTTGATTTTATAGCCAGATCCGTCATAATTCCCACTAAAACAGCCTGTTTCATTTCCAATTGGTTGCCATCCCATTGGCACATTAGGTGTTGAGGCATTATTATCATGATCAGCTACATACCAGTTTTGTGTTGCTCCGGCGTCAATATCTGCGGTTTGTTTATAATTAAGGCTCCATCTTGCTTCTGCAGCAGAAATCCAATATAAATTTTCTAAAGAAGAGATTTGATAGGGATTTGCTACCGAACCATCTCCAAGTGTTGGAGCCACAGCTGTCTGTGCAGAAATACAGCAAAATAATTGAAGCATGAACAGTACAAACAAAAAGTTTTTCATAAAAATTACCTCAGATTAAAGTATTTATTTTACCATGATTACGGCTTGTTTCCAAGCTCTGTTATCGTAATCAAGCTCCAAGAAAGTATCTATTATGTCAATAAGATTTATAGTTTTATTTTATAACAAGATCTATAGTTCAATTGACTTAAGACAGGAATTATCCATCAAACAAAAACAGTGATTGACAGGAAAGCAAAAAAAATCACTAAGATTTTAAAGATTAAGCTGGGTTGATCAGTATTGTGATATGCATTGAAAAGTAACACTATCATTTTTTTGATTTTAACAGCCAATCAGGGAGAAAAAATATGAGATTCAAAAGATTTTTTATTATACTTACCGTTTTGATCGTAATCTGTTTACTATTCATACCATATTTTAGTCATTTAATACCAAGGCAGACAAATTTCACCATCTCAAAGTTTGAAGAACTACCACCTCTCAAATTCAGAAAAAATAAGAATACTGAAAGATCTATACAAATCGTAAACAAAGCCATGCAAAATGAGTTTAGTTTTCAATCTGAAACATCCAGTTTTCCAGTTATCAAATCTGATATTGATCAAATCTGGTCCTATAAATTCAATAATCAATCACATCGACTATATACTCATACTTTATCAATGTTATGGGACATAATTTACTCGCATCAACAAGAGAACAAAATTGAATATTTGAATTTGGGCAAAAAAATCATTTTCTCCTGGTATAATAAAATGTCTGTAAAAGATCTTTCAAATTTCAGATTTACCTGGGCAGACCATGCAACATCAGAGAGACTAATTAATATTATTTATTTTGTCAGTTATTCCAAAAGCTTTATAAAGTATAGTCCTGCCGAAGAGAAAATCATAAACAGAATTCTTGAACAATCATTGTATAATTTGCTTGAAAAGAATAATTATACAGTTAAGCATAACCACGGTCTATTTCAAGATGTTGCCTTAGCCCTTGTTATCAAAGAATTGTCATCAGAGAAAACAAAAAACAAATATACTAAAGTTGTTGTTGAACGATTTGAGAATCAGGTTAATACTTTAATCTCAAGCAAGGGAGTTGAAATGGAGAATTCTCCCACATACTTCTTTTTTTTGGGAGAGTTGATTCACACATTTTTACCACTTGTTGATAATGATTTAATTAGTCCTGTGATAAAAAACAAAATATCCCTATTAGATAGAAATGCTAATGCCTTTCTGGGATATGACTACAAAATTAAGCCTATAGGAGATTCCAATGTAGCAAATTTAATTGATTTTGAAAAGAATACAAAAGAATATTTTCTTATAGATCCTGAAGCAGGATTTTCCATAATCAAAAAAAAAGGAATATATTTTACAGCAAGAACGAAAAGTCTCTCTCCTAATCATCGCCATCAAGATGATTTATCCTTTACTTACGATGTTTCTAACTCGCATATTATTAATGATACAGGGGTTTTAAATTTTGAAAAGAGTAAGGAACATGACTTCTCTATATCTCCTCAAGCACATAATGTATGTATTCCTTTGGAATTTGTCGATAATTTTAAAAACCATTTTGAAAGTAAAATCATTTCATTTATTAATAATGATGCCTTTTTTTCTCTTAAAATTCATGCATACTATAAAGAATACCTCATAGAAAGAACTTTCATTGCATACAACAACGCCTCATTCTTAATAGTTCTAGATAAAATCATTAAGCCTAAAAACAGTGTTTGGACTAATATTTTGAATTTTGATAAAGATGTAGTTAAAATTAATGATTTTACTTGGAAGTCACAGCAAAAGTTTTATATTTCATCACTTAATAAATTTGATCACAAAATTGCTTCCATCAAACCAATGCTTGGTTGGAAAACGGAACCATTTACCAAGTTAATACCTAACAACACACTATTTCAAGCAATTACCAGCCAGAACAATGTAGTTTTTATTTCTTTAGAGCATCAGGTAGAGAATATTTCTTTCGGCAATAATACCCTTTTTTTTAAGTATAATAACAAGAATTTTTATTTTTCTGATTTTAAGAACCATATAAAACTAAATGATAAATTATACCCCAAAACCAATGTTCTGAATTCGAAATTAGAGGAAATTAAAGCTAAAAGGAAATTGTCTTTCAAACATCGTGAAGCTATTTCTTTGTTATTAATATGCATGACAATAATTACTATTTTGTTCCATCGTAATAAATATATTTATTATTTAACATTATTTTTTATTGTTTTACTTATTTCGGCAGCACTATTTATAGCTTATTGTTGAACTAAAGCTTTCTCATAAGAAAGTTATTAAATAACCAGAACATGATAATGTAAATTTTACAACCGGGATGAACCTTTTTTTTGTGGAAGTGTGCAGAAGGCTGAAAGAAAGATTACTGAAAAAGAGACTTCGACCCCGCTTGTAAACATCAATTTTTACTATCCGGGATAAATTTGAAATTCCATTAAAAACCAGAAATTAGCAAAATTAATCATTACCCAATTAAGCTGAAAACAGGATAATTCCATTTCTCATTGACATAGTTAAAGAAAAATATTTTGTGGGGTCGAAGTATGAAGTGTATTGATCTTCCTGAATATATTAGGATACCAGTTCAATATAACATAAATAGATTAAGGTGAGATATGGAAAAAGATACAGAATTTGATTTGATTAGTCTTTTACTGATTATTGTAAAAAGAAAAAAGTTCATTTTTCTATTTACACTTATAGCTAGTATAGGTGCCGTAATTTTTAGTTTATTAACGACTCAAAAATGGTCTTCAGAAGCTTTAGTACAGCCCCTAACAATGTCATCATCATTTGATTTAGCCGGATTAGGAGGATCATTATTAGGCAGTTTGGGCAGCAGTATCAGTACTGGAGAAAATGCCATGGAAGGTGAAAGACTGGTTTCTATAGTTAATAGTCGGCCATTCATGGAAAAAGTGATCGCCAAATTTGATTTATATACATATTATAAAGTCAAAAAGAAACTACCTTTTGAAGTAAAACGTGATTGGACAATAAAGAAGATCAAATCCAAAATGCTTTTTGTCGATTTTAAGGAAGAAACCGGGTTTTTACTAGTTAGTGTAACCACAAAAGACAAATATTTGTCCGCAAAGATTGCAAATTATATTATGAGCGAGTTGGATAGATATAATAAAAGTGAAAGATTAACTAAGGCAAAAGAATCGAGAATTATATTGGAAAAAAGGCTAACATATATACAAAAGAGTATTGCTGAAAATCAAGAATTATTAGCTCAATTTGAGTCAAAGCATAGCGTTTTGGATCTGGAAGCTCAAGCCAAAAGTGTCGTAACTGAGTATGTTGATTTATCTATTGAAAAGAAGAAAAAGGAAATTGCCATTCAATTGATGTCTCTCCATGTCAGTGATTCCGATCAACGTTTGAAAATTTTAAAAGAAGAAGTGAATTTATTAAACAAAGCAATTATAAAAATGGAAGGTTATAACAAAGACGAGAAATTTATCTTAGCTTTGGATGATATACCTAACTTAATGAAGGAATACGTAGCTTTAAAGGCTAAACTAAATATCGACAAACAGGTTTATGAATTTCTTTATCCCCAATATGAATTAACCAGGCTTGAAGAATCCAAGGAGTCAACGACTTTAAATATTATTGAAGATGCTGTTCCAGCTGGAAAAAGGGCATGGCCAAAAAGAGCTTTATTGTGTATATCAATTTTCTTTACTTCATTAATAACATCAATTTTATATATTCTATTATTAGAGCTCTATTCATATAAGTTATCAAAAAATCCTGAACTAAAAAACAGAATTAATCAATTAAAGCATGCTTTTTTCAATAAATCCTGAATTAAATAAGAAGCTGGTGCATTTTTTTTTCATTTACGAAATTGCCATTTTTCTTCTGTGTTTAATATCAGATTTAAGTTTCAAATTTCTCCTAATAGGATTTATTCTGCCCCCATTAGTGTTATGGTACGTAACAGATTCTAAATACTGTACATTGTTTTTATTGCTAATTTGTCAATGTCTGAATATGACTTTATTTGAGATAAACATAATAATGTTCAGAGTTGTTTTTTTTTTAATACCCTTTCTTCTTTTTCAAATCATGATTACAGAGTTTTCAACGAATATCCCAAAAATAAAGTACCCAAGCCTTGCATTTGCTAGAAATTTGTTATTTTTCACATTAATATTATCGACCATTTTTGCCAGGATGAAACTTGAATCACTATATTGGTTAGGTTATTTTATTCAGTCTGTTATCTGGTTTTACTATTTAAAGCAAATTATTGAAAGTGAGCAAATTATCAAATTATCAATTGTGATTTTAAATATTACAGCGTTAATTGTTTATTTTGTAGGATTACAAGAGGTTTTAAATGGAGCAAGAGCAACTTCAGTATTAGAAAGTGCAAACTCTTTTGTTGGCTATTCCTACTTTTTTATACTTGTAAATCTTTTTTTGTTAAAGTTGAAAATAGCATCTCCACTAAAAATAATGTCAATTCTCACAATTTTTTTATCAATAATTATGATAATAACAACTCAATCTAGAGGTGGTCAAATAGGAGTTTTAATCAGTTTAGTTGTTTATTTGATTATGCATAATTGGGGTAGAATAAGGAAATTACTATTTGCTCTGATTTTATTTTTTGCTTTATTATTTGTTCTTGTAGTTGTATTTGGTCCTTCAACACTGGAACGATATACAGAGATATCCTCCTCAAATATTGACATTTCTACTATAGACAGAGTTGGATTGTGGATGGCAGCTATAGAATTATTTAAGCAATCTCCAATCGTGGGTATTGGACTGAATAATTACTATGATTTTTATCCTCCATATCATCCTTTTTTTGGTATTTTCCATTTAAAAGCAATGAGAGTAGCACACAATCTTTATTTAAACACATTAGCAGAGAATGGAATAATCGGCTTCACAGTTTTAATATTGATTATAATTATCCTATTTAGATTTCTGATTAAGCAATTCAAAAATCCGCTTATCACAGAAAATGGAAAAGATTTAGTTATAATTGTTATGGCATATTTTGTGTATTTTTTAATTCATAATTTATTTGATTGTATTTTCACTTCACTTAATCATCAACTTATACCATTTCAGGCTGTTTTTATGCTTGTTTTATTAATTAATCTGGAAAAGTATTATCTGGTTAATAAGCCAAGTACTAATTCGAAAATTTTTCTAATGGATAAATAAACTTAGTTCGAAAAGGAGTTAATATGTTTTCATTTTTTTTAACGTTTTCGCCAATATCTGAAAATAGTCTTCACGAAACGATTTTTAATAAATCCGAAAAGATATTTTCTAAATTCCCAATTCCCGTCGAATTTGTTAAGCACCAGATAAACACCGACTTAGTTTTAACGACAATTGAACCATTTGAAAAAAAAGTATCAAAATTGCATCATTTCAAAGAAACCGAAAACCATTTTTTCTACATTTTTGGGGATCTTTTTGGTCATCCAGGTGAAGATATAGCCAATCTCGTATATACTACGTGGGAAAAAGGCGGTAACGAAAGTTTACAAAGAATGGATGGTAATTTCACAATTCTGATTTTTACAAAGAAAGATAAATCAATTCAATTAATCTGTGATGCTTTGGGAAATCGAAGAGTACATTATTACCAGGGAGAAAATTGTTTAATTGTATCTCCCCATGATGTGATAATTTTTGCATCAGGTTTGGTTACAAAAAAAATCAGAACAAAACTTATTTACGAGATGCTTGCTTACATACAAAACAGAATGGGAGAAAGTTTACTTCAGGATGTTGGATATCAAAAACCTTATGAAACCCTAACATTTGCAAATAATAGTGTCACAAAAAAACTCTACTGTCCTTACGGCAAATTACCTTTGCTTAATGAAAAACAAAAGCAAAAAGAAACGATAAGAACAAAAATCAACTATTTAAGAGAACATTGTAAAGCTTATCTGCCCTTTGCTAAATCAATTGAATTTGATCTAACGGCTGGTAAAGACACTCGCAGTGTTTTAATTTTATTATATGATTTAGTAAAAGACCGGAAAATCTCCAGCAGAACAATGGGGAATCTGAATTCAGAAGAAAATAAAGTTGCTGAATTCATCTCCCAAAAGTACAAAATTCCACATCATAATATTTCTTTGGAACAAGTATCTGCAGAATCATTTGAAAACAATCTTTCTTTATACGCTTTATTTTGCAATGGTGATACTAATGGTATCAGAGCACTGGAAACAACTAAATTCCAGGATATTGATGAATTACGATTTGGGGGTGTCCGCACAACTCCCGAATGGTTTCTTTGGGATAAAATCATGAACAGGGAAGTCATTACCAATGATGAAATGATCGATTATGTGTTAAAGAGATATTATAAATTCCCTGCAACTCCTGAAAAAGAAATGAAAGAAATCAGAGCATATCTCACTGAAATGATAAAGGATTTCAGAGCCATAAATTCTGACAATGAATTCATCATGAAAGCTTTAGTTCTATACTTGCTCTTTTCGAATTCGGGAATTTTAATAAATCAACGTAATTGGCAATTACAGAATATTGAACCTTTGTTAAGTAATGATCTGACTGATCTATATTTTCAAATTCCCATGCAGGACTCTTTTAAGTACCCTTATTATCAGGAATTATTTAAGATGTACGATAAAGACATGCTGAAATTAAATATTAATGGTAATTTTTTCCACAGACTTGATTTTTATAAAAATCAGCACACTTTAAAATGTGTGCAATTTATGCAAAAAGTGCATGGAAGAATTAATAGATTGAAAGGTCGTGCCCAAAAACTCAATTTTCAGGATTCAGTGGGATATGCCTTCAAGACGACTTATTCAACTTATATAAGAGAAACGTTGATTTCATCTGAAATGGTCAAACAATCTTATATTTCAGAACAATTAATTAAGGAAATGCTTGATAATCATTTTAAAGGTGTAGTGAATCATCAGGATCATATCGGAATATTGCTCGTAATAGATGCCTTTTTCAAACTTTTGAACCAAATTGAATCAATATGATCAAGAATTCAATCATAATTTCCAGACTCTTTTATCCTGTTGAGGGTGGAGTTGAGACATTTCTCCTGGAAGTAGCCAAAGCATGGAACTTGGGATCTCTGGAAGTGTTTTGTAAAAAGGAAGAGAATGTTCCTCTTGTTCTAGATAAACCTGTCAAGATAAGACGTTTTGCCTATGGTAACGGGAATTACTCTTCAAGTCTTTTCTATTTGCTAAAGCAAATAAGACAAGCTAAGCACAAATTATTGTCGCTTTATTTTCTTTTTTTGATGAGCATTAACAGAAATATTTGTGCGATTTGCTGCCCATTCATTCAAGAAGCTGATGAGCATATAAGAGCAATGAAAGAAAATTTAAACATTCAGTGCTCAATGCCATTATATACCGGAGTAATTGGGCTATATTTCAAACTTCGTTATGGAATACCTTTAGTAATATACATTCATGGCTCAGAGTTAATCTATCATTCTAAGACTATAAATCAAAATTTGATGCAAAAATTTGTTTTTGGAATGGCAGACATGGT
Source organism: uncultured Candidatus Cloacimonadota bacterium (assembly GCA_964419225.1). GTDB lineage: Bacteria > Cloacimonadota > Cloacimonadia > Cloacimonadales > CAYQPF01 > CAYQPF01. The sequence goes on along the minus strand of CAYQPF010000014.1, from coordinate 11,606 downwards.
TATTTCCAACAGCACTTTTACAACAGAATTGGCGATCACGAAAGGATGTTCTCCTGAAAAAATATTTAAGACTCTTTTGGGTGCTAACACTAAGCAGTTTTTTCCCTGTGAAAGCAAAGGATCTATACAAACAAAATATAATATTCCAAAAGAAAATTTAATATTGCTTACAGTATCTCATCTTGTGCCCAGGAAGGGTGCTGATATGGTCATAAAAGCTATGCCGAAAATTCTGAAAGAAGTACAAAATGTGACATATTTGATCGGGGGAAGAGGAGAATATCTCCAAACTCTACAGAATTTAGTCATGCAATTAAATTTGACCAATAATGTTATTTTTTTAGGTTACCTTCAAGATGAAGAATTAAATGATTTATTCAATGCCTGCGATATCTTTGTAATGCCGAACAGACAGGAAGACTATGATGTGGAAGGTTTTGGAATTGTTTTTGCAGATGCAGCTGCCTGCGGTAAGCCGACGATCGCCGGCAATTCAGGTGGTGCAGTAGATGCCATAAAAGACCAAGTAACGGGTTTTCTTGTTGACCCCTACTCAGCTTCGGATATTGCTGACAAATGTTTGACTTTACTGAAAAATGAGAAACTGCGTCAGCAATTTGGGATGAGTGGATTAGAAAGGGTAACGAATGAGTTAAATTGGGATTCTGTAAGTGCAAAAATAATTAAAGAATTCAGGAAGCATTTTGAAAGAATCAATATTTAAATTATTTCAGCACTCAGGTATTTATGGATTAAGCAACATCCTCTCCCGGACTGTTACTTTCTTTTTACTACCGCTTTATTTAAAGTACTTGTCTCCATCAGACTTTGGAATTCTGGAAATAAGCAATACTCTATTTTCCTTATTAATTGTTTTTGAGTTACTTAACATAGATTCCGGTTTGTTCAAATTATTCTACGATAAAACCAATAATCTGTCCCAAAATCAAAAAGTAGGAACAGTGATTTCTTTCTATGTAGTCTATGGAAGTATTGTTTCAGTTATTTTAATTTTAGCCTCATCATTTATTTCGACAATACTTTTGGGGAGTAATGATTTTGGCTATTTGATAAATCTGGTAATTATTTCCTCATTTCTACAGGGTATCGTTCAGTTATATTTAGCAATCTACAGAATGAAGGAAAAAGCACTGGCTTACAGTTTATACAATATCTTTTTAACCATACTTATGGCTTCTCTCAACATTCTTTTTGTGGTTACTTTTCAAAGAAGTTATGAAGGAGTACGGGAAGCATCATTGATATCAATTTTCCTGGTTGCAGTTATTTTGATCGCAGCAAATCTGGATGTTAAACCCAGTTACAATAAAGAAGCTCTCAGGAGAGTTCTGAGATTATCCATTCCTTTGGCCGGAAGCGGTTTGGCAGGTTGGGTCTTGACATTAGTAGATAGATATATGCTCAGAATTTTACTTCCTTCTGACATTGCTTTCCAGCAAATAGGTATTTACAGTTTGGGGGTAAAGTATTCCACAATCATGCAATTACTGATAGTAACTCCTTTTATGATGGCCTGGAGTACCTTAATGTTCTCATATCAGCACGAAAAAAATGCTAAAGAACTATTTGCCCAAATTTTGAATATTTTTATTCTAGTGAGTATGAGTGCATTTGTTGTAATTAGTATTTTCGGGAAAGAAATTATCATGTTTTTAGCCAAAAACCCCGAATATCATTCTGCCTATATGATAATCCCGATGATGACTTTATCTAAACTAAGTTATGGAATATATATGGTATATACTGTGGGAGTAACCTTAGTGGAAAAAACAAAGTACATGATGTACACGGACACCATTACAGCGGTGTTGAATATTGCTCTAAATTATTTCCTGATTATTCAGTATGGGTTTATTGGTGCTGCAATTGCTTGTCTAATATCAAGTTTTGCCAGAGTATTTATTTTGTATTATTATAGTCAGCGGGAATATAAGATTCCTTACAATCTAATCAGAAATTATTTTCTTATTTTTGCCATATATTTTGCTACCGAAGCAATAAATCTCGAAATCAGTAATATCCCGATAAAAATAATTTCATGTGTTGGCTTAACCATACTCATTTTTTTGATTACTCCACTCCCCGTTTTTAAACTTATCAGATCTAAGGTTAGAATATGAAAAAGGTTGTATATTTATCGAAAAGTTCATTAAAATATGATACCAGGGTGCGGTATATTGCTTCCTCTATTGCCAAAGCAGGTTATGAATCTGTTGTAATAGCTGAAAAAACCTACAAGGGCTTAAAAAATTGCGAACAAACTGATTTTGCCATCAAGCGAATACTGACATTTTCAGGATTATATGCAAAAGAACCTAACAGCGGGAAGGGTTCCTCAAAAACCAGATCTTCTTTACTCAAAAGAGTGATTTTTCATAATGGCCTCAGACTGTGGTTAACATCCTTATTAAACAAGGTTTCCTGGAATGTTGGAGCATTAATCAGGCTAATTCAGGAAAAACCGGACTTGATCATTTCAAGAGACCCCACCACACTCCTGGTTGGTTTTATCGGATCCAGATTAATGAAAGTGCCGTTGTTCTATGATAGTCACGAAATATGGGAAGGAGGTGCATTATACCTCAGTGCATCAAAGATATCCAAGTTATACTGGGATATTGTTGAAAGAGTATTAATTCATAAAGTTGATTGTATTTTTATTCCAACAGAGTCAAAAGCTGAATTTACCAGAAAAAAATTCAATTTAACGGATATATCTGTTCTGCGTAATACTATGCCCTACATTGATGTTAAGAGAACTAACATCCTGAGAGAAGAATTCAGGATAGCAGACTCGACAATAATTCTCGTATATCATGGCCAGATAAGTGAGTTAAGAGGAGTTTATGACTTAGTAGCTGCAGTTGAACCTGTTAAAAATATTGCACTTGTATTCATGGGCATGGGCTCTGATGTGTATAAGCTGAAAGAGTACATAACAAAAAACAGGATGTCTGATAAGATTTTTTTCAAAGAGCCTGTACGCCCTGACATGATAATTTCTGTTATTTCTTCGGCTGATATTGGAATTCAGCCCTACCATTATTCTATGAATTTATACTATGAGATAACAATCAAGCTCTTAGAATGTCTAATGGCCGGGTTAGCCTGTATTGGTGTTAATTTTCCGGAAATCAGCAAGGTCATCAAAGAAAATGAAATCGGATTGGTTTTTGAATCCGGGAACATTTCCCAGCTTGAATCTTCAATTCGGAATTTAGTTGATAATCCTGAGACTTTAAGATTATACAAAAATAATTCTGTAAAAGCCAAAGAGAGATACAGCTGGGAGATAGATGAAAAAATCTTAATTTCCAAAATTTCGGAGAAAATATGATACCTGTTGTATTCATCACATTCAATTATGCACCCTATAATGTTACAGGTTCATTTAGAATTACCAAATTTATAAAATATCTACCTGCAGAAGGAATAATCCCCATAGTGATCACAGCAAACCAAGGAAATCATAACCTTAATCCTGATTTGAATCTTGATATCCCACCTATAGCTAAGATATTCAGATTGAAAAGTATATTCCCGGACTCACAGATTAGAAAACAATCATTTAATAAAATTTACTATCGGAAAAACCAGTTTTTGCAAATTTTAATCCGCATCATGAAAGACATTTTTCTTTCACCGGATATTCAAATAACTTGGGTCATAAGGCATTTTCTCAGGATCCGCAGAATTATAAAAGAAAGTAATGCAAAAATAGTATTTATTACAGGTGCTCCTTTTTCACTTTTTGTCTTGGGATCATTACTCAAAAGGACATTACGGATCTCTTTGATTTATGATTACAGAGACTCATGGATTTTGGAACAATCACAACAGGAAGAAACTTTTTTTCGCACTCGCTGGAATTCCATTCTGGAAAAAATGAGTATCTCCAATGTTGATATTGTCACAGCGACTACCAGTGAAATATTAAGCAAATTAAAACAGAAATATAAATTAAAGAGAAGTCTGGTTATTCCGAGTGGTTATGACTCTGATGACTTTAAGGACATAGCTGTTAATAAGGGAAAAAATAGTGATTACTTTACTTTCTTTTACGGGGGCCGATTAAATCTTGAGGATAGTACTTATAACCCGATAATGCTTTTGGAATGTTTGAAAGAAGTTTCAAAGAAACAAAAAATAAAATGGATTATCTGCAGTTCAGTAAACAAAGAACTGCAGAAATTATTTGTTGATAACTATCCTTTTGTTGATTATAGGGGCTTCGTTACTCGCAGTGAAGTAAAACAAATTTCGCAGAAAGTTGATGCATTTATTCATTTTTATTACCCATGTAAGCTTTTTGAGACTATTTCTATGAAAATATTTGAATACACCCAATATCGAAAACCGATTATTTCAATTAATACTCAAAATGCCGAAGTGTCGGGGTTATTAGAAAAAACACATTTAGGATATTATTGCGAAAATGATAACAAAGAAGAGATTATCAGTCTTTTTGAAAAAGTAATAAACCTTGATACAGAAAGTTTTCAGGAGCAAATTAAGAATGCTGAGTTACAAAAATTCAGTTTGAGTTCAACAACCAAACTTTTGTCAGACCTAATCAAGTTAGAGAGTAGAACATGAGAAGTTCACACAAAGCATATAGATCTCCCACTTCATTATTATTATATTTTGGTTTAAATCTCCAAGACTATTGGCATATAGATTATAAAATGTATGAAGCAGAATATGATAAAAGACACTATTTTTGGGATATTTCTCCTAAAGCATTATTATATGAAGGAGATTTTGATCAAAATGGAATTTGTCTTTATACAGGAGTTGACGGAAAACAGTATTATAATGTCACTCACTTGGCCCAATACGCTTTAGCTGCTTATGAAGTGTTTCTTAATACAAAAGATAAAGAGTATTTAAAAGCTTTTCTACATAATTGTGATTGGCTGGTAAATAATCAAACTAATTTCAAGCAATGTGAGGGAGTATGGCTGAATGAATTTAATGTTCCTCTATATAAACTTGAATCCCCTTGGATATCTTGCCTGGGACAGGCTTTTGGAATATCAGCTTTAACCAGAGCGTTTGTTGAAACTAAAGATGACAAATATCTTCATGCTGCCCAAAAAGCTATAATTTCTTTCAGTGTTAATGTAGAACAGGGAGGTGTCTTTTTAGAATCTCCTATAGTATGCTTAGAAGAATACACAACAAGGACACCCTCATTGGTATTAAACGGCTACATTTCTGCTTTATGGGCAATATTTGATCTGCATCAGTGTTCGGGAGATAAACAGTATTTGAATTTGTTCGAGTATCATATTTCTCACTTAAAGAACAATATCTCCAAATGGGATTACTGTTTTTGGTCAAAATATGATTTATGGGATCAACACAACTTTCTTTCCAGCTATTTTTACCATAATTTACATATTAAACAACTCAGGATTCTTTACAGATTAACAAATGAGGAAGTATTTAATAAATTTGCAAACAAATGGGAAAAATATCAGAAAAACCCACTAAATGCTTTATTGGCACTTGGTTATAAAATATATGCGAGACTGGTAAAATGAGGAAAATTAGAAAGATTTTAGTGATTCATACTTATGGAATAGGGGACATAATAATGGCTATTCCAATGTTTAAAGCACTCCATACAGCCTATCCTGAGGCAGAAATAGATTTATTTTCCACTAATTTTGGTGCAACACAGATTATTAAACATTCTAATTATCTTAGCAATATTTATACGAGTTCTTTCAAATTAACAGAATTATTAAAGATTGCCTGGATGCTGAGAAAAAAGAAGTATTCTGCTTCATTTGTTACATCTATCAGTTTTAAAAGCCAAACACTCAAGCACTCTTTATTTTCCTATTTAGTCGGAGCAAATGAAAGAATCGGGGAGTATTTAGACCTGAGACCGCCCTTTTATACGAAAGCCATAAAGTTTTCGCAAAGCACACACAGAGTAATTGCAAATTTAAATTTAGTATCCTTAATAACACACAAAGACTATACCAAAGAAAAAATATTTCCGGAAATAACTATTCCGGACAATATCACAAAGGAAGTAACAGATTGGCTTTCAAAGCATAGTCTGCTGGATAAACCGAAAATTTTTGTTCATGTCGGATCGAGCAAACTAGGTCAGCACAGACGCTGGAAGGACACATATTTTGTTGAGCTTATCCGTTTGTTAATCAAGGACGGACTATGTGTGATCATTTTAGCAGGAAAAGATGAATTGGAATTATCCCAAAAAATCTGTCATGAATCCGGTGCAATTCTTGTTACAAACTTTGATCTTCTCCATATTGCAGCCTTTATTAATCTTGGTCTGGTTTTTCTCAATAGTGATTCAGGACTGGGACACATTGCTTCTGTATGTGATACGGAGACAATCTCCCTTTTCGGCCCTGGTGATGAACGAAAAACTGCTCCCTATGGCAAAAGTATCACAGTTTTAAGAGCAGATAATATTGAATGTATGAGATGCTTATATCCCACAAGTACATGTACCCAAAAGTGTATGAATGAACTTAAACCAGAGAGGGTTTATGCAGCAATTAAGCAAAAAATTAAGTTTTAGTCTATTTATGCTATTGTTGAGCAATTTCCTCTTCTGTCAGGAGGCCTCCTTTTTGATACCGGACACTCCTGTTCTGGTCAGCAATTTTACCAGTTCTACTATGCAAAAGGGAAAGCCGTATTTCATGTTAAACTGGTATGAAGGCATAGAATCAGACGGGCAATATTTCGCATTATCCAATTGGCCCCCATACACCCCTAAATTTACTTTGGCTTATGAAGATTTAGAGATAAAGGACACTTACAATAGAGTCAAACAGCTTAATGATACAAATCTCTTTACGGGTATTGTACTTTATCTGGATTTGCAAGATATAAATCATATTTCAATTTTAAAAAAATTAATGGCGAATTTCAATTTTCAGTACTTTCTCAGAACTTATTCAATGAGTGGAAACAATATTATTCCGCTCCAAAAAATTGAAGGAGAAATTCTGAAAATCGCTAAAGATCCCAGATTAGATTGGTATCTGAATGATGATGTCCAAAATGAAACTTGGAATATTGAAACTGCAGGGAATGCAAGTAGAATCTTAAGATCTCTTTTTCCTGAAAAAAAACAATTATCTGCTTGTATGATCAGAGATTACTATAAATCTCACTCTTATTTGGTTCAGTTAGCAGACATAATTGCTCCTCAAATATATCCACTTACAAAGAATTTAAAAGCATATGTTGATCTTTTTTCCGCTACCCCTGTTAACAGCACCTTGCAAGTGTTTCATTTTGAAATCCTTAAAGGAAAACAGCTTGTTAATAATCAAAATCAGAAAAATGCACATAAAGTCTATTATTGCCTAACTCAGTCCAATTACCATGCGAACACACCTTTGAATGATTACACTTCCCGTTTTCCTGATAAAAATGAGCTCAGGTTTATGTTTTACGATTCTATTATTGGAGGAGTTAAGGGGTTGGACTTTTTCTGTTTTTACAGAAGTTCCAAAGAGTCATTTGAAAACATAATTGAAGTCACAAAAGAATTTCGTGATACAGGATTTCAGGATGCTGTTTTAAATGGTAAATACAATCCTGAATTTCTTAATACAAGCAAAATGAAAATAAATACTGATTTAGACTCTTATTATGGCAAGAATTTTTGGGATATTGACTACACTCTTTATGAATATAAAAACACATATTATGTCATTTTAGCAAACAATTCCCAAAATCCTGTCAGTGTTGAGCTTGAAGTAAAAATTAAAAGCAAATACAGGTGGAGTGAAATAAGAAGCTCAGGAAAGAAAATAGATAGCACTCTGATCAATGATAACGCGAATAGTGTTAAATTGGTTTTTACACCATTTGAGACAAAATTGTTAAAAATATCGAAAGGGAACAATAAATGAAAATTCTCTACATTACTCAATACTTTTATCCTGAAGTAGGAGCTACAACGAATAGAGCTTTGGCAAATGTCAGACACTTTACCCAAAAAGGTCATGAAGTTACAGTATTAACCGAAATGCCCAACCATCCAAAGGGAATAATTTTCAAGGAGTATAAGAACAGAATCTTTGTGAAAGAAAAAATGGATGGCTTCCTGATCAAAAGATTATGGGTATTCACCAGCCAGAAAAAGAATTTCTTAACCAGACTGCTATTCTATCTATCTTTCTCGGTGATCGGGTCAATTTATTCTGTGATAAGCAGAGAGAAATATGATGTTGTCTATGTAACATCTCCCCCTCTGTTTGTAGGATTGATAGGTTTAGTCCTAAAACAAATGCATCCATCAATAAAACTAATATTTGAAGCACGGGATTTATGGCCGGATTCTGCCATTGAACTCGGAGAATTAAAGAATAAAAGTTTAATAAATTTAAGCTCTCAGTTAGAAAAAAAGCTATATGAAAAAGCCTCAGCGATCATTACTGTTACAGAAAATTTAAAAGAAAAAATTATCCAAAAAGGATTTCCGGAAAGCAAGGTTCATACTATAAGAAATGGAACCGATATAGAAATAGGTGATACGGATTTAGCATTCACAGCAAAAAACCAGATGTTAGCTAAGAAAATATGTTTTAAATACAAATTCAAACATCCGATAGGCATTTTAAGTAATTTTAAGGTTGTTTATGCTGGAAATTTAGGTATAGCTCAGAATTTATTTACCCTATTAGAAGCAGCAAAGATTCTCAATAATGATAATGTTCATTTTATGTTTATTGGAGCAGGACCTGAAGAAGGAAAATTGAAGATATCTGTAAAGGAATTGAATTTATCCAATGTATCATTTATTGGAGAAGTTCCGAGGAAAAACATTAGAAAATACTTGAATTTTGCTGATTGCGGCATTATTCCTTTGAAGGACATTCCCATGTTTGAATCTGCTTTACCTTCCAAGATTTTTGATTATATGTCTGTCAATTTGCCTATACTCTTAGGGGTTAAAGGTATCGCCAAAAATGTAGTTGAGTCCTCTGAAACAGGCTTATATTTTGAGCCTGAAAACAGTATTTCTTTGGCAGATCAAATTCTAAAATTGAAAAGGAACAAAACTCTCTATAAAAAGCTAAGCAGCAATGGACAGGATTATGTAAGTGCAAACTATGACAGACAAAAATTAGCAGGACAGATTGAAAGGATTCTCTTAGCATTGTAACTAGAAGTTAAGAAAAAATATATTTCTTGCAACATTATGCGATCAGGTTAGTTTATTAATAAAAAGAGAAAGGAGATATGAGATGAGGAATTTAATCATTACGGTAATCATTCTGGCATTGGTTCCAATTTATGCTTTTGCCCAATGCGGAAGTTGTGAGCCGACGAAAAAGGCCAGCCCTGCAGTTTGTAAGGCTACAGAAAGCACATCAACAACAGTTAAGGCAGCTCCGGCAGTAAAGCCTGTTGCTCTGGAAGGATATGGTAAGAAGAATTGGATCCAGAAAGATTACTACTTTACTTATGAATTCACAAAAAAACCCAAAATGGGAATGTGTACAATAAAAATCGAACTCTTCGATAAAGATGGAAAAAAAGTTAATGATCTTTCAATTTCCGGAAATACTGATATGCCTTCTATGAAAGGTGCTCATTCTTCTGGAGATGTAGAGTTTGCTATCAACAAAAAGACCGAAGCCTATTTACTCCCGGTAAACTTAGTTATGCCCGGCGAATGGCAGGTTGACCTTAAGTTCTTTAAGGATAAAAAACCTATCTATGCCGGATATTTCAAACTGACAATTTAACAAATTACAGCGACTCACTCGAGTCGCTTTTTTTTTGAGGTGAATCATGAAAAAATACATATATCTTCTACTTATCCTCAGTATAATGTTCTATACTGAGTTATCAGCATCTAATTACCTGTTCTTTGGTGAAGCCCAATTCGTAGCAGGTTTAACAAGTATAGACGACAACCCGGTTTATAATAACGCCAGCTATGATGAAGCTATGAAAAAACCAGGCATAGGTTTTGACTTTATTAAAAAGTTCTCCAACGATTCAGGTGACTGGGGAACCTTGGCAATTCAACCCAGATTAGCCTGGAATGAAATGGGAAAAACAAAATTTGAACCTCAACTTTACAATGCTTACTTTAAGTATAAAGCAGGATTTGCAGATCTCTGGGCAGGTCATAATAAACCAGCGATCGGCATTAATTCATATCTCGACAATCATGCACTAATGCTGCACAACCTCACGATGCACGGTCTGGGTTATGATCGAGACTGGGGTCTGGGTGCATATAAAGATACAGATTGGGGTAATGCCAATATAACCCTGACGACAGGATCGGGAATGCCATTGGTAGTAAAAGGCAATTATTTAGCAGCCGGCAGAATCTCAAAGGGAACTTTGAATCAGGACAACTTTAACCTTGGGATATCTTTGGCAACAGGTGAAGTTCTGGGAACCAAAGGAGTTCATTATCTTAACCATGAGACATTTGGTCTTAATCTGGCCGGGATAGACGGAACTTATCTATATGAGAATTATGAAGCAAGAATGGATATTCTGACAGGAAAAAAGGGTGATGCCAAATTAATAGCTGCCATGTTTAGATTCGGAATCAATCTGCTAGAAGAAAATCGCTTAAAACTGGAAGTTCAGCCTGTGCTAACAAGTATTTCCAGTAATGAAAACATGAAATTAGGAATAGGAGCGACTTATCTTCTGACCTCAGATTTAACTTTGAGAAGTTTGTTTGAGTATGATTATGACTCCAGTTTTAAAGGCTATTATCTGCAGGCCTATTACTATACAAAACTGTTTTAGGAGTAATAAATGAAGTTTAAATATTTATCTCTCATTCTTGTCTTATTCTGGTCATTCAGGATTTTTGCAGCAGTCGGTTGCGATCTGAATGATCCTGACAAAGATGTGAAGAGGCTTTTCCCTCAATCAACAGGATTCAAAACCATCTACACTTCAATCAAAGAAAAGGGTGGGGATGTATTGCTGCAGAAAGTTGAAGACAGACTGGGTGACAAGTTTAAAGGATTGTATGAAACAGCAGATGTGCCCTATACTATGTATAAGATCTTCAAAAACAAGGAAATCATCGGTTATATCCATGGAGTTAATCAGAAGGGTTCTTATGGCGGGTTACAAGTATTCCTGGCACTCGACACTAATGGAAAAGTTGTCGGGTTCTATTATCAGAAACTGACCTCAAAATTCGGCAAAGAATTCCGGAGTAAAGATTTCGCTGAGCAATTTATTGGCTTGACTTTGAAAGATTTTCTAAATTATGATGTAGTAGCACATAAGGCTAAGGGGACTACAAAAGTAACTAATATCAAAAATCCTGCACCTCAGGCAGAGGATGATTTTAATTCTACTCTAAGAGCTGCCAAAAAGAATCTGATTTTGGTTGATGAATTTCTCTTGAAGCCTTGATCAGTGGGCTGTCGGCAGTGGGCAGGGGGCAGAGGAAAAAGCAAGGATTGAGTGGGCCTATTTTTTTGAATGTTTTAAAATTTGAAAGGGGCAAATGATTATTTGCCCCTAAACTTTCAAATACATATTTAGATAAACAGGTTTAAATTGGCTTTTTCTGCTTCTTCCAAATAGGC
>CAYQPF010000013.1:49916-60196 GCA_964419225.1 uncultured Candidatus Cloacimonadota bacterium | reverse complement strand
TTCCGGCAGCCTTAAGGGAATTTTATTATTAAATAACACCAAACGCAAGCATGGCATTAGCAACTTTGATAAATCCGGCAATGTTAGCACCGTTAACATAGTTAACGAAGTCGCCGTCTTTTCCGTATTTAACGCATTGTTCGTGAATATTGATCATGATGCCTTTGAGTCTTGCATCAACTTCTTCTCTTGACCATGACAGTCTGAGGCTGTTCTGGCTCATTTCAAGACCAGAAGTAGCAACACCACCAGCGTTGGCAGCTTTGCCAGGTCCGTAGAGGATCTTAGCAGCAAGGAATACTTCTACGCCACCAGGAGTGGTAGGCATATTTGCACCTTCGGAAACACAAATACAACCGTTTTTAACGAGTGTTTTTGCATCTTCTTCATTAAGTTCGTTCTGAGTAGCACAAGGAAGAGCAACATCACAAGCAACTTCCCATGGAGTCTTGCCTTCAACAAATTTTACGCCGAATTTATCAGCATATTCTTTGATTCTGCCACGTTTAACGTTCTTAAGTTCCATTAAGAAATCCCATTTCTCGCCTTTGATACCGTCTGGATCATAAACATAACCGCTGGAATCAGAAGCAGTAACTGCAATACCACCAAGTTGGTTAACTTTCTGGATTGCATATTGGGAAACGTTACCTGAACCGGAAACAACAACTTTCTTACCTGCGAAAGATTGTCCTCTGGTCTTTAACATTTCGTCAGCAAAATAAACACAGCCATAACCTGTAGCTTCAGGTCTGATTAAGCTTCCGCCCCATTCAATACCTTTACCGGTTAATACGCCTGTAAATTCATTTCTAATCTTCTTATACATACCGAACATGAAACCGATTTCTCTTCCACCAACACCGATGTCACCAGCTGGAACGTCAGTATCAGGGCCGATATGGCGGAATAATTCCATCATAAAGGATTGGCAGAAACGCATAACTTCGCCGTCTGTTTTACCTTTAGGATCGAAGTCACAACCACCTTTACCACCGCCCATAGGAAGAGTGGTTAAGCTGTTTTTAAGAATCTGTTCAAAACCTAAGAATTTTAATATACTAAGGTTTACACTTGGATGGAAACGCAATCCACCTTTGTAAGGTCCGATAGCGCTGTTGAATTCAACACGGAAACCACGATTTACTTGTACAACACCATTGTCATCTACCCATGGAACTCTGAAAATAATGGTTCTTTCAGGTTCAATCATTCTTTCAAGAATGTTGGCAGCTTTGTAACGGGGATTAGCATCGTAAACAGCCCATAAAGATTCGACAACTTCTGTCACAGCCTGCATGAATTCAGGTTGTCCAGGATTCTTTGCTTCGATTCGTTGCAAGAATTCTTTCATACTCATAAGTGAATACCTCCACACATTTTTTTTTAGTGTTTATTACACATTATTTATTTCCATCTTATAAAGGAACTCTTTAAAAAAAAGCAATTAATGTCAATATATTTTCTGAATTGTTCTTACAAATAACCTCCAGACCATTTAGAAACAAGAATATAAGTAGTGTAAATGTCTGAAAGTAAAATTTGTTTTACGGATCTATCCAAGAGAAATAATTCCTTCGGCAGATTCACCTGATAATTCCGGGGATAAATCAATAATAAGAACACTTTTCCACTTAATGCTTGACTTTTACCCCATTTTTTATATTATGGAAGGACTTTTTTAAGGAGTGTGATATGAACTTGAAGATAAGTGATATCTGCGAGATATTGAATGTACCCGAAAAAACTGTGAATCAGTGGATCAAAGAGCAGAAAATTCCTTATTATCAAATCAATAAACAATATAGATTCAATGAAGCTGAAATCAATGAATGGATCTTACGCAACAATTATCCTGTAACCGAGAAAATATTACTGCTGAGAATGACGCAAAAACCGGTAGTACTGAAAGAATTGCTCATGACCGGAGGCTTCTATTATGAAATTGAAGGAACTGATCTCCAGGCAATTTTCAGGCACACACTTACCAAAATCCAATTGCCGGAAGGCTTGGACGAAGAATGGTTTTTATCTACTCTGATGGAACGGGAAGAAATAATGCCGACAGCAGTCGGGCATGGCATAGCATTTCCGCATCCCCGCAGTCCATTGATTTCATCTGTTTCCAACGAATGTATTTATACAATATTTTTAAAAAACCCTCTGCCCTGTTCTGCAGCAGATGGTCTTCCGCTGAATACTCTTTTTATTATAGTCAGTTCCAATCCTAAGAGACATTTGGAGATTCTGTCCAAGTTATCTTTGTTATGTTCTCAGGATTCTTTCAGGCATTTATTAGCCAAAAAATCAGAAGCTGTAAAGATCCTTGATTTCATAGAGAAACAGGAAAAGATTTGGGAAGAAAGGCAGGAGGGTAACATTTAATGTTAACCTGGGCTTTCCTGATCTTATTTATCTGCAGTATCCTCACCCTTATTCTTCCCTCTAAAATGCGTAATTTTATACTTTCAGTCGGCTTTCCTGTTTATCTTTCCGGATGTTTGATCACAGCAGGAAAGGTATTGCTGGCAGGAGAAACTCTCGAACTTTATTTTCACTTCAACAGTTGGTTCGGCGAGGCAAGTTTAGTTCTTGATCCACTGGCTGCATTTTTTACTTTATTAATCTCTATTATGGGAACCCTGGGCTTTTTCTATGCAAGAGGCTATTTGAAAGCATATACAGACAAGAAAGGTGAATTGAGGGTTTTTGGCTTTGTCTATCCGTTCTTCATTCTTAGCATGAATATGGTAGTTTTAGTTCAGCATGCTTTTTATTTTCTGTTTGTCTGGGAGTTAATGTCCTTATCTTCTTTGATCCTGGTTATTTTTGAACATGAAAAAAAGGAAGTGATGGCAGCAGGGCTGGAGTATTTTATCTGGATGCATGTAAGTTTCCTGTTTTTACTGGCAGGTTTCATTATCGGTGGTAATCTCAGCGGTGGTTCTTACAGCTTTCAGGAAATTGGACAAGGTGTTTTGTTCCGGCATCAGGGAGATCTGGTATTTCTTTTGTTATTCCTGGGCTTTTCCATAAAGGCAGGTTTCTTTCCTTTCCATTCCTGGCTGATCAAAGCACATCCAGCTGCACCGGCAAATATATCAGGGATTATGTCCGGAGTAATGCTGAAAATAGGTATATACGGCATATTAAGAAGTTTGGATGTTTTTCAAATAAAATCAATGGGCATGGCCTTTTTCATTATTAGTATAGCAGGTGTTACAGCACTTTACGGGATTATCTTTGCGATAGTCCAAAAGGATATAAAAAGGATTTTAGCCTACTCCAGTGTAGAAAACATAGGGATAATTGGTTTGGGTATCGGTACTGCCATATTGGGTAAAGCACTTAATCAACCTCTGGTTACATATTTAGCTTATTGCGGCACCTTTTTACATATCATGAATCACGCTCTATACAAGTCTCTCTTATTTTATTGTTCAGGCAATGTCTATCAGCTATGCCATGAAAAGAATATAGACAGACTGGGCGGGCTGGTCAAATACCTTCCCAAAACAGGAATTCTCGCTTTGATTGCCTGTTTGGGTATTACAGCTCTTCCCCCTTTGAATGGTTTTCTGAGTGAGTTTATCTTATTTTTAGCTTCATTTAACGGACTGAACTCCCAAAATCCGGAATATTCCACCATGTATGTAGTGCTGATCCTGATCCTCAGTTTGGTGGGAGTCATGTCTTTGGTTGCCTTTACCAGATTCTTTGGAATCGCCTTTTTAGGTACTCCCCGCTCTCCTTATCCTGAAAAAAAAGAAGAAAGAACTGACGGAAAAATTGTACCGCTAATCATTATTGCAACGTTGATGATCCTGACTGTTCCTTTTTCTGCAGACATCTTATCAATTCTCGGCCATATTAACGGCAATATAGATTTAAATTCTCTTTATCAAAGATTAGATATCCTGACCATTATCCGGCAGGTAGCCTGGTGTTTTTCCTTCTTTTTTATCTTTGTAATTCTGATCTACTGGTTGAAGAAACGATTATTGACCGGGAAAGTAAACACCACCAGCAAAACCTGGGACTGCGGATTCCAGAGAGGTACTGAGAAAATGCAATATACCGGCAGTTCCTACAGTGATAATTTCTACAGTTTATTTACACCTATTTTTAAGAAAACAAATGCAGCTTTCAGAATTAAAAAACTATTCCCCCTCAAAGAAAGGGTGAGTATTTTATATGATGACAAACTGGAAAAGAGTATTGGTTATTACATCTGGGTCTTTTTCCGCAAACCACTCAATTTCCTTTCGGGAATCCAAAGCGGGAACACCCAAAATTATTTATTATATGGTTTACTGTTTTTGTTAATAATGTTAGTTTATGTTTTAATATCAGGTTAGTATGACACAGATTGGAATTAATATACTGATAATTTTGTTTTTACCTCTGTTGTTAAATGGCATGATCAGCAGGTTCAAGTCTTTCTGGACAGGTAAGAAAGGTGCCTCTATTTTCCAGGGTTACTATGATTTCTACAAGTATCTGCAAAAGGGAGAGGTTGTCAGCCGGGTCACAAGCTTTGTTTTCCAGATCAGTTCTACAGTAATAACAGCTTCTGTTCTGTTTGCTTCGTTGCTGATTCCTATAACCCAGGCCGTTTCCGTGATCTCCTTCCCGGCAAACTTTGTCTTATTCTGTTATATGCTGGCTTTGGGCAGATTTTTCTCTATTATTTCTGCTTTAGATACAGGTTCCGGTTTTGAAGGCATGGGAGCCAACAGAGAAGGCCTACTCTCGATTCTGGTCGAACCATCTATTTTCATCATCTTAGGTTCAGTCTTGTTACTCAGTAATCAGGTTTTAACTTTTTCCGAGTTCATGGTCGTATTGAACAACAACAATGCTATCTTTGTTCTGGTGAAGATTCTAACAATCTGCGTTCTTTTCTTTATGTTGTTGACTGAGGCTTGCAGAATTCCGGTCGATGATCCCAAGACGCATCTGGAACTCACCATGATCCATGAAGTGATGATTCTGGACAACAGCGGTCCGGATCTGGCCTTTTTCCTTTACACAAACGGGTTAAAGATGTTGATCTTCGCATCGCTGATCATCAATCTGATCCTACCCTATCATTTAGTCCTTCCTCTGTTCCTGTTTTTATATTTGGTTTTATTAGTGGTTATCTCCTTCCTGATCGCAACGGTGGAAAGCGTTATGGCCAGATTCAGAATCCCGCATATACCACAATTCCTCTTTTTAATGATATCTCTGGCCATGATCATTTTCTCATTGATCTTCTTATTCTTAAGCGGAGGATTTAACTGATGTCCAACCTTTTAATTCTATTCTTCAGCTTCACACTTTTACTGGCATCTTTAACCGGGCGGCTGGATAAATATGTCACCATCCTTGCTCTGCAAGGCTTCATTCTGTTTTTGCTTGTTATGTCCAATGCTGCTCATATGGATATTCTGACCATTATCTTTATCACGGTGGAAACTCTGGGGTTCAAGACTCTGGCTTTCCCCATAATCTTGAATTATCTCCTTAGGAAGAATGATCTGACCCGCGAAATGTCTGCTGATATCAAGACTTTCTTTTCTTTGATCATTACCAGTATTATTATAGTGTTCGGCTTTTTCCTGGCATATAAGACCCAGAAGATCAGTCCTTCGATCAACACACTTTATTTCGGTGTATCTGTGGCTACGATTCTTACAGCTTTGTTTTTGATTCTGACCCGCAAAAAAGTTATTACACATGTCATGGGTTATTTGATGCTGGAGAACGGGATCTTTTTACTTTCACTTGCCGTGGCCAAAGAAATGCCTTTCCTGGTGAGTGCCGGAGTTTTACTGGATATCTTCCTGGCTGTACTTTTACTGGGGATCTTTGTCAACCAGTTGGGGAAGGCTCTTAAAGATTTTGACATTGATGAATTATCCAATTTGAAGGATTAATATGATTGAATTATTTTTTGTTTTAACAATGTTTTTAGCAATTTATACGCTTCTGAATAAATCAGGGAAGATTCATGCCAGTGTTCTGCTGATTCATGCTTTGGGTATGACAGTTGTAACAATCAGCGGTTTTCTGGAGTTATTCTCCAGTCACAGCTCTCTTTTACAGCAAATTACGACTAATCCTCTGATGCAGAGATCGTACTTTTTTAAGGAATATTTCTTTTTTGATCCTCCCAATGTATTCATTATTCTGACTACCAATATTCTCTACCTGGGAATAGCCCTGTATCACAGGTATTTCTTCCAGCATTCTGATGCGGATATCAAACGAAAGAATCTTTACACCCTCAGTTTTCTGAGTTTTATTTTCTCAATGGCGGCTATGCTGATGAGTGCTCATTTGGCATTGCTTTGGGTTTTTCTGGAGTTGAGTACACTGTCTTCTGCCTTTTTGATCATTTATGACAAGAGTAAATATTCTTTGGAAGCTGCCTGGAAATATTTGTTTATTTGTTCCATAGGTATTGCTCTGGCTTTTATGGGAATTATTCTTCTCTCGGTAGGTTTAGGACCGACCAATACCCTTTTTTTCAAGC
Organism: uncultured Candidatus Cloacimonadota bacterium; assembly: GCA_964419225.1. Classification (GTDB taxonomy): domain Bacteria; phylum Cloacimonadota; class Cloacimonadia; order Cloacimonadales; family CAYQPF01; genus CAYQPF01. The sequence goes on along the minus strand of CAYQPF010000013.1, from coordinate 53,676 downwards.
AATTATACAGCAATCTGGCACATAACCCCGGGAGTATTCATCCCTTCTGGCTGAAAATTTCCTATATTTTTATTTTGATCGGCCTCGGCACCAAAACAGGTTTAGCTCCTGTCCACACCTGGCTGCCGGATGCTCATTCAGAATCTCCGTCTCCGGTATCTGCGATGTTCTCCGGTGCTTTATTGAATATTGCTCTGCTGGGCATTATCAGAGTTAATAAAATCATGTATTTAGCCGGATTTGCTCATTTGGTGAACAACTTACTCTACATCATGGGAATGATGTCTATCATAGTTTGTGCAATCTATATGTTTAAAGTCAAGAATTACAAGAGAATGCTGGCATATTCATCAGTAGAAAATATGGGTTTGATCTGTATCGGTTTGGCTACAGGAGGACTGGGTACTATTGCAGCCTATCTTCATATTATCTCGCATTCTCTGACAAAATCAGCATTCTTCTTAACTGCCGGAAATATTATTAAAGTCTATGGAACAAAAAGCATGTCAGAGGTAAAGGGTTTGTTCAAAGCAAGTCCCTGGAACGGATTTTTATGGCTGGCTTGTTTTTTAAGTTTGATTGGTCTGCCCCCCTTCCCCATTTTCCTGAGTGAATTTCTAATTGTGAAAGCTCTACTTGCTCAGGGACATTATATTCTGACGATTGCTTTACTACTCTTATTATTGGCTATATTTGCAGGTATGGGAAAACATGTCTTCAGAATGCTCTGGGGAGAAGACCCTCTACAAAGAAAACCTTTTAAATCTGAGCTATTCTCGGTGCTGACACCGGCACTGTTTCTTACCCTCTTATTCTTAAGCGGATTATTTTATCCGGATTTTCTCAGTAACCTAATCGAATTATGTGCCAATTTCACTTGAGGTAACTAATGAAATTTATGATAATCACCAATCAGGAATCATGTAAAATAAACGATATCCCCGTTTTGGCCAAAGACAGCTTCAGAACCGAGATCCTCAATAAGATGAGTAAGGGTTACAGAGTTATTTCCTTTTTCGGTCATGAAGTCGAAAAGGAGATTCAGGTATTCTGTTTTTTAGCTGATGACCAGTTTTCCACGGTTCACATCACCTCCGTATTTATGCAAAAAGGCGATTCTTACGAGTCTTTGACTGTTGATTATCCCCAATTTCATCTTTTTGAAAGAGAATTGTTTGAAGAATATAAGATCAATCCACTTAATCATCCCTGGCTTAAACCGGTCCGCTATCCTTATTATACAGAATCCGGACATGTAGATGATTATAATTATTTTGGCCTCGACAGTGAAGAACTTCACGAAATAGCCGTAGGCCCCATCCATGCAGGAATTATAGAACCAGGGCACTTTCGTTTTATTTGTGATGGCGAAAAAGTCATTCATCTGGAAATAAAACTGGGGTATCAACACAGAGGTGTGGAAAAACTCCTGGTTGGCGAGAAACAAACCTCCAGACATATGCATATTGCTGAATCCATTGCAGGTGATACAGTTATCGGGCATGGACTGGCTTATGCCCATACACTCGAAACATTGGCGGGAGTAACGATTGACCATCAGGCTGATTTCACCAGAGCAATTGCACTCGAACTGGAAAGAGTTGCTCTGCATATTGCCGATCTGGCAGCACTGGCTAATGATGTGGCCTACATTACACCCTGCTCTTATTTGGGACATTATCGTACAGCCATCATCAATCATTTACTGGAATTATGCGGAAACAGATTCGGCAGAAATCTGATCATTCCCGGGGGTATGAAACACTATTATACTCCTGAGTTAATTGAAAAACTCCGTGCTACTCTGCAGGAAGTAATAGCTGCTGTCTCCTTTTTGTGTGATACAATGTTCTCTAATTCCTCGGTGATTGCCAGATTTGAGCAAACAGGGATTGTCACAGAAGAAGAAGCCAGGAGCATTGGACTCACAGGACCTGCTGCGAGAGCTTCCAGCGTCAAACTCGATTGCCGGTCAGATCATCCTTTCGGTTTCTACAAGCAGTCTCATATGTATTCGATTGTTATGGAAACCGGTGATGTTATGGCCAGAGCCTATCAGAGATTCTTTGAGATCCAGCAGTCGATCCACTTTATTTTAGAGCACTTGAACAGATTTGACACAGTCAAACATCCTTTAGTGCCTGTAGATAAGCTGGCAGCAGAAGCAATAGGGCTTTCTCTGGTGGAAGGATGGAGAGGTGAAATTGTCCATGTAGCCCTGACAGATGCAACCGGCAGCATCATAAAATACAAGATAAAAGACCCATCGTTCAATAACTGGTTTGGTTTGGCGTTGGCGGTCAGAAATAATCAGATCTCAGATTTTCCGCTTTGTAACAAGAGTTTTAATCTTTCATATTGCGGTTACGATTTATAGGTGAAGAGATGATAAGTTTAGCGAGAATGAAATTGAAGTTCGGGAGTAAATTTATTCCTGATATTAGAAAAGCAACTGTTTCGGCTTTGCATAGAGGTTATCCTGTAGTCTCCTGTTATGGGTGTGCTGAGATGAACTGTGCGAGCCAATGTCCGACCGGAGCTATCGACAAAGACACCTTGAATCTGGATCTGGGTAAGTGCATTTTCTGTGGAGAATGTGCTGAAGTCTGTGCTGAAAATAGAATCGAACTGACCAATTTCTATAAAACTGGTACCACCCGTCGCGAAGATTTGATCTTAACACCCGGAATGACGACTGAAGAATTCTACAGAAAAGCAATTCAGATCAAAAAGGAAGTTCACAAGGTATTTCACAGATCGCTCAAACTCAGGCAGGTAAGTGCTGCCGGTTGTAATGGCTGTGAGATGGAACTCAATGCATGTTCTAATATCAATTTCGATATGAGCCGTTTTGGTATCGAATTTGTGGCATCACCCAAGCATTCAGACGGGATAGTCATCACCGGGCCTATCTCGCAGAATATGTCTGATGCATTAAAAGATGCCTGGAATTGTACTCCGCATCCCAAACTTCTTATCTTAACCGGAGCCTGTGCTATCAGTGGAGGAGTTTTTGCAGATTCTCCGGCACTCAACCGGGAATTTTTGGATAAGCATCATGTGGATCTTTATATCCCGGGCTGCCCGGTTCACCCTTTAACTTTTATCAATGCTGTACTTGATTTCATTGGATACTAATGGGAGATTGAGACGTTTAATAGAACGCAGATGCCGCAGATTGGGAATAACCGACGTCTCGTCGGTTCAAAAGGCAGAATGTACCACTCAGACATCTTGCAGAAAAGTATTAGTAAGCATAGTGGTTCGATAATATTTTAAATGAATTATTTTCAATCTGGTGAACTTATGTAATTAAAGAAGTAAAACATAGCACAATTAACCCTTTGAAAAAATAAACACAAATTTATCTTAACTATAGAAAAGATACTTTATTAAATTTGCACCATCGAAATGAAGAATTGGAGCAAAGTATATGAAGGGTTATTGTGGCGTGTTGATGCCATCTGCAAAAAGCAGTATTATTCTGCCCACATTACGGAACTTTTGCATTCCTTTCCAATTCATGAAACTTTTTTCACTTAGACTGACATTAAAAAGATTTACTAGCGAAATTCATTCAGAAATTATCTCTTATCTATTATCTCTTAACTTTCACAGCTCTCCATTTTCCCGACTAATGTCTCAATCCCTTCTCCACTGCCTACTGCCTACTGCACACAGCCCACTGATTACCCCCCCCCCCCCCACCTCCCGCCCCCATCTCCTTGACCCTACTCTATTCCCTTCAACCCACAACTCC
>CAYQPF010000013.1:0-49906 GCA_964419225.1 uncultured Candidatus Cloacimonadota bacterium | reverse complement strand
AAAAAAATTTTAGCAGTACAGTAATAAAAAATTTTCCTTTGTCTATTTTCTCTCATCCTTTCCCTGACCCCTTATTCTCTAGAAAAGTCTCTCTCCCCTCCCCCCCCCCCACCGGCCCCCCCCCCCCCCCCCCCCCCCACCCCCCCCCCCCCCCCCCCCGCGTGCGTTATTATCTAATTCATTACTCTGCAACATCTTACACTTACATACAAATTACTCAAACAAATTTAAAACCCTTACTGATTACATTACATTCAAATTATCTTTTATCTCTTCACTCTTATCTTATCCAAATCTTTTCTTGCCAAAGGAGGCAATCATGATTAAAATTGATTATGGATAAGAATAGTTTTGTGACTGATATTTAGGAGGAAAAAAATGAAAAGAATACTAATAATATTATGCCTACTCTGTGTGGGGTTTCTCTTTGCTCAGGATATTATCATTGATTCAGTCTATTCAAATCCTGATTTGGATGGAGCTATTGAGTATATCCGACCAAATAATTACTTTATTATAAATACTTGGTACTTTGAATTCGGGGTAGGCGATGCTGGTTATGGTGATATTGAACCACATCATCCAAACTCATCTTATAAAGGATTTATAAGCTTTTATTTACCGGACATTCCTGTCAATTATGAAATTGACAGCTGTTATGTCAGATTGTTTCAGTCTTATAGTGTAGGGAACTATGGAGCAGGAAATCCAGTAGATTTTCCTGTATGGGATGTTCCTGACGGTGATACTATTCAATGCATCATAAGCCACATAGATTATGGAAGTGAATTGGACAGCACTGATTGGCATAAAGGAGATCCCGGGGATCCTCATACCTATAATCCTGAAATTGGAGTGATTACGGATAGCGGAATTGATGGCTACCGTTATATGGATGTAACAAATTGCATCAGGGCGGATTATTTTCTAAACAGAAATATTTCTCAATACAGGATTGCTTTTGAAATTGAAACCGACTGGGATAATTTAACTGATGGATTGACAATATATACAAATATATCTGAAGGAGCAGAATGGAAAAGCCCTAAACTTTATTTAAAATTTAAGCAAATCAATGCAAATTCTGATGAACCAGTTATTAACAAACCAGCTTGGGATTGTTATCCTAATCCGCTAAAAAACATATTAAATGTCAAATTTAGCAATCAGTTTCAAGGAAAACGTCAAATAGAGTTATATAATATGAGAGGTCAGAAAGTAAAGGATTTTGAATTTTCCAATACCTCAGCAACTTTTAATTGTGCAAATTTAGGTTCAGGAATTTATTTTCTGAAATTGAAAAACAATTCACAGATGCAAATTAAGAAAATTGTAATTCTTAAATGATTAGCATCCAGCATATTTTGTATATAATATCAAGAGGAGCTTATACGGGGAAGGTTCTCATAGCTAATTAATTTACAAAATCTATAAAACAGGAGATTAAATGAAAAAGTTTATAATTATAAGCATATTATTTGTTATAATATCATCATTATTTGCCGGAAGTTATAATGAAGGCTATATTCCGGGTAAGTTGATTATCAAAGTAAAGACATTATTTAATACAATAACAAAAGATAGTCAAAACAGGGTTATGACCGGTCAACCTTGGTTTGACAGCCTTTCTGTGCAATTTAATATAACCCAGATTAGAAAAATTTCTGATATACAAGATACCGGAGCATTCAGTCACCTATATGTATGTTCTTTTTCTGAAAACACCGACCTGATTACAATCAAAGACGCATTTACGGCAAAATCAGGTATTGATACTGCTTTTCGAGATTCCTGGCTGCACCTAAACACAAATGATCCTTATTGGAATCAGCAAGGCTATATGACCCAGATAAATCTTCCCCAAGATCTCACTACTGCAAATTATCCTAATCAAAACAATATCATTGTTGCTTTTATTGGATTCAGGAATCAATTACTTTAGGCCTATTCCAGAGCATTCCGAACCACACCCTGACTTAATTACTAATATCCTGAAAACGACAGATGGTGTAATAATAGGATATAACTCTGCTTCGGAAAATGAAGATGATGCTTGGGATAATATGGGACATGGGTCCGAGGTAGGTGGCCTAATCGCAGCAACTACAAATAATAGGACAGGAATAGCTTCAGTTGCAGGGATTTACCCAAATATTAAAATAATGCCAATAAAAATAACTGATTATTGGGGAAATATTTCTGTATCCAATGCTCTCACAGGACTAACTTGGGCATTCGATAATCCAAGTTATGTGCCAAATATTGTTAATTTGAGTTGGGGAAAAAAAGTAAATCATCTAGTTACTGATGATTTGGTTCTGGTAGGGTTTTTTAGTGAGTTTATTAGGGTACATACAAATACAATATTTGTTGCATCTGTTGATAATACTGGGATGAATAATGACCCAGTAGAAAATCAATATTTTCCCGCTAATGTTCCAGGAGTAATTGCAGTAGCAGCGGTTAACAGTTCAGATATTAAGTCTGAAAACTCGGACTATGGTTCTTATGTTTCGATTTGTGCACCGGGTAATAATCATGGCCAAACTGGTTTAATGACAACAGGGCTTAATTTCGATCCCCAAAATATGACAATAGTGAACAATCCTTATCATGAAAGTACATCTGGAACTTCACTTTCGGCAGCATTAGTAAGTGGAACTCTTGCTTTGATGTGGCAAAAGTATTATGCTGATATTCAAAGTGGGAGACATACAGTTCAAGAGTTAAAAAATGCAGTAATTGCATCTGCTGATGAGATTCTTACTGACTACAATTCAGAATTTTTTGGATATTTGGGTTCCGGAAGATTAAATGTTAATTCAGCACTTGAATATGTAGCATCACCGAAGCCTTGTTTTAGATTGGGTAGTGTAGATATATTCGAAATGGATTCCGGGGATTTTCAAAGGCCTTTACCAATTACTTTAAAAAACTGGGGGGCACCATTTCCTGGAGTCGTTCAAGGAACATTAAGCTGTAGCACACCTGGTATAACTGTAAATAATGCCATAGGGTTATTTAATGTATTGGATAGTGAGACAAGTCAATGTAATCAGTTTACAGTTTCGTGCAATACAAACCAGACTGTGATAGCTAACTTTACGTTCCAAATATCATATACACTTAATAATCAGTTGGTTACTCAGCAATACTATTTCAAAATGCCAATAAGATATGATGTTCATAATCCTATGTTTAATGCTTCAACCTATAACAAAAAAATACTAACAAAATTGGCAACCGAGGATGTTGATAACGATGGACAAGATGAAATAATCTTCGTTGCAAAATCCTCAATACTTGATGATAATAGCTATTACTATGGCAGACTTGATTCTGCCACTCCAACATTTGTATTTCTTTGTAATATTAATGAAATCAATGTAGATAATATGCTAATATATAATACTCCTGTTATTGGCGACATAAATGGAGATGGTCAAAAAGAGATTGTTTGTGCAATTTCAAATAATCTTTATATTATAAATCCTCAAAACAATCAACTAACTGTACATGATGTAACTGTTAATAGCATAAGGTCTTTATCAATTGAAGATGTTAACGCTGATGGAAAAATGGAGATTGTTGGCTTATCTGATGGATGTAATGAAGTTGAAGGTATTAATATATTTGTGGTTCTTTATGACACTCAAACCGGGTATAGCCATAGAGTTTTTGAGACATCAAATAATACTCTTAAATACAAATACGTTTCAGATATTGCCATTGGAAAAGTGGATAACGATCCACAAAAGAAAATGGTGTTTTTAAGTATAGCTACTGATAGAAATACTCATCTTAGCTATGTTTATATTTTTAAGTTATCTATGGATGTTGACAATTCTTCATTTCAGTTAAATTCAAGCTTTATATCGCTTGATGAAATAAGTTTTGAATGGCCGCATGGCACATGTTCTAACATAGTTTTAGCGAAAACAATGTTAGACAATATTAACTATAATAGGATTTTTTTTTCTGTCTATAAGTATGATGTCAATTATAATCAATATTATAACACATTTTGTTATGATCTTAGCAGTAACACATTTACTCAAGTATGGGATCAAGAACTATCTGCAAACTTTTTGTTATATAATTTTTATTTTCAACACCAGGCTGAAGGTGTACTTGCAGTTGGAGAGTATGATTCAGGTAATCCGGGTTTGGAACTAATGAGAAGTGCTGATCATCGGATTTTGTCCCTGCAAACAGGTGAAATACTCCGATTTTTTATAAATCCAACACGGCCTTTTGAAGATTACTATCCGACTGTGATAGCAGATATAACGGGGGATGGGCTTAATGATGTAGTTACCTATAAACATGATTACTATTTTCATAACACAGAGCAACACTCAATAATCTATTATGTTAACAGTTATGACAATTCCGGTAATGAAATTCCTGGAAAATTCTTTGATGTCGGACGACAACCAATTCAATGTATGACATCAGGAAGTGTTTTTGGGGAAGATCGGATTGATGCCTTTTGGTTACAAGGTGGCAATACAATTTCAACCTGTGAAGTATCGTTTCGCTATCCGCTTGTAGATTGGGCAAATCAAAGAGGAGACGCAAGAGGAACGGGCACATATTATCAGCCAATTCCTAGAGAAGTGACTTCTGATTTGGATATTAATTATGATGCTGTCATTAAAAATGGTCTGTCAATTCCATATGGATATACTGTGAATATCAATCCTGGAGTAGAAATAAGATTGGAATATGCATCTAATATTAAGGTTGAAGGAAAACTAACTGCTATTGGCCAGCGTGATAACAGAATCAGTATTAAAGGAATGTTCAATAAAAAAAGCTATTGGAAAGATCTAAGTTTCCTTAATGATTCAAAAGGTACACTAAACTACTGTGACATTTCAAATGCTGCAAAAGGATTAAATATTTCTGATAGAACAGATATTGATATTCAATACAATAAATTTACTAATAATGACACAGGCATAAGTTTTTACAATAATCTGAGTACCATTTCTTCTAACAAAATTGAAAACAATAACTATGGAATTACCTGCTATCACAATGCTACTCCTTTTATTGGGATTTATCAAACTTATGAAAATAACTCTATTTCGTTTAACAATGTAGGATTATATATGGACTCATCCTGCCCGGATTTGAATGAAAAGCATAATAATTTTGTATCAAATCTCAACTATAATATCCAGACAGGAAACAGATGTCCCAGAATAAAAGCTCAATACAATTGGTGGGGATCAAATAACCAAACAGACATAGAAGCGAAATTTAATGTATTCCGCTCAATTGACTATAATCCATGGGATACAAGTATTAATCCTACTCAGTTTTCGAAAGAAATGTCAGTTTTCCAACAAGCTTGTGAACTTCTTAATAATGATGAATATTCAGAAGCAATTCCACTTTTTGAAAGTTGTGTTAATGACACGGTACTTTCCGAAAAAGTACTATCTTTATCTTGTCTGTATAAATGTTATCTTGAAACAGAAACCCTGAGTAATTTTGAATTCTATTTGAATCAGGAATTAGAGGAGGATTCACTGGGAATAATGCATAACTCACTTCTCTGTAATAAGGCCCTCATAAAGAGGTCTATAGAGAATTATTCTTTAGCTTTGGAAATATATGAAAGCATTCTGGATAATAACCCATCTTACGAAGATTCCTGCTATGCAGTGATTGATATTGGTAATACATATCTTGAATCCGGATGTTCAGCTAAAGGAAAATATGCATCACTCTATCCTCAATCTGTTAAACAACACAGAGAAACAACTGACAAGTTACTGGAATCAATCAGAACAGGTAATCATTTAGTTACTGTTCCTCCAGTTACAAAAATGACCTTGAATCAGAATTATCCTAATCCTTTCAATCCTGAGACAACACTTTCTTTCAGCATTCCAGCTGACGGCAAGGTTGAATTATCTATTTATAATATCAAAGGACAGAAAGTAAAAACACTGATAAACGAAACCATGCCGATGGGTGGACATAAAGTCGTCTGGAATGGTAAGAACAGTTCCAATAAGAATGTATCGTCCGGTGTTTATTTCTCCAGATTAACATCCGGTGGAAAGACACAAGTGAAGAAAATGTTGTTAATGAAATAGGATTAGCGTCCAGCATATTTTACAGGTATCATACTGGAGATGTTGATGCTCTCAGACTGGTAGCTATATGATACGAGTTTTAATAATGACGAGTGACGTGTAAAGCGTGACGAGTAACAAGTAACGAGATTAGGGTGCAAGAAATTGCACCCTTTTTGCTTGCAGATAGGCATCAGCAAGAGACGTTTAATAGAACGCGGATGACGCAGATTTTGCAGATGATCGCGGATCCGAGTGAGCTTAATCGGTTGAGAGTTTGGAGGAAAATGTTAAAACCCGCAGGCAGTTTCTAATTATTAATTATTAATGAGAGAAGAGAAATTATTAAAACCCGCAGGCAAGTATTAGGGGGTGAGTAGGTATTGTGTAACTGATGGGACACTTTTCAATTACTAAAAAAGAAAAAACATCAAACCTCCTTCTCTTTAGCTTCTCTTTAGCTTCCCTTTAGCCACACATAGTTGCAAATATAAAGCATCTTCCTGTTTTCCACGTCCATAGTGTCCATAAAATCCATTTTGTCCATTACCTATGTTTAACTCAAAAATTAAACAAAAAAAGTAGGTTTTGATCTCTCAAAACCCACTCCAATTAATAATTTATAATTGATAATTAATAATTAACTTCGGTCTGTCTTCAGTACAGCCAGGAAAGCTTCCTGAGGAACCGATACTGAGCCGATTTCCTTCATCTTCTTCTTTCCTTCTTTCTGCTTTTCGAGCAATTTCTTCTTTCTGGTGATGTCACCGCCGTAGCACTTGGCTAACACATTCTTCTTCATAGCATTGATGGTGCTTCTGGCTACGATCTTGGAACCGATGGAAGCCTGCAAAGCAATCTTGAACATGTGTTTGGGTATGACTTCGCTAAGAGTCTCGGTGACGCTCTTACCCCAGTCATAAGCTTTATCGATATGGCACATAAAGGTCATGGCATCGACTTTTTCAGCATTGATCAAAATATCAACTTTCACAATTTTAGCCATACGATATTCCTTGAAAGCATAATCCAAAGAAGCATAGCCTTTACTCACTGATTTCAATTTATCATAAAAGTCAAAAATGATCTCTATCAGAGGCATTTCATAATGCAGAGAGACTCTTTTATCATCAATATACTGAATATTTTTCTGAATACCGCGTCTTTCCTGGGCAAGTTTCATAATATTCCCCACAAAGTCGGTGGGAACAATTATTTCGGTATCCATGAAAGGTTCCTGAATATGTTCAATTTTAACAGGCTCAGGCATATCGATCGGATTATAAACAATTTTTTCTTTACCGTCGGTAGTCGTGACAATGAATTTTACACTGGGAGTAGTAGCAATAACAGCTACCCCGTATTCTCTGTATAAGCGTTCTTTCACGATTTCCAGATGGAGCATGCCTAAGAATCCGCAACGGAAACCGAAACCTAAAGCTAAGGAATTCTCTGGTTCAAATACTAAGGATGCATCATTCAGTTTAAGTTTGGCCATAGCATTACGCAGATTTTCATAATCTTCTCCATTGAGAGGGAAGATTCCGCTGTAAACCATGGGTTTGGGATCCTGAAATCCTGGCAGAGGTTCTGTCACACCCTGAAAAGCTGTCGTGATTGTATCACCGACTCTGGCATCTGCCACTTCTTTGATATTAGCGATAATATATCCGACTTCACCTGCTGTAAGACCGTCGTTGGGCTCCAGTTTAAGTCCCAGATAACCTATCTCCTCGATCTGATATTCTTTGGAATTGGAGAGCATTTTGATGCTTTCACCTTTTTTTAATTCTCCGTCATACATTCTGATCAGAATTACAACACCACGGTAAGTATCATAATAAGAATCAAATATCAAGGCTTTCACGGGTTTGTTGTTATCTCCATACGGAATATGGACATGTTCGATCACACCATCAAGCAAAGCAGAAATGTTTATGCCTTCTTTGGCACTGATCTTATAAATACTTTCTTTATCCACACCCATGATTTCCATAATATCATGTTCTGTTCCTTCCACATCAGCAGCCGGCAGATCAATTTTGTTGATCACAGGAATGATCTCCAGATTGTTTTCCATAGCTAAATACAGATTACTCATGGTTTGAGCTTCAATACCCTGTGCAGCATCCACTAAAAGCAAAGCTCCTTCACAGGAAGCCAAACTTCTGGATACCTCATAAGAAAAGTCAACATGGCCGGGAGTATCGATCAAATTCAATGTATATGTTTCACCCTTGTAATCATGCAGCATGCGGATGGCATGTGATTTAATGGTGATCCCTTTTTCCCTTTCCAGATCCATGTCGTCTAATACCTGTGCAACGGCATTTCTCTTGTCAATAACTTTGGTAACTTCTAAAAACCTGTCTGCTAAAGTTGATTTACCATGATCTATGTGAGCTATTATGCAAAAATTGCGTATCAACTCTTGTTTCATATAGTTAACCTCCAAGGGCAAACTGACGAAAATCCTATTTGTGTCAATAAAAGAAATTTGACCTAATTATAAATTTTTCTTCATTTTGCGAAAATATTTCTTTACAATTATTTTTCTTTTCAGAAGTTTAACTCAGATTAATATATTTATGCTAAAAATTGGGGGAAAGATGAAACTTGCAAAAGTTATTAAGATCAATGAAGACAAATGTGTCAATTGTCACAAATGTATTGCTGTTTGCCCGGTTAAATTCTGTAATGACGGGAGTGGTGATTTCATTCATCTTAATGAGGATTTATGTATCGGGTGCGGCAGATGCATTGAAGCCTGTTCGCATGAAGCAAGATTAATTGTAGATGATTTTGATGAAGCAATGGCTTCACTGAGAAGAAGAGAGAATGTAGTAGCAATCGTAGCTCCGGCTGTGGCCTCCAATTTTCCTGATGCCTATCTGAATCTGAACGGCTGGTTAAAGTCCGCTGGAGTAAGTGCTGTTTTTGATGTCAGTTTTGGAGCGGAATTAACAGTAAAAACCTATTTGGATCATGTCACCAAGAATAATCCCAAGACAGTGATCGCCCAACCCTGCCCTGCAATTGTAACCTATATTGAAATATATCATCCGGAATTATTACCTCATCTGGCTCCGGCAGACAGTCCGATGATGCACACTATGAAAATGGTGAAAGAATTTTATCCGCAATACCGGAATCATAAAATGCTAATCGTATCGCCCTGTATTGCAAAAAGAAGAGAGTTTGACGAAGTTGGCATTGGTGATTTTAATGTTACTATTACAAAAATCCAGGAACATCTGACATCTAATAGAATCAATTTAAAGAGTTATCCTGCTTCAGATTATGATAATGATCCCGCAGAAAGAGCTGTTTTGTTTTCCACTCCTGGTGGGCTGATGCGTACGGCCATGAGGGAAGTACCGGGTATCGAGGAAAGTACCAGAAAGATTGAAGGAAACATAATTTATCATTATTTGGATGGTTTGAATGAACAGATCAAAAAAGGCAGAAATCCTTTGATCATTGACTGTCTTAATTGCGAACTCGGCTGTAACGGTGGAACAGGTACACCTTCTCAGCACAAGCATGAAGATGAGTTGGAATACTATGTTGAACAACGCAAAAAAGACATGATGAAGTACTATACCGAATCAGGTGCAAAGGAAATTGATCTGGCAAAAGTTCAGCAAACTGTTAATAAATATTGGAAACCTAACCTCTATGGCAGAAAATATACTAACCTCTCCTCCAACAATACGATCAATATCCCGGATGACAGAACTATTACCAATGTGATGCGTTCCATGAACAAATTCAATGAAGATGATATCAAAAATTGTGCGAGTTGCGGTTATAATGAATGTAAAGCCATGGCAATCGCAGTTTATCACAATTTGAATAAAAAAGAAAATTGCCATTTCTATCTCAGTGGTCAAATGGATGTTATGAATGAGAAGAGAATGAAAAACATGGAAATGACCACCAGGGAGCTTACAAAAGCTGCTTCTGAATTAAACAACATAGATCACATGATCGGAGATATGGGTACCCAGAATGAACATCTGGAAGACTTAATGTATTCATTTACCACAATCAATGAGTCTATTCAAAAAATTGCTCACACAGCTGTTGAGAGAAAGAATTCAATTCATGATCTGAAAAAAATCACCCAGGAAGGTGATGCCAAAATTACCCAGACCACCCAGATCATCTCTGATGTATATACCAATGTCGATAAGGTGTTAACCATTATCAACATTATCAATGATATTTCCAGTCAGACCAATTTATTGGCTCTCAATGCCAAGATCCAGGCAGTGCATGCCGGAGAATACGGCAAAGGGTTCTCAGTAATTGCAGACGAGATCAAGAAATTAGCCAATTCTACAGCAGACAATGCTAATAAGATCCACGAATCTCTCGATGGCATAATCGGGCAGATGAAGGTGGCAAATCAATCCAGTAATGAATCAAAAGATGCTTTTGACAATATTAAAGAAGAGATCAACTTCACTGTTGTTGCCCTGAATGATATCGTAACCGGTGTGGAAAAACTGGTTCTGGATGCCAGAGATTCCCTCGCTAAAGCAGACGGTATCACGAGTGTCAGTGCTGATCTAAAGAGAAACTCGGGAGATATGATGGATAAGATCCGGGATATCAACAGAGTACTGAAGGATCTGGAATTGTCGTATTACAGTTAGCAGTGGGCAGTAATGAACAGCCTGAGCAAAGCAAGCTGGTTAATAGTTAGTGGTTAGTGGTTAGTAGTTAGTGATGAGAAAAGCGACTGCTAAACAGTAAGATAATTTCTCGTATTTATAGGGGCAGACAGAGAAGTCTGCCCTTTTCTGTAATTAGGAATAAAAATTGCACCTCAAAATAAAGAATAAATATCTAAGGAGGTAGGATGAAATTACTCTTTAGCAAAGTGTGCTTAGCATTGCTTTTGCTCTTTTTAACCTTGGGCTTGGTCGAAGCCCAGACCAATGTAGTAAAAGCTGTCATTGAACCGGCAAAACTCAAAGCCGGAGAAAAAGGTGTACTAAAGGTTACTATTGCGATCCCGGATTCCCAACATGCAGGTCTGCAGGAAGATTATTTATATGTTACAGTTGACTCAATTTCTGGAATAGTGTGGGAAAAAACTGTCTATCCGCAGGGTGACAAAACTCCGGAAGGTGTAACCACTTACAAAAAAAGTGTAACTTTGGAAAAGACTTTCACAATTGATAATTCTTTTAAAGAAGGAAAAGTCGATTTAAAAGTAAGAACAGGATACCAATTTTGTTTGGATACCGGATCATGTTTCATGCCTCAGGAAGTTGAACAAGCACTTCCCCTAACTGTATTGCCCCGCAGTACTGACTATTTAAAGTTTCTTAAATTTCTATTAATGGCTTTTGTCGGCGGAATTATCCTGAATGTAATGCCGTGTGTATTACCAGTATTATCAATCAAAGCATTGAGTATCGTCAAGCAAAGTCATGAAGATAAAAAAGCGATCATGCATCATTCATTTGCCTATACTGCAGGAATTCTGGCATCTTTCTTAATATTGGCAGTTTTGGTAATAGTATTAAAATCATCGGGAGAACTGATAGGCTGGGGATTTCAATTCCAGAGTCCCACCTTTGTTATTATCCTCTTGAGTGTAATTTTTGTATTTGCATTATCTCTGTTTGATGTATTTATCATCAGTGCTCCCGGAATGAATGTAGCAGCAAAAGCCTCCAGCAAGGGCGGTTTTACCGGCTCTTTCATGAGTGGAGTTTTTGCAGTAGTTTTAGCGACCCCGTGTACAGCTCCTCTTTTAGGTGCAGCTCTCGGTTTTGCTTTTACCCAACCGGCTCATTCGATCATTTTGATCTTTTTATCAGTCGGTTTAGGTCTGGCATTACCTTTCCTTATATTAGCTTTCTGGCCTAAAGCGATCAAAAAAATACCCCGTCCTGGCGAATGGATGAATATTTTCAAGGAATTCATGGGATTCCTGCTTCTGGCTACAGCGATCTGGCTGATCACTGTTGTACTGGCCCAGGTAGGCAGTCAAAATCTCTTGAATATTCTGGTGTATTTGCTTGTTTTAGCTTTATCCTGCTGGTTATATGGCAGAATGACTCACCCCGAATTATCTGTAAGAACCCATTGGATCGGTTTGATCTTAGCAGTATTGATTCTGGCAGTTGGCATCAAATATACCCTGAACTTTAAAAAAGCAGCACCAGGAACCGAACTAAAGGCAGAGAAAGAAGGTAATTGGCAGAATTTCGATCCTGCAGCAATAGAAAAACTGATTGCCGAAGGGAAACCTGTGTTTATAGATTTCACAGCAGCCTGGTGTATGACTTGTAAAGTTAATGAAAACACCGTATTATATACCGATGAGATCGAAGCAGTTTTAACCGCAAAAAAAGTTAATCTTTTTAAAGCTGATTACACCAATAAAGATGAGGTTGTCGGTAAGTGGATCCAGTCCTACGGCAGAGCAGGAGTTCCTGTTTATGCGATTTATGTGCCTGGCGAAACCAATCCGATTGTGTTACCGGAGATCATCACAAAACAGATTGTTTTAGAAGCATTGAATAAAATAAAATAGGGAGTCGAAATGAAGAAAATAGCACTTATCCTGATCATCATGTCTTTGCTGGTATGTATATCAGCAGTCGAAAAAATTAAACCATTTACTTTGGAAGACTTGAGCGGAGCCAAAGTTAAGTCTGCGGACTTACTTGCCAAAGGCCCTATCGTTATTGATTTTTGGGCCAGCTTTTGCAGTCCCTGTTTAAAAGCTTTACCAGAATTTGATAAAATTCAGAAGAAGTACAAAAATGACATTACCATTGTTGCCGTATGTGCAGACATTCCTAAAAATAAAGACAAAGCAAAATCTATCATAAAATCCCAGAAATTCTCGTTTGTTACTCTGTTTGATGATGCCAAAGATCTGCAGAAAATGCTCAATGTGACCGAATTGCCCAGAACTTTTCTCGTAAATGAAAAAGGCGAAATAGTTTATGAGCATTCCGGTTATATCAAGGGCGATGAAAAGAAGCTTGAAGAAGCGATCATCAAGTTACTGAAAAAATAATTGAGGGGTTTAACAATGAAGAAAATTATCTTAGTACTCTTTTGCCTGTGTGCATTACTGCCTGTTTTTGCTCAGGAAAACTTTAATATCACAGGCCTTAATGAAGGAATATATACTTACAGAGCTGATCAGGATTCCCTGAAAAACTACTTTTCAGACAGATTCAATTTCCGTCTGGATTACAACAAATTCTCTTTCGGTATGAAATTCCTGGCTTTCCTGCCGGAATATAAAAGTGATTCTGCTCAATTAATAGGTGATTTGAGTTACGATGAAAACAGTAGAAATAATCGTGTGAAAGCAGAATGGTCCGAAAGATTTTTATCTTACAAAACCGATAATATGCTTGTATATGGCGGAACAATAGAAGAGAGTTTTGGATCGGGTATGATTTTTCATGCTTATGAGGATCGTTATGCAGACAAGGATAATCGTCTTGATGGAGCATTGGTAAAATATAATCAGGGAATATTTTCATTCAAAGGTCTTTATGGTCTGGCGAGAACTGATAATTTGGCTTTTGATGTGAGAAAAAATGATATTGCATCCGGAGCTGATGTAGAATTAACGTTAATCCCTGTAGTAAATGAAAACTGGCTTTCTCTGGCTAATCCTTCGGATGGAAGCCATAATTTTGCTATTAAACTTGCAGGAAACGTATCTTCTTTTCATTATCTGGTAGTTCCCGGTGACTATGCGATGGAATATAATAATCAAACAGTTGTGAGTGGCAGAGTCACAATTAATTCAACTTTATTAGACTGGAATACCGAGTATGCCCATACAAAGACCTATCATCCTTATGATGATCCCAGAAAGATTGGTTATGCCTGGTATTCGAACATGAACCTTTATTTAGGCAAGTTTACTTACACTTCAGGTTATAAAAACTATGATCTCTTTAAATATGGTTTTATGGATCTTCCTACTTTGAATCATTATGATGAACTTGTTGTTGGCAATCCGGACGGATTAGACAAAGAAGAAGGTTTTTTGCAGGAATTGAAGTACAATCCTGACATGGAGTCAGAATATATGGTGAGTTATGCTAAGGCCTGGAATCGCAATTTTAATACCAGGGGAGAGAATTTGTATCTGGAAGCTAAAACAGCAATGGGAGAAATTGATGTAAAAGCTGAGGTTGAATGGCGGTATAAAACAGAATCAATACTCGCCAGAACTGTACGTGAAAATGAAATTAACCCTGCATTAATTCTGGATTACACAGCTTTTGAATTACCGAATACATTTAAATATCATCACAAATTTACAAAACACACTCAAGAAGATATAGTTGTTGTTGATACAGTTACGTATAAAGAAACAGAGAAATCTTTTGGCTACGAACCGAGCATACAGTATGATGTATCTTTCAGTAAATGCTCCGTATCCTTGCTTGCTGCTCATGCGATCAGGAATCAGAAAGATTTATTTAAAGGTAATCCTTATATCGGAGTTGAAGTATCGGCTCCCATACAGGAGAACACCAGTCTCAAAGTCTTTGTAGGTAAAGAAAAAGGCGGAAAAGTCTGCCGTAACGGAGTCTGTCATAACACTGCTCCCTTTAATGGAGCCCGTGTAGAATTAACTACGAAATTCTAATAAAGAAGATGATAATTGAACAGCCGTGATTGTAAAATTACGGCTGTTTTTTTATTTCAAAACTTGACAGGCTGAGATAATATTTTACTCTACTTTCTAAAGGAGAGTTACAATGAAATTTTTAATTCTTGGATTGATTGTTATTTTGATAATTGCAGGCTGTGCTTCTATAAAGAGGAATATGTTTACTAAACTCACAGGTGGAAAACCTGTTGTTCCAACCGAACCAATTATTGTACCATTTGAGACAATAAATTCACATTCGATAATAATTGAACCTGTTTTAGACGGTTATCCCTGTAGTTTCATTTTTGATACAGGTGGCGTTACGATGATGGATACCAGCATGGTTGATAATTTAAAGAATTTAGAAGTTAAAACTGCTTTCGGAAAAGTGAAATTGGGAAAAGTCAAAGAGACTAATCTGAACAACTTGATCGTAAAGGATTTGAACTATATGCTGATTCCTTTTGCCGATACTTTTAAGATCACAAATAAACCAATTTACGGAATGATCGGTTCAAACTTTATCAGGCATTTCAATACGACTATTGATTATCAAAGAAGTGAAATACGCTTTGCTAAACCGCAAATACTCAAAAAGAATAATGCTAACGACCATTTGATGAAGATGAGCATAATTATGCCGTATTTTCCCACTGTACCCGCCACTCTTGACGGAAACAAATTTAAAGCAATGCTGGATACAGGGTTGAGTTTTCCTATTGTATGTCCTGTCTCGGCTATGGATAAACTATCACCTGAAGAAAAGAATAAAGCAGTTAAAGCCATAGGGTTCTTTGCCAAATGGCCCTTTACTTCCAAAACAGATAATTACCTATATCGGGCAAAAAATCTTAAGCTTGGCGATATTGAGTTAAACAATGTCCTGATAATCTTTGCCGACCTGCCTTCTATGATTCAGGACGACACTATCCTGATTGGTAAATTCTTTCTCGAAAACTATCTGACACAACTCAATTTTGTCAATAAGCAGGTACTGTTGACTGAAACTGTACCCTCTCCCAATAGTGTTGAATTCAGCACAGGCTTAAATATCGTAATCAACAAAGGAAAATTTCTAATAATAGGAATCTGGCCGAATTCTCCTGCTGATAAATCCGGACTGGATTTAAACACAACAGTGTCCCTGATTAATGGCCGGTCTGTTGAGCAAATCAGTAATAAAGAGCTGAGCGAACTGTTGTTTAACAAAGCTTGTTCAGAGATTGAATTATCAGTTTTGAAGGGAGAAATAATGGAGAAGATTGTTTTGAAGAAAGAGAAACTATTATAGAAGTATCTCAAAAGAAAGAACTCCTGAAAGCAGCTAAAAATCAATCATATGTTTAACCCGAACTGTGCAGTAGAGGTTTAACTGATTAATCAAAAAGTAGTTGACAATAAAATATCGGTAAAGCAATATTATACGGTTAAACTATGGTTAAAAAATGAGGTAGAATAGGAGAATAATATGAAAAACATGATTCTGATTTTAATATTCATGATAATTATCTTGAACTGTTTTGCTCAAAGTTTTGATTATGAAAAATACTCATTTGGTGATTTAATTATCGACATGTGTCAAGATGGGAATCAATACTGGATTGCTACATTTAAAGGACTCTACAAATGGAATTTTGCAGATAGCAGTTATATCTTTTTTGACAAAAATGATACCGGAATAAACGGAACAGATATTAATGTCATAACAAAAGACATTTATGGAAATCTTTGGCTTGGAACTGCTCAAAATGGCTTAATAAAGTATGATGGCACTAACTGGACAACTTATTATCATGACAATTCCCCTATAACGGCAATCAGCATATCGACATTGTTAGCGGATAATCAGGGAGGAATATGGATCGGTGCGTGGGCACAAGGGCTAATCCACTTTTACAACGACGAGTGGACTGTTTATACGCCGGAAAACTCACAACTTCCAGGATTGTATTTTGATAAATTAAATTTCGATAATGAAAATAATCTCTGGATTTCCATGATATACAGTAGCGGAGGTCTTGTTAAATTTGATGGAACAACCTGGACTGTTTATAATTCTCAAAATACAGGATTGCCGGCACATTTTTTTGAATTTATTGGTGGTGTAGCTTTTGAGAATGATCATATTTGGGTTGGAGGTAACGAAGGAGTTGCCGAGTACAATGGAGAGAGCTGGATCCTTTATTCTGAAAATGAAATGGGAGCTTATCCGCAGCTAGTGGGTGATATTCTCATTGATTCTGCAGGCAACAAGTGGATTTGTGCAGATAGAGGGTTATTTAAATACGACAATCAAAACTGGACTCAATATTTGCTATCACCTTCCGGAGTTAATCTATGGTGCGTTAACAATATTCATTTTGATGAAAACGGTCACATCAGATGTATAAATTCCGAATCTTTCGAAAATATCCTGACAGTGATTGATGATACTCTTTATGCTCAAACAATAGCTGATTTACAACCATTGAGTGGATATATCTCTGATATAAAATCAGATACAAAGAATAATAAATGGATAGTATTTTATAAGGGTGGAGTTCTTAAACTTTCTGACAACGTAAAAACCTATTATACTAATTTAAACACCGGAGTGCCCTTGAATGATGTATCATATGCTCTGGTTGAAAATTCCTCTAAAATTTGGTTCACTACAACCAATTCCGGAATTATTAAATATGAAAACTCAACTTGGACATCCTATAATTCTTCCAACTCAGGTATAAGTGATGATGGGATAATTAACATATCTCTGGATGCAAATAATTGTCTCTGGATACTAACGAATAGTCCAAAATTGGTAAAATTTTCGGGTGAAAATTGGACAGTCTATGATTTAGAAAATTCTAATTTACCGGATTTAGAATACTATTCCATTACCTGTGGTGCAAATGGAGTGGTTTGGATAGGTGCAAGAGGTAAATTTATAAAGTTTACCGGATCAGATTTCGAGACATATACTTTTGCCAACTTTGGAATGTATGAATACTCCGATTATGCTATCGCCAGCCTTTATGAGGATACAAATAATGATCTCTGGCTGACAAGCTATAAAATTTTTAAATTCAGTAATGGCACATTAATGGAATATGTTCCGACAACACCTGATCCACTGTTCGAAAATTTCTATTTTATTCATCCTGATAATGAGGGTAATTTGTATTTTGTTGATAGTCAGGGTAATATTGTAAAATATGATTACTGCAACTGGTCATCTATAGGGTTCTCAAATGAAATATTTGGAACGCCGGGTTTTGGTTCATGGGTCTTGGCACTTGATCAAAATAATCATTTTTGGACAACAAACAGTATATGGGATCTGTTAGATATTTACAACTTTACCTTCCTTGGAAACAGCCCATGTCTGCCAGAACCTGATGAAATATGTCTGACAAATTATCCTAATCCCTTCAATCCTGTTACCAATATATCATTCAATTTACCTTCAGCAACACAGACTGACTTGTCAATTTACAACATTAAGGGACAGTTAATCAAGACACTTCAGCATGGAGTTTTACCCCAAGGAACCCATAACATTACCTGGGATGGGAAAAATGCAGACAAGCAACCTTGTGCTTCAGGAGTGTATTTTTATAAGCTGAAAACAGGTAATAAAACGATAACCCGGAAAATGTTGTTGCTGAAATAAGTAATGAATTTGCAAAAAAAGGCGGGATGTGACACACCTCCCCCGCTCCGCGGGTACTCCTCTCAAGAGGATAATTGACAGGCAGTTATCTGAGTAATTGCCGTCTGATTTTTAATACTAGTTTAGCATTCAATGATCTGTTAAGAATATAAATTGAATGGAATAAGGGAGAATAATGTCTGAAAAGATTTCCAAAGAATTAATGCAGAACCTGCATATAGCGAGGCAATTGGATTTTCCCAAAGGAAGAAAAGGGAAAGACAGAGTTCTGGAGATAATCCAACGTCTGGGATATATCCAGATCGACACACTGCAGGTAGTCGAACGGGCACATCACCACACTCTATGGAACCGGATGCCGGAATATAAACCGGAGTATTTAGATGAACTGCAGAAAGACCGTCTTATTTTTGAATACTGGGGTCATGCTGCTTCCTATCTGCCGATGGATGAATACAGGTTTTACCGGCCCCGCATGGATACTATTCCTCAGGAGAATGGCTGGGAAGGTAAATGGTTCAAAGATCACGGTGAAGTAATGGATCTGGTCTATAATAAAGTCAAAGAAGAAGGACCTTTAAATTCAGCCAGTTTTGCAGCACCCACAAGAAAAAAAGGTGACGTTGGCTGGTGGAACTGGAAGCCGGCTAAGATTGCTCTGGAACTCTTATTCTGGAGCGGGAAACTGATGGTGACTGAGAGAAGGAAGTTTCAGAGAGTATATGATCTCACGGAAAGGGTTTTACCTGTTCATATTGATATCACGGTTCCGACTGCTTTGGAGATGGGAGAGTTTCAGGTTCGCCGGGCAATTGAAGCACATGGAGTTGTTTCAGAACAGGAGATAAATTTCAATATGTTTACCAGGCACAAGGCCGAAGTTAAAAAGGTTTTACCTGTAATGTGTGAGAGTAAGGAGATAATAAAAGTAGAGGTGGAAGGTTTTGAAAAATGTGTCTATTATACCTATCCGGACTATCTGAATCGGGAAACAAAGTTAGAGAACCAGGTATATCTTCTTTCACCTTTCGATAATCTGATCATTAACCGAAAAAAACTGAAGGAAATCTTCGACTTTGATTATACTCTGGAATGCTATGTCCCGGAAGCAAAGCGGAAATATGGTTATTTTGTTTTACCGATTCTTTGGAAGAATAAATTTGTGGGTAGACTGGATGCTAAAGCAGATAGAAAAGAAGGAATATTAGTTATTCGCAAACTTTATTTTGAACCGGGATTTAAAGTAACATCAGCATTTGATAATAGATTTCAGAAAGTACTGGAAGCATTTGCCAAGTTTAATGGATGTGAAGAAGTAGTGCAATAAACATGGGAAATAGAAAACAGATGGTTTTGAGGGAATGGACTAAATGGACTTTATGGACTATCTGGACAAAATGGACGCGGGATAGGAAATTATACTTTACTTTCCAGTTCTTCCCATTTGATGAGGAGTTCTATGAGTTCATCTTCGATAGAGTTCAATTGGTTGGAGATGGCAGAATAATCATCTAAAGTAAGGGTGGCAGATTCTGTGGCCAGTTTGTTGTTAAGAGCGAGTTTTGTACCTTCGAGTTCCTCAATTTTCTGATGCACAAGTTCCAATTCGCGACTGTCTTTGTAGGACATCTTCTTTACGGCCCGGGTAATTTCGCGTTTGACTTCCGGTTTTCGTTCTTTTTCTTCTTCATAATAGCGTTTTACGAGCAGATAATCCGAATAGTTTCCTGGGAATTTGCGTACACCATTTCCCTCTTCAAAGATGAACAGAAAGTCTGTAACCCGATCCAGAAGGAATCTGTCATGTGAGACGACGAGTAAACAGCCGTCATAGGCATCCAGATAGTCTTCAAGAATCTCCAGAGTACGAATATCCAGATCGTTGGTAGGTTCGTCCAGAATAATGAAATTTGAGCCGAACATGAGGGATCTGAGAAGGTTGAGTCTTTTCTTTTCACCGCCAGAGAGGCTGCCGAGTTTAGAATATTGGGTTTTACCGGAGAAGAGGAATTTATCGAGCATATCGGAGGCGGAATGTTGAACTCCATCCTTGGTACGAATGAATTCTGCCTGCTGCTGGATATACTCGAGGACAGTCAGTTTGGGATCCATGTCTTTATCTTCCTGACGGTAGTAGGAAAAGACGGTATTCGCACCGACCTTGATATTTCCTTCCAGGGGTTCGAGTTCACCCAAAACAGTTTTAAGCAGAGAAGTTTTCCCACAGCCATTTTTACCAATGACACCGATTCTTTCGAATTTTTGAAAGACATGAGAGAAGTTTTTGAGTAAAGGTTTATCATATCCGAAAGTAATGTTTTTAATTTCGAGAATAGTTTTGCCGAAGCGTTTGGTTTGGAAGGAGATATCCAGTTCCTGATTTTCGGTAAGGTAAGATTTATCGATGAGTTCTTTAACTCTTTCTATATGATCTTTAGGTTTGGTGGCTCTGGCTTTGGCACCTCTGTTGAGCCATTTCAATTCTTTGGAGAGCTGGGCTTTACGGCGGGTTTCTTTTCTTTGCAGATCGACGAGTTCCAGTTGTTTCCGTTCCAGATAATAGGAATAATTACCTTCATAAAACCTGATTTTTCCACTGTCGATCTCCATGATCATATTGGACACAGCATCGAGGAAATACCTGTCATGAGTAACAAAGATGATTGTACCCTTGAAATTAATGAGGAATTCCTGGAGCCATTCGATGGTATCCATATCGAGATGATTGGTAGGTTCATCGAGAATAAGCAAGTCAGGTTCGTCGATGATAACCTGAGCCAGATCGACCCGGCGTTTTTGTCCGCCGGAAAGAGTTGCTATTTTTTTTGTGATATCATCGAAGCCAAGCCGATTGAGAACGCTTTTGGCTCTGACTTCAATACCCCAGACCTGTTTTCTTTCCATTTCATCCATGAGTTTTTGTTGAAGAAGCATGAATTCGTCATGCGGGTATAGACTGGCAGTTTCGATAAGTTTATTGTATTCTCTAAGGAGTTGGAATTCGGGATTATCAGAGTGATAAATTTGTTCGTAGATAGAGAGTTGCTGATCGAGTTCAGGAATTTGGCAGAGGTAGCCGATTTTAAGATTATTTTGAACAGTGATAGTACCTGAGTCGGGATGTTCTTTCCCGGTGAGGATTTTCAGGAAAGTAGTTTTACCGCAGCCGTTGACACCCATGAGGCCGATTTTATCTCCCTTGTGAATACCGAAGGAGGATTCTTCCCAGAGGATTTTATCGGGGTATTGTTTGGTGATATTTTCCAGAGATATTATATTTTCAGTTTTCATTTAATTCCAAAACCAATTCCATCCTCTGCAGGAGTCGAGGTTATTTTTTTTACATTTGTATTGTTTGTAGCTGAGGAAGGATGCTGTAGCCAGAAACAGAAAAGCCACGACAAAGACAGAGGTTAAACCAAAGGTACGCAGGATAATAAAGCCGAGGAAGGGTGCAATCAGGCCTCGTACGCCTGTCAGAGTTACGTGCACACTTTGAAACATGGAGGCATCTTCTTTACCGGCAAAGCTGATAGAGCCCATGGACCAGGCAATATTAACTCCGGACATGGCAACTCCGAATAATAAATAAGCAAGATAAACAAAAGCAACCTTCAAAGCGAAGGAGTGGAAAGCTATAGAGGCAATGAAGCCGAGAGGGTAGAACATCAGCAGGGCAAAGACAAGAGAAGTGAAATGAAATACATCTTTGCGATCCAGAAGTTTACCGAAGAAAGGAGATAAAAGGAGTATGCCGACTTGAGATATAACGCCTTTGGCAATGAAAGTATTGGTATAATTCAAGTGCAGATGCTCTACGAGATAGATGGGAATTACGGGAATAACCATAATAAAGCCCATACCATATAGAGAGAAATTCCTTTCAAATATTGCAAATTCTTTATTCGATTTCATTAATTGCATAGAACGGGTAATGGGAGAAAGAAAGACTTCTTTAAAGGATAAGGGAGCGTGAACAACACTTGCTTCATCAATTTTAGTATTCTTGATCAGAGGTAGTACCAGACAACTGAGACATCCGCTGATCCCGGCAAACAAGAGAAACTGTCTGTAAAATTGTTCATTCACATCCAGAAGATGCCCGGCAAAATAAGTCGTGATCATGCTTAAAAGGGTTCCCAGACTGACGGTATAACCGAATAATTTACCCCGGATCTCTTTGCGGAAATTGGTTTGATAAAGAGAGTTCAGTGCTGGTATTAAGAGGGAACTGAAAAAATAAACGACAGTAAGTAATAGAATAAATTCACTCATATTGCTAACCCACAGACCAAAGACCAAAACAAGTCTGCCGAGAAAAGCGACAATAAGGAAATATTTGGTTTTGATTCTGCTTCTTTCGAGAATCTTACCCCACCAGATGGAGAAGAAGTTGGATAAAGGCCAGATCATAGCCAAAAGAGTCAACTGCCAGTCTAAGCTATGCAAAGCTTTTTTAGCGATAATATCCTGGATAGTGGAAAGAGTGACTATTAGAGAGCTAAAAAAGGTGGATACTAAAAGCCAGAATAGAGTGTTTTTTTCAGTGGAATTTAATTTCATGTAACGGGATTTTGCAGGACTTCATTTACAGCATTCAAGAGTGTTTGGGTATTGAAAGGTTTGCGAAGAGTAATACTTGCACCAAAGATTTTGGCAGTTTTAAGAAAATCAACATCCTGATTACGAAGCCCACCGGACATGGCAATAATTTTGACAGCCGGATAGATTTCTTTCAAATCTATAATAGTTTCCAAGCCTTCTTTTTCAGGCATCATTAAATCGGTGATAATCAAATCGAAAGGTTTTTCGGTAAATTTTTTGATAGCTTCGTTACCATTGTTGGCAGTTTCTACCTTATAACCATTTTCTTCCAACATCATCGAAATCAACGAGCAAATTTGCTCTTCATCATCAATAACTAATATTCTTATCATATCACTCTCACTTATAATCTCTATTTTGAAATTACTGGATAAGATATTCAAGTCAACTCTTTTTTTCTTAATTGACAAATTTTGTACATTTCAGCAATGCTTTTACTAGTTTGGGGGTCAAATGAAAGATGATACAGAAGGATGCGGAAGTAATTGCGGGCATTGTACAAGTGCGGGAGATAAGGTAAGTAAAGCAATCGTAAAGCCTAAATTTACTCCTTTTCCTGCTAAAATACTATGGTCCAGGAAAAAGCTAAAAACTCTGGAAATGCTTTATGATTATTTAATTGCATATCCAACACTAGGTACTTCCTGTTGTTCTATGAAGATTCAACAAAACATTACTCTGGATCATTATTTTATTTTGATGTGGGTAATTGGCACTAAAGGAAAAATATCAGAAGGAGAGCAAAAGTCTTTGGTTCTGGCAAGTATCGATGTGGATGATCATAAGACGATAGCCAATATTGTCAAAAAGAGTAAAAATAGTCTTTATCCGCAGTATGAGGAAATTGTTGAGAATCTGGCTTCTTTGGGGATACTCTATCATTTTGAGAAATTGCCGGGGAAAACCTGGAAGATACATTTAAGGTTTAACAATGCAGAAAATGATGATGTAGTTGTTTTATTCAAACAGTACTGCGATTTACTCACAGCAGTAAATGGTGTTCCTGTTTATAAAGGATCGGCAAAAATGGAAGGTAATGCTTTCAAACTGTTTTGCAAAATGGATTTTAGTATTTTTAAGTAAGATAAATAGGAGGAATCATGAAGAAAAGTATGCTTTTTTTATTATGTTGGAGTTTTATCGTTCTGGCGTTTGGTCAGTTTTATGATGCACCAGCCAAGATTAATCCGGATGATATCGGCCTAATCAAAGAAATCAATTTGGATCAATATTTGAATGAAGCAAATCGTGCATATCAGGCTAATGATTATGATACATCCATTAAAAACTATCTTTATTACCTCCAATTCAAACCTAATGAAAGTAATCCCTTGTATAATCTGGCCTGCTGTTATGGCTTGAAGAATCAGCCGGATTTAGCAGCAAAAGTTTTGCTCAAATCCTATAAAGCAGGATTTCAGAACTTGGGGCACATCAGTCAGGATACTGATTTTAATAAAGTTAGAGCGAGTATTGAATTTAAATCTGCGATGGACAGTTTGCAGAAATGGAATGCGGAAATAAAGAAGGATGCCGGATTAGAAGAATTTTATGCAGTCAAGTCCTACTTGATGTATAAGGTATTCTTTCCCAGGAATTATGATCCGCAAATGACTTATGATCTAATCATCGGACTACATGGTTATGGTGACAATATAAGCGATTTTGCCAAGCTGCATAAATTTATGGCAGCATATGATTGTATCGTGGTGTTTCCAGAAGCTCCGTATATTCTGCCGGGAGCAGGAAAACAGGGCTTCAGTTGGGCACCGATGGTTTCGGACAGTAGCGATATCATGGAGAAGTCTTACAGAGATTTGAAAGTAGGGTTGATTAATCTGAAGAAGGAACTTCAGAAGAAATATAATACAGAGAACACCTATTTATTTGGTTTTTCGCAAGGGTGCTTTATGTCATTGCTGATGGGCATCGAAAATGCCAAAGAGTTTACAGGAATTATCGGCTTTGGTGGTGGATTAATGACAGAATTTCTACCTGAAAAAGTGCTTAAGAAAGGAAAAGAATTGAATGTTTTTATTGCACATGGTAAGGATGATAAAGCTGTACCATTTGATTCGGGGATGAAAGCAAAAGAAGTACTGGAAAAATATGGATATAATCTTACCTTTAAAGAGTTTAAAGGTGGACATACTATCGACAAAACATCTTTGAAAGAAGCGATGGATCTGTATTTCAAAAGGAATTAGGCATAACAGGTTTTTGAAGGTAAGGGATTTCTAGCTGCCATTAACCCTTGTTGATTTAGGGTTAAAAGAAAAAAGCTTGCAAAAATGGCTTAACTTGTTTCATTGGATTGAAGAGTCCACTCAAAAAGGTGTAACAGCCACAAAAAGCACAAAAAAGGGAGTGGAATTATTAAAAAAATAAAAACTTAGTAAAATAAGGATGGTTGGAAATGGAATTGAAATACACACTTCCGCGGGGAACTTTTGATGTTTTACCCAAAGACAGTTATAAATGGCAGTTTGTTGAGAAGAGATTTCGGGAAATTGCAGAGTTGTTTGGCTATCAGGAAATAATTACACCTATATTTGAGCAGGCAGATTTGTTTGAGAGATCTGTCGGCGATTCTTCAGACATAGTTCAGAAAGAAATGTATAAATTCACAGATCGTAAAGGCAGGGTTTTTGCCTTGAGACCAGAGGGAACAGCTTCTGTAGTGAGAAGTTATGTGGAGAATAATTTTGGAGCCAGCACGAATTTACTGAAAGTTTATTACTGGGGACCAATGTTTCGTTATGACAGACCTCAGGCAGGGCGGACACGCCAATTTTCTCAGTATGGGATCGAAGCAATTGGCAGTAACAACCCATTTGTAGATGCAGAAGTTATTGCTATGTTTTATACTTTCTTGAAGAGTTTTGGTCTGACTAATTTTGAAGTAGAGATCAACAGCATAGGCTGTAAGAATTGTTCAGTTGTATTTAATCAGGTTTTGGTGGACTATTTTCAACCTCATTTGCCTGAATTATGCCCGGATTGTCAAAACAGGATCACGAAAAATCCCAAGAGACTTTTGGATTGCAAAATACCCGGATGCAAGAAGATAGCTGCTCAGGCCCCCTCAATGCTGGAATACCTGGATGAAGAATGTAAAGTTCATTTTGCAAGTGTTCAGGACTATTTGAAGATGATGGAAATTCCTTTCAAGGTCAATGCTAAAATTGTGCGGGGACTGGACTATTATTCTCAGACTGCCTTCGAATTCGTGAATCACAATTTAGGTGCACAGAATGCTCTTGGTGGTGGTGGCAGATATAATGGGCTGATCGGTGATATTGGTGGTAAAGATACAGCAGCAATTGGTTTTGCCGGCGGGGTTACCAGATTATTGATGTCCCTGGAGCAGGAAGGATTGCTGCCTGAATATAACAAAAATCCTAAAATCTTTCTTGTGGCATTAGGAGCTGAAGCAAAAACCTATTGTATCAATTTTTTGTCGAAGTTGAGATTCCAAGGCATTTATGCAGACATAGATGTGGAAAAGAATTCCTTAAAAGCTCAGATGAAGGCTGCAGATAAGTCAGGAGCAGAATACACTCTCGTAATGGGAGAGCAGGAATTGAATGATGCAAAGGCTAAATTGAAAAATATGAAAACCGGTGAAGAAACAGAAATGCTTCTGAACGAATTAATAGAATTTCTGCAAAAGTAAGAAGGAGACTATATGAAAGGTATTATACTGGCCGGAGGTAGCGGAACCAGACTTTATCCAGCTACTAAAGTTGTCTGCAAACAGCTTCTGCCCATTTATGATAAACCAATGATCTATTATCCCTTGTCAACCCTCATGCTTTCAGGAATCAGGGAAATTCTGATCATCTCAACTCCTGCCGATTTGCCCAGATTCGAAGAATTGCTGGGAAACGGAGAAGAACTGGGTTTGAAATTATCCTATAAAGAACAGGCTCATCCCAATGGCTTGGCTGAAGCTTTTATTTTGGGAGAAGAATTTATCGGCCAGGATTCAGTCTGTCTGGTTTTGGGAGACAATATTTTCTATGGCAGCGGGCTGGCTAAAATGCTTCAAAGATCAGCTCTGATCGAAAACGGAGCCGTAGTATTCGGATACTTTGTGCAGGATCCCGAAAGATACGGAGTTGTAGAATTTGATGCTGATTTTAATGCTCTTTCTCTGGAGGAAAAGCCTAAACAACCCAAATCCAATTATGCTGTAGTGGGTTTATATTTCTATGATAATCAGGTTGTGGAAATTGCCAAAAACCTTAAACCATCTCCCCGGGGTGAGTTGGAAATTACCGATGTCAACATCGAGTATCTACGCAGAAAACAATTAAGCGTAGAGTTGATGGGCAGAGGTTATGCCTGGCTTGATACCGGAACCCATGCTTCCATGGTCGAAGCAACACAATTTATTAAAGTTATTGAAGACCGCCAAGGACAAAAAATCGGCTGTATCGAGGAAATTGCCTACCGTATGGAGTACATTTCCAAAGAACAGCTTCAAAAACTGGCAGAACCCCTCATAAAGAGCGGATACGGCACATATTTGATGTCATTATAGGAAGATTATGAAATACGACAATATTAAAGACCTCTTTGCTGATACGATCAGCGTTTTTCCCCAATTGAGAGTAATGTTCTATTCTGCTTTGGATATGCTCTTACTCAGACAAAAGCATGTTAAGAAAATAATAAACAAGTATTTTCAGGGTTATGCAGATTTGAGGTTCTATGATGCTGGTGCAGGTTTTGGGCAGTATTCCTACTTTATCCTGAAGAATTGGGACAATGCCAAGATTCATGCTGTGGATTTGAAAACCGATTACATGGATTCCTTTGCCTTTTATGCTAAAGCAAAAGGCTGGAACAGTTTCCAAAGCAAACAGGCAGATTTGCAGTTATATACCCCGGATAGTCAGTTCGATCTGGTCATCGCCATTGATATTCTTGAACATATAACAAATGACAGGCAGGTCTTGCAAAACTTCAGGAAAGTTCTGGCGGTAAACGGCAAATTAGTCATTTCTTCACCCAGCAACTTCGATGAGTCTGCCAAATTCACCGCAGAACATGTAAGACCGGGTTATAGCAAGGAAGAGATTATGGAAAAGCTGGAGACAGCAGGCTTCACAGTTAAAGAGTTCAAATATACTTATGGCAAATGGGGACAGATCTCCTGGAAACTTATCATGAAATATCCTCTGACAATTCTCGGCAAATCCAAACTGTATTTACTTCTACTGCCATTATACTATTTATTTACATATCCCATGGCTTATATGCTGATGCAACTAGATCTGCACCTGCCTTCCGAAATCGGAAACGGGATACTTATTGTAGCAGAATGATCTAGAAAATATCATATAAAAAAAGGACTCATTTCTGAGTCCTTTTTTATATTCGGTTTGCGTCACATACTCCCTGCAATAGTGCTGGACGCTAGTCCTTGTTTCATGTACTTACTATATGATTAGAGAATTCAAGAATAACAAACACCTCTTGTATGATATCTGAACCATATGCTGGACGCTAGTCCTACTTCATCATGATCATTTTTTTGATCTGAGTTTTATTTCCGCTGGTTAATTTGCAGAAATACACACCTGATGATACAGCCTGAGAATTATCATTTTTGCCATTCCAGACTACACTATGTAAACCCTGAATCATGTGTTCTTTTCCAAAGGATCTTACTTTTTGTCCTTTCACATTGTAGATATTCAGTTCTACCTGCCCGTCATTGGGAAGGATAAAGGAAATTGTCGTGGAAGGATTAAAAGGATTTGGGTAGTTTTGTTTCAAGACAAGATTTGATACAACTTCCGGAGTTGAAGTGTAATGATTTCCTTCCAAAATTGTACTGAGAATCTTCTGGGTCTTGATCAAATGTTGTTGAACACTGACCGGCTGTAAATCTGCATATTTTCCTTTTAAACCGGTTCCTGCTTCAAGATAAGTGTTCCCAATATCGATCACTGCATAACAGGAATCTTCGTAAGTGGGGCTATTTTCCAGGATTGATTCATAGTAATCCAAAGCAGTCTGGAAATTGCTTTCAATACGGTTGATTCCGGCTAAATTCGCAAGGATCGTTTCCTGTGACTGTACATCTGTATCTATGAGAACTCTTTCATTAAGATAATCTTCATATTCTGAAAGATTATCGGTAAACTGGTAGCAGTTGAACAGAGCATTGAGAGAGATCAGTTTTTCTGTAAGTAAAGTATCTTCAACACAGACTTTGAAGTTGTCGATAGCTGTGACAAAATCTTTGGCATAGAAAGCTTCACAGGCAGACTGGAATACAGTCGCATCTTTGCTTCCATAAACAGGATTAGGAGTTGTTGACCAGGGAGAATAATTCACTAAGTTCTTATTATTGAATTTGTTTTCGATAGTTAGAACATTTGCTGAACCCCACCAATTATTGGTAGCTTTGATGGCTGTTCTGTTATTCTGGGTAAAAATATTGTAACGGGTATTGTTCTCAAAATTGTTTTTCCCTTCGGCCAAAGTAGGTAAAGACAGATCTGCAAATAAGCCTATTTGGTTATTGCTGAAAGTGTTTGTTCCACGTGTCAAAGGAAGACCGATAATCGGAGAAGCATTATTATAACATGTGGTACCATATGTATTATTGAGGAATTTATTATTGGTGATTGTGACTACAGAATTATAAAAACCCATGCCAATTTCATTGTTTTCAACTGTATTGAATTTTATAGAGTGTTTGCCTTTATCAAAAATATTGAGTGCAATGCCGGCATTTTTAATTTGATTATAGCTTAAATCCGAGTATGACTCATTGACCATACTGATCCCTTTCCAGAATCCCTTTGTAGTATTTTGGCAAAGACCAGACCAAGTTATGGGACTAAGCTCTGAACCTGTAGAGACAAGAATACCTCTGTTGGTTACATAGATGCTTTTAGTGAATCTCACTTCGGCATTTCCGGCAACATTCAAGGTTGAATTCTTATTAATCAGGACATTTTCTTCAATCAAAGCATCATAATTTAGATTAAAAGTTCCGATAATACTCTTAGGTAATGGTTGTAGATAACAGCCAGTATTCCGGTCATTACCTAGTGATTGTGACCATTCAACATAACTATTAGGCATTGGAATTCTCATTTCATCACTGTGCATTAAGTTAAAGATATCTCCAACAACCGAAATTTCGTCTTCTTCGTCTTTTTCCAATATTACACGGGCAATATCATTTTCATAATATTTTCTCATGTCAGTCATTTCAATACCATTACTATCAAAAACAAGAATCATATTACCTTGAAAAGCATGGATATATGGACTTCCATTTTGATCCACAATTATTGCTGTTGCATGAATAACTTGTGAGGGATTCAAACCATTGTTTGTTCCGCAGAAAGCTCCCAGAGCAGTTCCGGTTTTCATATCCAGAACCTGATTATTTAAAGGAACAATCATTTCCAGACCAGGATTGGCAGGTTTAATATTTCCGCAGATTATTTCAAATTTAGGCATAACTGAAGCATAATATGTGTCAACCTGATAAGCACCACTGTAGTTCCAAATTTGAGTTGCACTAACTGAATAATCATAACTGTAGTTATTGTTGGAAACAGATACTCCTTCGGTTGTGGTATTTCTGGTATAAGAGATCAAAGAAAAATAAATTCTGTTATTTTTGCTGATGCTTCCATCCTCTTTGAGAATTTTAGCAAGAATAATATTACTAAAATATAGTTGATCTATACTAAGATTAGTGGGGAAACTTAACACAGTTGTATTCTCAAACAGGAAAGTGTTACTCTCACTGAATTTTAATTTATTCAGTTTGGCTACATGGTTATTAGTGGTTGTAGTTATGAAAGTAATTTCCTTGCGTTGATCTGTATCAAGATTACCGACCGCAGTACCTGGTTGAATATACTCTGAAGTTGAATAACAATACTGAGTGAAAGAGTTCAAAACGGAATGAGTTATCACATATACCTTACCTGTACTTACAGCAGTATTACCTGTAACTATGATTTCCAGGTTTCCATTACTATTCACATCTTCAGTTATCAAAGAATTGATTTTAAAATTTGTACTTAGATTGATGATAGTTATCAATGTCCCGGTATATGAATATACAAAAACATTGCCAAATTCACTGCCTACGAAAATTTCTTTGTTACCGTCTTCATTAAGATCGGCAAATGCAAGTTTGGCAGATACTTTTTCAGGTAAGGGAATTTCGGTATTATCTGCCATTGTGCTGATATAAAGAAAATATTGAGGATGATTGTTTTGGTCTGTTATTGAATAGACGGAAGCTAACTCATCCAAATTATCCTGATTCAAATCACCGACTGTCAGATTAGGCAAAAATTGACCTGCACTGGGAAATTCGGCTGCAATTAAAAATGAAAATAGTAAAGAGATAATCATGATCACGCTAATTTTTTTGTTCATTGTAACTCCTTCTAAATGCTGGCTTCAAGCCAGTTAATATTTATTTTAATAATATTTGAAAATAATACTAAAGTGGGTGAAATGAGATTTCTAACAAAACAAGAATCAGCAATATTCATTATACCCCCTTGAAAATTTTACCCCTTTTCTTGATAATGTCCCTATATCCTTACCAGATTCGGGAAAATTTTTCCCATTCTGATTACAATTATCAATCATAAACCATTAATATACATTTGCTGTGCCAAACAGGTGTTACTTGTACTGAGATGGTAGTTATATAAGGATGGACTATATAGATAATATGGACTTTATAGACAAACTCAATGCTTTTTGTCAGTATGCAGGAAAGACACTTATTCTTTGAGTCTTTCTGTTTCTCTATCCGAAATGAGGCTATTTCGGCTCCAAGAGAGGCAAAATTAACAGCCCTTACATACTCTTAAGTACCTGATTAGTTAGAAATTATTGATTCTTTGGATTTTTTTATTCACTATTCACTATTAACCATTCACCATTCACAATTTGGTTACACACATCTATATTTACTATAATATCGACAAATGGAAAATAATCTTGATTATTATTTTGACACATTAGGGATTTTAGCTTTTTGGTTATTCAGGAGAAAATATGAAGACTTTTGAGATGGTTGTTCCCTTTTTAAGAAGAAGCAAATGGACAATTATAAAGGGACTGCTGGTTTTAGTGCTCGTGGATGCCTGTCAGCTTGTCATACCCAAAATCATGCAATATACCGTAGATGAAATTGGAAAGCCCGGTTTTACCCAAAAGGATATTCTGATTTATTCGTTGATTATTCTGGCTATGGCTGCCGGTATAGCCGGCTTACGCTATTTGTGGAGAATTCTGATAATCGGTAATTCCTGGCAAATGGACAGGGATTTAAGACAAACTTATTATAATCATCTTTTAAAACAATCTCAGAATTTCTTTAATGCTTCCAAGATCGGTGATCTGATGGCCTATGCTATTAACGATCTAAATGCAGTCCGTATGCTTCTCGGTATGGGTTTCATCGCCGGAGCAGACATAATTCTGATGTCAGTGTCCTCACTTGGTTTTATGATAGCAATAAGCCCGAGACTTACTTTTCTTTCCATTTTGCCCTTACCGTTGCTATCTTTTATGATAGCATATTTCGGTGCCCGTATGCATAAACGCTTTGGCAAAGTACAAAACTCTTTTTCCTCGCTGAGTGGTATGGTTCAGGAAAGTGTGTCCGGGATCAGAGTAATAAAAGCTTTTGGACAGGAAGATGCAGAATTAAAGAAAATGACAGAATTCTCTGTTGATTATGTAAAACAAAATATAGCAATGGCACGATTATCCGGTGTCTTTCATCCTTCCTTAGGACTGATTATCAGCCTGAGCATGCTGATCGTCTTTGTTTTTGGAGGATTCTTTACTATCGAAGGCAAAATCACGATCGGAGAATTCCTGGCTTTCTTCTCTTACCTCGGCATGCTGATCTGGCCTATGATCGCAATCGGCTGGATCGTTGATATGTACCAGAGAGGAACTGCCTCGCTTAAACGCCTGAATTCTATTTTTGAATCTGTACCTGAAATCAGAGATGGTGACGATACAGATTTTTCTATCACCGAATTGAAAGGTCAGATCTCATTTAAAAACCTCAGCTTCAGATATAATGATCAGATGCCTCTGATCTTTGATGATATCACTACTGAAATTGAGATTGGAAAAACTCTGGCAGTGGTAGGTAAAACAGGTTGCGGTAAATCGAGCCTCGTCAACATTCTTTGCCGGGTTTATAATCCGCCCCGCAATTCCATTTTTATTGATACTCAGGATATTTATAAAATACCTCTGCAGGTACTGCATAACTCCATGGTCATGGTACCTCAGGACATCTTCCTTTTCTCTGATACTATCTCCCATAACATCGCTCTGGGTAAACCCGAAGCAACACAGGCGGAAATTGAAACCGCTGCTAAATATGCTCAGGTACATGAGGATATCATGGAATTCGATCAAGGCTATCAAACAATTATCGGAGAAAGAGGTGTTACTCTTTCCGGTGGTCAAAAGCAAAGAGTCGCTATCGCCAGAGCACTTTTATGTGATTCTAATATCCTGATCCTGGATGATGCACTCTCCGCTGTCGATACTAAAACAGAACAGAATATTCTCGATTACCTCATCGATATCAGAAAAGGTAAAACTACTATCATCATCGCCCACAGAATCTCCTCTATTCAACATGCAGACAAGATCATTGTTCTGGATGAAGCAAAAATAGTTGAATCCGGTAACCATGAGAATCTGATTACCCTGGGCGGAATATATTGTGACTTAGTCGAAAAACAGAAAATTGAAGACAGATTAGAGGGTTAAATGGATAATTACGAATTACAAAAAGATGAAATTGCCGGTAAAATATATGACGGAAACTTATTTAAAAAACTGATCAAGTATCTGAAACCGTACAAAACTTATGTAGTCCTGTCCTTTGTCTTCCTGATTCTTATTTCATTGGCAGAACTCGCTATTCCATTGATTACTAAAAGTGCTGTAGATAACAATGTCGTCTCCGATAAATTCCCGGTTCAGTTTCCCAGTGAACAGGTACAACTTGATTTCAAAAACAAATACCCAAAATTTACTTATTATACTTACCAGGACAAATATCTGGCTGTTATCTCCACTAAACAAAAGAACTTTCTCGCCAAAAAAGATCTGATCTATCTCCAGCAAAATCACTATCTGAACCTGGAAAAAGTAGTACTGATTAATGCTACAACCAGGAACAAAGAAATTCTGGCTGATAGTCCATACCTGCAGATCTCACCTGAATTGCTGGCCATCGATCTGAAAGAAATCAACAAATTCTCTCTTTCCAATATCGTAAAACTGCGTGATAATGATTATAAACAAATCAAATTTCTTGCCTGGCTATTTCTCATTACTATTCTCCTTAAATTCGTCTTTACTTATTTCCAGGTCTATATAACCAACTTCGCTTCCCAACATGCCATGAATGATCTCAGACGCGAACTCTTTGCCCATCTGCAAAGAATGCCGCTATCCTTCTTCGACAAAAACCCCATCGGCAGACTCGTCACCCGCGTCACCAACGATATCAGATCTTTGGATGAAATGCTCAGTTCAGGCATCATCACTTTGCTTCAGGATTCGGTTATGATCCTCACGATCATGATCGTAATGCTGATTCTAAACTGGCAGCTGGCCTTAGTTAGTTTTATCATTCTGCCCTGCGTTGTTGTTTTGATGATATTTTATAAACAAAGAACCCGTATCGTTTACCGGGAAGTAAGAAAGAAAGTTGCTGCCTTGAATGCCACCCTGGCTGAGCATATTTCCGGAGTGAAGATCATCCAGCTTTTCAATCAATACTATCATAAAAAAGCTTTTTTTGCTAATATTAACAAAGATTATTATAACGCTTCCATCTCCCAGTTAAAACTGTTTGCTTTCTTCAGACCTTTGATCAATATCACTCAGCAGATAGCTATCGCTTTGATCCTGTGGTATGGTGGTGGGCAGATCTTACATAATGTAATCACTATCGGTATGTTCATTGCCTTTACCAGTTATCTGAGAAATCTTTTCGAACCGATCAATGACTTCAGTGAGAAATTTGATATTCTGCAGGCTGCTATGGCCGGAGCTGAGAGAATCTTTGATCTCTTTGACCAGCCTGAAGATGATTACAAAGAACAATTGTCTTCCAAACTGAAATTCCAGGGAGAAATAGAATTCCGCAATGTCTGGCTGCGTTATAATGATGATAGCGGTGATGTCTTAAAAAACATTTCTTTCAAAGTTAAACCTGGTGAAAAAATAGCTCTGGTCGGGCATACCGGATCAGGTAAAACTTCTATTGTCAGCCTGATTGTGGGAATGTATCCCTATCAAAAAGGAGAGATCCTTTTCGATGGAAAGTCCCTGCACGAATACTCTCTGCATGATTTAAGATCCAATGTCGGCATTGTCCAGCAGGATGTTTTCTTATTCTCCGGTACGATCAAAGACAACATTGTCCTGAATAATCATGAAATATCTGATGCCCGGATGAAACAGGTAGCAGAATATGTTAATGTACATAAGTTCATCGAAGCTCTTCCCGGACAATATATGGAACCTGTCATGGAACGAGGTGCCACTTTCTCAGTAGGGCAGCGTCAGCTGATTTCTTTCGCACGCGTTCTTGCTTATAATCCATCTATCTTTGTCCTTGATGAGGCAACCTCCAATATCGATACTGAAACTGAAATTCTCATCCAGGATGCTCTCAAAAAGCTTATGGATAACCGGACTTCCATTATAATTGCTCACAGACTTTCCACCATCCAGCATGTGGACAGAATTCTGGTTCTGCACAAAGGCGAAATTGTGGAAGAAGGCTCACATCAGGAACTCCTCCAAAAAGAAGGCCTTTATTATGACCTATACAGACTGCAATATAAGTAAGCAATGATCATTTATTAATTATTAATGGGAGATGGGAAATTATGAGATATATTGAAACCGAAAAGATAACAAAAGAAATTAAAAACCATTTATTGGAAATCAATTTCAAGATAGAGGAGTCTTTAAAAAACAAACTCAATCACTGCCTTAAAGATGAAGTCAATCCCCATGCTGTAGAAGTACTGGATATCCTGATCCGGAATTCTGAAACTGCAGAGAATAATCATCTTCCTCTATGCCAGGATACAGGGTTGGTTGTCATATTTGCTGAAATAGGGCAGGAAGTGGTTTTGACCGGAGGAGATTTTGAGTCAGCCATACAAACCGGGGTCAGTCAGGCTTATGCAGAGGGTTATTTACGGAAATCGCTGGTAATGGATCCTGTTTTAAATCGGGTTAATACCGGGGATAATACTCCGGCGATATTCCATACCAGAATTGTCCCGGGTGATCAACTTAGCCTGACGCTTATGGTCAAAGGTGGTGGTTCTGAAAACCAGAGTGCTTTGAAAATGTTCACACCTTCTGCCGGGATGGAAGAAATTATGGCTTTTGTTGTGGAACGCATTATTCAAGCCGGTGGTAATCCCTGCCCGCCTCTGATCGTCGGCCTTGGCATAGGAGGCAACTTTGAGACTTGTGCTTTATTGGCCAAAAAAGCTCTTACGCTTGATCTGGATGAATCTAATCCAGACCCGGCATATGCTGAATGGGAACAAAAGATTCTGCAAAAAATCAACTCCACTAATGTCGGTCCTCAGGGTTTAGGCGGAAAAACAACAGCCTTAGCAGTGCATATTTTAACACACCCCTGTCATATTGCCTCCCTGCCTGTGGCGGTTAATCTGGAATGTCACGCCCACAGAATGTGTAAAATAGAATTGTAAGAATCTCAGAACACATGCCTCCAATCAGTGGGTAGTGTGCAGGGGGCAGTGGAGAAGCTTTTCAGGAAAGAGAACGCGGATCAAAACGTAAAACGCAGTTTGTCGCAGATTTTAAAGTTATTGTTCATGCAAAAGAAAGAAAGATGTTTTAACATAGTACTACTAAATCCTCAATACATAATCCACCTTCTCTATTAATACCTGACACCTGTCTTGTGGCGATTATATCTTTTGGAGTCTATTCAAATCTGTTTCTTTATTTTTTCTGCAGGAAATAAAGAATCAAATTGTCTAATAAAATGAAATGAGTTGTTGATAAATAAATTGACATTATTTTGAGTTTGAACTTAACTTGGAATTAAAGATGCTAAACTATTTTTCAGTGGTGCGAAGCAGAAGGGGAATACTGAAATGGAGGTAAAAACAGTGGATAGCAATTATGAAATTAACCGTCTTTATATTGCCAATTATCTCAAAATTTTGAATCAGAATCCTAATGATCTGGATGCTCATATTGAGGTTGCCAAGTCCTATATGGCAACAAAAGAATATGAAATAGCCCTGGAGTATCTGAAAAAAGTTCTGTTCATTGATAGTGAGAATCCAACTGCATATATATTGATGGCTCATATTGAAAACATTAAGGGGAATTTTAATCAGGCGATCGAGAATGGAATGGAAGCTGTAAATCTCGACAGTGATATGAGTGAAGCCTATTTTGAACTAGCCATTGCCTGGGAAGGAAAATTTAAATATGATAAAGCACTGGAATTCTACCATAAAGTCATTCAGCATGAACCAAATCACGTGGAAGCTTGGTATAATATGGGTTTGCTGTATGAAGGGCGTTTGAATTATACCAAGGCCGTAGAATGCTGGCTGAAAGTCATCAAACTCAATCCCGAACATGTCAAATCATACGTAAATATTGGTCTCGCTCATTATTATCACAAAGAATATCAACAAACTATCGAATATTGGACAATGGCACTGGAACTTAACCCAAATGACCTGAGTCTGCAAAAATTACTGGCTACAGCTTACTTGGACATGGAAAACTATCCAAAAGCGATTGCCTTATTACAGGATATTTTAATGATCAGAGCCTATGAGAGCGATATCTATTTCAAGATAGCTGATGCTTACAAGAAGCTAAATGATCAGGAAAATTATGAAAAATACAGTAAACTTGGTCAGGAATACAAGTTAACAACCAAGTAAATTTGGAGGATTAATGAATACAGAAAAATTACATAATTTGGCGTTGAGCGAAAACGGATTTATTTTTGATCCGACTTCCGGCTATAGTTACAACACCAATCAGACTGGATATTATATATTATCCTTGTTAAAGCAAGGATTAAAAAAGGAAGAAATCGTGGAAAAGATCGCGAACGAATATGAAGTCAGTGTTGATAATTTCTACAGAGATTTCGACTTCTTTATTCTGCAATTAAAGTCATTGGGTCTGGTGGGAGAATATTAGAATGAGTATTGATTTAAGCAATCTAAATATCAATATTGCTGTCACAGGATTAAAGACCGGGGATAATCCTCAACCGGGTGTTCCTGTAATCAGAAGTATCCGCAATGCCGGATTCAAAGGAAAGATTGTCGGGCTTGTCTATGATTCTCTGGAATCGGGGATCTTTTATGAAGGCTTGGCAGACATGATCTTCCAGATGCCCTTTCCTTCTTCCGGTTCAGAAATCTTCCTGGCAAGACTTGATTATATATTAACCAGAGTGAAAATAGATGTCATTATCCCGACCTTGGATTCGGAAGTTATTGTTTACATCAGGCTCAAAGATGAATTGTTGAAAAGAGGAATTCATACTTTTATTCCCACCGAAGAACAGTTTATTTTAAGAGATAAAACCAAACTCAGCACATTCTTCCCGGAAAAAGGCATAAATGTGCCTCAGACTTTATTTATGACTGATCCCAATCAGGCCTATACTTTATCTCAGGTCATGGATTTTCCGGTTTATGTTAAAGGTAAGTTCTACGAAGCTTACAAAGCAAATTCCGCACAGGAAGTAGTTAAATATTTTCATGATATAGAGAGTAAATGGGGCTTACCGATCATAGTGCAAAAGCATGTGCCTGGCGATGAATTCAACGTTGTATTCATTGGAGACGGTGAAGGTGGTGTCTTAGGGATGATTCCCCAGAGAAAGATCGTGATAACAGATAAAGGCAAAGGCTTTGGGGGAGTTGTCGTCAACAATCCCGGTCTGGATGAGTTTTCCGCCCAGATCATCAAAGCTTTGAAATGGAGAGGTCCCGGGGAATTGGAAATTATGAGGGGATTTGATGAAAAGTTTTATTTAATTGAGATCAATCCGCGTTTCCCGGCCTGGGTACGTTTGGCAGAAGGTGCAGGACAAAATCTACCAGCTGCAGTCGTTAAACTTGCTTTGGGAGAACCTGTGGAAAAAATGACAACATATAAACCCGGAACACTTTTTATCCGTCATGCAGAAGATATCATATCCGACATATCCGTGATGGGAGCTGTCTCCACGAACGGGGAATTAATCAATCAGGAGTAAAAATGAAAAAAGAATATTATCATCCCTACATAGAAAGAAATACAGCAGGTTATATCAATAAATTTGCCTATCATAGCATCGCTAATTATGTGGATAAAATTGAAGGAATCCCCGTAAAAACTCTTAAAGAAGA
The DNA here is from genome assembly GCA_964419225.1 of uncultured Candidatus Cloacimonadota bacterium. GTDB lineage: Bacteria > Cloacimonadota > Cloacimonadia > Cloacimonadales > CAYQPF01 > CAYQPF01. The sequence goes on along the minus strand of CAYQPF010000013.1, from coordinate 10,423 downwards.
ATACGGTTCTCCTTTGTTTGTCTTCAGTGAATCCTATTTAAGAGCCACATATCGCCGTTTACTGGACACGATGAGAATGCAGTATCCTAAAACAGAGATTTCCTGGTCGTATAAAACCAATTATCTGGGAGCTATCTGCAATATTTTGCACCAGGAAGGTGCCAAAGCAGAAGTCGTCAGCGGAATGGAATACGAAAAAGCAAGACTTCTGGGTGTGGAAGGAAAAGACATTATCTTTAACGGCCCCGGCAAAAGAAGAGATGAACTGGAAAGAGCTGTCGAAGAAGGAGCAAAAATTCATATCGACCACTTGGATGAACTATTTTTACTGGAGAAGATCGCTGCCGAAAAAGATAAAATGCCGGAAGTCGCTCTCAGAATCAATATGGATTGCGGAATCTATCCGCAATGGTCCAGATTTGGTTTTAACTATGAAAATGGCGAAGCCTACAGAGCAGTACAAAGAATGATGGCAGGAAAAAGATTGAAACTGGTTGGGTTACATACTCATATCGGCACCTTTATTCTCGATGCTAATGCCTATTATTGGGCTGCTTATAAATTACTACAATTTGCTCAGAAGATTAAAGAAGAATTTCATACTGTTGTCTCTTATATCGATCTGGGAGGTGGTTTTGCTTCGTCAAATACACTGCATTCCCAATATACTCCGGGTGAATTTGCCTCTCCTACTTTTGATCAATATGCTCTCGCTATCGGCAATGCCTTCAATGAATCTGTTTTTGCCCGTGATGAATCTCCTACTCTGATGCTGGAAACAGGAAGAGCTGTTGTTGATGAATCAGGGTTCCTGATCACCAGTGTACTCGGTAAAAAAAATGTCTCAACCGGCGAAAAAGGAGTGATCCTGGATGCAGGAGTTAATACCACAATCACGGCTTGGTGGTACAAATTGAATGTTATGCCGGCACAACCCTTTACGGGAACGAGTCAAAATACTGTATTTTATGGACCTTTATGTATGAATATTGATATTATGCGTCCTTCAATTTCCTTCCCTGATCTCAAAATCGGAGACAGCTTGGTGATCAATCCTGTAGGTGCATATAATGTTACCCAGTGGATGCAATTCATAGAATACCGTCCTAATGTCGTTCTGATCTCCGAAACAGGTGATGTACATCTGATCAGAGAAAAGGAAACTATTCAGGACATGATCAAGAGAGAAAAAATACCCGAACATCTGAAAGTGTTTTAAAATAGTTATTAGTGGTTAGTTGTTAGTTGTTAGTGAGGGAGGAATACTCAGATCTAATATGGCATAGACCAGCTAAAATATAGCACCAGTTAATTTCCTCTCCCTGGGGTAGGGAGAGGATTAAGGTGAGGGTGGAAGCATTCATTATCTTCTTTTTTTATTACATTTAAAATGGAATATTGAAGAGTAATGAAAATCTTAGCCCTTATTTTTTCAGGAGTAAATTGAGATGATAGACAGGTATTTAAAATATTACTATAATTTTATAATTTCCATAGCAAGTGCATACGCAACTGTTATTTTTTCGGAATCGCCCCTAGCAGGACTCCTGCTCATATGTGCCACCTTGCTGGATCCAATTACCGGAATCACAGGACTTTTGGGAACAATAACAGCTCTGATCTTCGCCAGAAGCTTTGGTTATGACAGTTGGGAAAGCAAAAGCGGATTGTTTGCTTTCAACAGTTTACTTACGACCCTCGGAGTCGGGTATTTCTACCCGCTTAGCGAATATGATTTTTTTATCTGGCTGATTGTTGTAGCTGTAGCATCTATTTTAACACTGATGTTCTATTTGACGCTCAACTCCCTAACATGGAAATTTTTCAAATTACCTTCATTCAGTCTGGCCTTCTCATTGGTTTCCATACTCCTCTGCTTCTTCTATTATAAAATCTGTCATTTCAATTTCCTCACAGATCATCGTACTCTCCTAATTAATTGGGAACCTTTGATCCCTACTTATTTTAAACTTTACTTCCACAGTCTGGGCAGTATCTTTTATCAACCGCATTCCCTGATTGGAATGCTCATTGCCCTGGCTATATTTCTCCAGAGCCGTATCGGATTCTTACTCTCTGTCGCGGGTTATTCTATCGCCTATTCCTTTATCATGTATTGGAACAGCTCAGAAATTAACGGAATGGTCTATCCCGGGTTCAATCTTATTCTGACAGCTATGGCTATTGGTGGTTATTTCATAGTTCCCGGCAGAGCCTCATATATGTTAATGTTGATTGCCTCCTGCCTAGGCATTGTGATCTCTTTTGGGCTGCAGGCCTGGTTTAATGAATTTACGATACCGCCTTTCGCTTTTCCCTTTAATATTACTATTATCATTTTCCTCTATTCTCTTAAGCTAAGACTTAAAAACAGAAATCCATATGTTATTGACTTTGGAATCCTGCATCCGGAGAGAAGTTTGGAATATCTCCAGTCACGTGTTAATCGTTTCCAAAAAAGCGGAGTCCCGCAATTCTGGCTTCCTTTTGCCGGAGAATGGAAGATAACACAGGGTCATAATGGAGAATTTACACATAAACTCGACTGGGCTTATGCCTGGGATTTTGAGATCTTTGACAATAATGGGAAAAACTTTAAGAACGATGCCGAGGCATTGAATGACTATTATTGCTATGGAAAGCCTGTATTAGCCTCTGCTAATGGTTATGTAGCTGTTGTGGTCGATTATGTACCGGATAATAAAATTGGACAGATCAATACTATCGCAAAATGGGGCAATTATGTCAGTATTCACCACGGAGAAGGTGTTTATTCTATATATTGTCATTTGAAACCCGGAAGTATTAAGGTTAAGCCGGGTGATTATATTTACGGCGGAGAGAAGCTGGCGATGGCTGGTAATTCCGGCAGGTCTGCAGTTCCTCACTTGCATTTCAATATCCAGAATTCTCCGGAAGCAGGAGCACGGGCACAATTCTCTTATTTAATGAATTATAAACAAAAATATCAGGTTTCTAACTATCGCTTCATGGGCTTTGGTATTCCCCGCAAAGATGATTTTATTTCTCCGTTGATACCTGACTATACTTTGCAGGAAAAACTATATTTACTGTACGATCAGACTCAGGAATTTGAAGTAACTTGTGGTAAAAAGAAAAGACAGGAATCCTGGAAAGTCAGCGTAGATCTTTACGGTACTTTCAGGATCATATCCAGCAATAATGCTATCTTGGAATTTTCGGTCTATTCCGGAATCTTCAATGTTCTGAAATTCAAAGGAAATAAAAAAACTGCCCTCTGGGCATTTGCTCTTCTGACTACCCGACTTCCCTATCTGGAAGATCAACGGCTAGAATGGTCGGATCAACCGCCTTATTCTGTTGTACTCAACAAGTTTGAAGAAAACCTGGCCTACCTGATTACTCCTTTACTAAAAATCTTTACGATAACCAACAACTCCGTCTCAAAAGTATCTGAGGAAAAAATTGAAGTAGAATCTACTCTGAAAATCGGATTGTTAGGTATTACTCTTTCCAAATACAAAGGCAAGGTTGAAATTATTAGCAAAGAAGGATTAAAATCACTGGAATTGTACAAGAATGGAAAACTGTATTTAACAGCTGAAGTCAAAAATCAGCAGATAGTTTAAATTAAACTTATCAAGATTGATTTGACACAATTAGCAAAATAAACCACCTTGCATTATGCAATACATGTTGCATTTTGGAGGGAAGATGAGTCAAACAGAATTAAACATAATAATCATTGATGATGAACCTAATATCCGCAAAACTCTTTTACTCTACTTTGAGACACAGGGACATTACTGCACTACGGTCAGTAATATTTCCGATGCTCTAGCTTCGATAGAACAACGCAGATTTGATCTGGCTTTGCTTGATTTGCGATTGGGTACAGATAACGGTCTGGACTTGATTCCTCAAATGTTAAAAAACAATCCCAACCTAAAAATAGTGATCATGACAGCTTATGCATCCATTGATTCAGCGGTCAAAGCTATGCAGCTTGGAGCAGTGGATTATATTCCCAAACCTTTCCATCCGGAACAGTTGTCTGCAGTCTTATTACGCAGCCTTGCTCTGAAAAAAATGGAGCGTAAAATTGAATCTCTGCAAGAAGATCTTGGACGTATGCAGCCTGAAGCATATTTTAGCAGCAATTCTCCTTCTATGCAGAGGATTTTTGATATGGCTAAGCAAGTTGCCGGATCAGATGCCACAATTCTTATCGAAGGACCAAGCGGAACAGGGAAAACTGTTTTAGCTAAGATGATACATCAATGGAGCAGTCGGGCAGACAAACCTTTTGGGGTGATCTCCTGTCCTATGCTGAGTCCGGAACTGTTGGAAAGTGAATTATTTGGACATACTAAGGGAGCTTTCACCGGAGCACATCGGGATAATGCCGGCAAAGTAGCAGCCTGTGAAGGTGGAACTCTTTTTTTAGATGAAGTTGGTGATTTACCTACAGTAATTCAGGGAAAACTATTACGTTTCATACAGGAACGTGAATATGAAAGAGTAGGAGATCATAAACCGCACAAAGCAAATGTTCGGATAATTGCAGCAACGAATACAAATCTTGAAACTGCCGTCAAGGAAGCAAGATTCAGAGAAGATCTTTTTTTCCGTCTAAGTGTGATCGTATTCAAAATACCGCCTTTATGTGAAAGAAGAGAAGATATTCTTCCTTTGGCAGAATCTCTACTCACTTTCTTCAGTGCACAGAATCACAAAAGTATCACAGGTTTTGCTCCTGCTGTGATCAAAGAATTCACAGAATACTCCTGGCCTGGTAATCTCCGGGAACTCCGCAATGTAATTGAGCGGATGGCTATTTTGTGTAATTCTAATATCATCGGGGCAGAATGGTTGCCCGAAACCATGAAGGCTTCCACAAACCGTATTCAGGTTGGAGATCAAATATCTCTTGCTGCTTTGGAAAGAGCTCATATCCAAAAAATACTCCTTTCTGCTAAAACCTTGCAGGAAGCTTCAGACATTTTAGGCATCGACCAGGCGACTCTCTGGCGTAAGAGGAAGCAATTCGGGCTGGATTGATTTTCCATTGCATAATGCGAAGAGACACTTTTTCGAGAGTTAACCACAAATGGATGGACTTTATGGACAATATGGACTTTATGGACTATATGGACTATATAGACAAACTCAATGCTATTCGGCAGTATGCAGGAAAGACAAGGCATTCTCTGATCCTTTCTTTTTTTCATATCCGAAATGAGGCCATTTCGGCTCCAAGAGAGGCTAAATAACAGCATTTACATAATCTGAAGTACCTGAGTAGTTTCAAAGATTCTACTACACAGTTCGGGTTTAACATTGCATAATGCAAGGGTGATTTTTACTATTCTTTCAAATTGCAATCTGTATAGATACCACCTCTATTTCAACAAAAGTGCAAAATTCCTCTTATCACTTACAACTAACAATTAATCTCTTAGATAACCCTATCCTAAATCCTTTCCCTTAAAAAGGGCAAGGACTTGCCATTGAACCAGTCTGAAGGCAGGTTCTACCCCGCTGTTAATCGGAACAGTTTCGAACTGTTCCCTACAGGCTATTTCCCGGGGGGTGAGTTATTCTCTCTTAACTAACACCTAACCCCTAATCCCTAACACCTATTCTTTTGGCATCCGGATTGCTCCTAAGATAAGTAGATGGAGGTGATATTATGCTGGGTTTGAGAATGAAGCTTATAATTGGTTTTGGCAGTCTTTTGATCATAGTTATTTTAATAGACCTACTGGTATTTTCGCGAATATCTCAATTGGGAGATGCGATAGATGTGATTTTGCGGGAAAACTATCGCAGTGTAGTAGCTTGTCAGAATATGAAAGAATCTCTTGAACGTATAGATAGTGGGCTATTGATGACCATGATGGGAAATAAAGAAAAGGGTGATTCTCTTATCGAAGCAAATCTGGTAGTATTCAATCGTTCCTTAGCTTTAGAAAAACAAAATATAACAGTTACAGGGGAGCAGGAGCTGGTTAATCAACTTTCTTATAATTCTAAAACTTTCTTTAAGGAGCTAATAGAGCTTAATAGATCCAATAAATCCTTGGAACAAAAAAAGCACATATACTTCTCCAGAATTTTGCCTATGTTTTTAGAAACCAAAAACATTGCCCAAAGCATTCTGGAATTGAATCAGAAAAACATGAATGAGGCCAACAACCGTGCTAAGACTTTTGCCACTTCGGCTAAAGTACAGATGTTTATGACAATTCTTTTTTCCTGTCTAATGGCTTTTGTGTTCAGTGTTTTGACCCAGGTATGGGTTTTGCACCCGATAAAAAACCTCATGGATTCTGTTAAAGAAGTCAGTGCTGGTAATTTGGATTTAGTTTTACATACCGGATCAACCGACGAGATTGGACAATTAGCCGGAGCATTCAACACGATGACACAGGCTTTACGGGAAAGAAGGAGAACCGACAATGTAACTCTGCAGCGGACAAGAAGTGCAACCAAAGAAGTGATGAGTGCTATGTCCACAGCAATAGCAATCACTGATCTGGATGGTTTGGTCGAGATCTCAACAGATACTGCTCAAAAAATGTTTGGTTTGAAAACAGGCGTCTCAATATATCAAGTGCAGCAGACTTGGTTACCGGATCTGTTCAGGAAAGCAATCTCAAACGCTTCAACTACAGAGTATCCCAAGGAAAAGGGATTACTGCAGGTATTTGTTGATTTTAAGGAATACTTTTTCCAACCGGTGATCATACCTATGTCTTTGACCAATGACAGCAAAAATCTTTCTGGAACGGTAATTTTATTTCGGGATATGACTCAAATTCTGGAGCATCAGGAATTGAAAAGCGATGTTTTATCCACAGTATCTCATCAATTAAAAACTCCACTGACTTCCTTGCGTATGTCTATTCATTTATTACAGGATGAGCGTCTGGGTACTTTTAATGCTAAACAGGCGGAATTACTTCAGGCGGCCCAGGAAGATTCAGAACGATTAACGGGAATTATAGAAGATTTGCTGAATATTTACCGTATCAGCAATAATCAGCAAATGTTTGATATGCAGACTATCAATCCTGAAACTTTAGTACAGAACTCGGTTTACCCTTGTATCTCAACAGCAAGAGAAAAAGGAATAGATTTAAAAACTCTTATCCCGGCAGGACTTCCTTCCATATCAGCAGACGAAACCAAACTTAACCATGTTTTTGCCAATTTAATCAATAATGCTCTAAATCATACACCGAGTGGTGGAATTGTAACAGTCTGTGCTAAATCTGTAAAAGATAAACTTCGCTTTGAAATAAAGGATACAGGGATAGGAATAGCTTTGGAACATCAAAAAAGATTATTTCAACAATTTTATCGGGTACCTGGTAAAGACTTTAGCAACGGTGTAGGACTGGGCTTGGCAATTGTCAAAGAAATCATTCTGGCTCATAATGGAGAAGTCGGGGTGGAAAGTGAATTAGAGAAGGGTGCGACATTCTGGTTTGAGCTACCGGCAGTACCCAACAATTTGCTAGTAAACACATTAAAGGAGGTGCATAAATGAGTGTACTTGTATTAATAACCGGACTGATCTGTCTGATATATCTGATAATAGCTATCGTCAAACCGGAGAAATTCTAAAAATGACTATGATAAATCCTTTAACAATGATCGTATTCGCTCCAATTTTGTCGTATCCATTGGGTAAGTGGATAACAAAAATGTTAAGTTATCCTGCTCAATCAAACCAAGATTGGAAACAATACACAGTATCGATGCTAGTGTTCAACAGCTTTACTTTTTTGGTGACCTGGTTAATCCTGAGTCTGCAGCAATATCTGCCTTTGAATCCTGATCACTTGGGGAAAATATCACTAAGTTTGATTTTTCATACAGTAGTGTCCTTTGTTACAAATACAAATCAGCAGCATTATTCCGGTGAATCTACCATGAGTTATTTTTCACAGATCTTTGCTTTGATGTGGCTGCAGTTTGTTTCTGCCGGTACAGGTATGGCAGCTTTAGCAGCTGTTTCCAGAGGATTTGCAGGCAAACCTTCTATGGGTAATTTCTATTCCGATCTCAAACGTAGTGTTTTATTTGTATTACTGCCACTAGCTTTGATAGAAGCAATTCTCCTTTTGTTAACCGGAGTACCCATGACTTTTCAAGGTTCGATAAATGCGACAACAATTGAAGGAATCCCCCAAATAATTGCACGTGGACCCATTGCAGCCTTTGTCGCGATTAAACAGTTAGGGACAAATGGGGGTGGGTTCTTTGGAGTAAATTCAGCACATCCCTTCGAGAATCCTGGTTACTTTTCCAATTGGGTGGAATGTCTAAGTATTATTCTTATTCCTATGGCAAGTGTCTGGGTATTCGGACGTATAACAGGAAAAATGAAACATGTTGTAATACTTTTTGGAATCATGTTGCTTCTGTTTTTAACCTTTCTGGTTTCGGGAGCATATTTGGAGAATCAGCCAGCTGTAGCGAGTCAGGGTCTTAATGTTACTCAACAATCTAATCTGGAAGGTAAAGAATTACGTTTTGGCGGAACCTCAACGGCCACCTGGGCTGTAACTACAACGGTGACCAGCAATGGTTCAGTCAATTGTATGCATGACAGTCTGAATCCGCTAACCGGATTAGTTGCACTTATGGGGATGTGGATTAACAGTATTTTTGGGGGCATGGGAGTAGGCATGTTGAATATGTTGATCTACATCATTATCGGTGTGTTTATATGCGGAATGATGGTAGGTAGAAGCCCTGAATATCTGACCCGTAAAGTGGAAACAAAAGAGATGCGTTTGGCAGTACTGGCTTTATTGCTTCATCCATTTCTGATTCTTGGCGGAACAGCGTTGTTTTGTGCTACAAGCTGGGGAAATGCAACTATTAGTAATCCTGGAGCACACGGGTTTACAGAAATACTCTATGAGTTTAGTTCAGCTTCGGCTAATAATGGTTCAGGTTTTGAAGGTTTGAAAGATAATACTGTGGCTTGGAATATTTCCACGGGGATAGTTATGTTATTAGCCCGGTTTATTCCGATTATTTTACCTTTGATGATAGCAGGATCAATGTCTAAGAAGCAGTCTGTCCCAGAAACAAGCGGTACTTTTCGTACAGATACAATCCTTTTCGGAATCATTCTCATGGGTAGCATACTATTTATTGGAGCATTGCTGTTTCTTCCTGTGGCAATTTTGGGACCTGTTGCAGAAGCTATGGGAGGTAAGATCTGATGAACCAGATAAAACACAATAAACATAATGCTTTGTTTGATACGAAATTATTCAAAGCTGCCTTTATAAATTCATTTTACATGTTAAATCCCAGGCAGATGGTGCGAAACCCGGTAATGTTTGTGACAGAGTTGGGTTCCATTCTTACAACGGTAGTCTTAGTTAAAGACCTGATCAATGGAGCACCCAATATCGTTTATAGTTTGTCGGTTACAGTTATTTTATGGATAACTGTGTTATTTGCTAATTTTGCCGAATCTTTAGCTGAAATAAGGGGAAAAGCTCAGGCAGACACTTTACGTAAAACAAGATGCAGTACCCCGGCCAAGCGAATGAAGAATGGTAAAATCGAAACAGTCATGTCGGCAGAGCTTAAATTCGATGATATTATTTTGGTTCAGGTAGGAGAAATCATTCCGGCAGATGGTGAGATAATTGAAGGAGCCGCCATGGTAGATGAATCTGCTATAACCGGAGAATCTGCACCTGTTCTGCGAGAAGCCGGTGGAGATAAATCCGGAGTTACAGGCGGGACAAGAGTTATCTCTGATGCTTTACAAATAAAGATTTTGGCTGTTCCCGGCGATTCATTTCTGGATCGTATGATTGCTCTGGTTGAGGGAGCTATTCGGCAAAAAACACCGAATGAACTTGCTTTGACTGTTACTTTGGCAGGATTAACTTTAGCTTTTTTGATTGTTGTTGCCACTCTTCTGCCTATAGGTCATTTCTTTGGGATTGCTTTACCAATTCCAACTTTAGTTGCACTTTTTGTTTGTTTGATTCCTACCACAATCGGAGCTTTGTTAGCTGCTATTGGTTTAGCCGGGATGAATCATGCTCTGATGGCAAATGTTCTGGCAAAAAGTGGTAAGGCAGTGGAATTAGCCGGTGATATTGATACATTACTATTGGATAAGACGGGGACAATAACTTTGGGAGACCGTCAGGCCAGTGCCTTTACTCCAATTCCCGGTGTAGAAGAAAAGGAATTGATTGAAACTGCCGTTCTTGCTTCGTTGGGCGATCGTACTCCGGAAGGAAGATCTATAGTAATGCTTGGGAATAAATTTGGAGAAGTTGTTGTAGATGAAATTAACACAAAGATAATATCCTTTTCTGCTCAGACAAGAATAAGCGGGATTGATTTACCCAATGGCGTAAAGTGCCGAAAAGGTGCTATAGATTCCATAATC
>CAYQPF010000012.1:28922-61001 GCA_964419225.1 uncultured Candidatus Cloacimonadota bacterium | reverse complement strand
TGGTGGAAGCATTCAGCTTAGCTGGCAAACTCAATCTGAATCATCACTTTTAGGTTATCGTGTTTTCCGGAACAATACCCCCAGTATAGATTCAGCAACAAACATGAATCTCAGCCTGATTCCTGCTAATAATACCTCGACTACCTCAAATTACACTTTTAAAGATACAGAAGAACTGACGGAAGGTGACTGGTATTACTGGTTACAAAGCCAAAGTACAGACGGTGGTCTGGAAACATTCGGTCCTGCATACGTGAAAGTAACCCATCCCGGTGAACAGGATACACCTCCGGTTAACTTACCAACGAAGAATTTTGTTGATGCTTACCCTAATCCTTTTAATCCTTCGACGACTGTCAGCTTTGGCATTGTAAGCCCATCCTATGTTAATATTGCAGTTTACAATTCCAAGGGACAAAAAGTAAAATCTCTCTTCAGTGGCAATAGAGATGCCGGTCAATTTAAACTTAACTGGAATGGGATTGACTCAAATAATAAATCGTGCACCAGCGGAATTTACTTTATCAAAATGAATGCAGGAAAGGATAGTGTTATCAGAAAAGTAATGCTTATTAAATAATTATCAATTATTAATTATTACTTCGGGGCGTAGAGATACGCCCTTTTTGTATTTTCCGCTTGACTTAATTTTCTGTTCACTCATTCTTCTAAACAGAAAATGAAGTTGTAGGAGAATTGATCATGAATGCTGTAAAACTCATGTTAATCGGGTTGTTTATCATAGCCGGTACTACTTTTTTACAAGGTCTGACTGAAGGTGGTTCAACACCTGACATAAACGCTAAATCTATAGCCATAACGTACTCCACTTGTAATGGAGATGTAGAAAAGCTCTTCGCAAATTTCGTTAAGGACTATATGATTATCAGTCCGGAAACACAATTGAAATTTGGCAGACCGGATCAACCCATCACCTATTTTTCTCCTGCAACACAGGAAAGCTATTATCAATTGTATGAATTTTATGACCATTATGAGCAGGAGATCAAGACCATTGATAAGCAAAAGCTATCTCAGGAGCAATTAATCAACCTGGAGATCCTGCAAGAACAAGTTGCTTTTGTCATTCAGGAAAAACCTTTCAAAGACAATACCTATCTGTTTACTCATATGTTCAATTATCCTCAATCTCTGATCAGTAATTTTGAACGTTATCCCATCGAGTCTCTTCAGGATGCAGAAGGTTTTATTTCATGTATGCAGCAATTACCGGTTTTATTTGATCAGGCTAAAGAATGGTCTGATCTACAGGTTAAAAATAATATCTTGCCCCCTTCACATTCAGTGAGAAGATTGAGAGATTCGATACATCAATTGAACAAGCTTGATGCCTACGAATTGCCAATTTATAGTACTTTCGAAAAAAAAATCAAACTAATGTCTTTGACCGGGAAAGAAAAAAGGTTAATTCTCGCCAGGGTCTTAGAACTTACTGAAAAAACCATAATTCCGGCTTTCAAGAATCTGGAAACATATTTGATTTCTCTGGAAAGTAAAGCCGATGATAAAATAGGTATCTGGAAACTCCCCAACGGAGATGCTTATTACCAATATATCCTGCGTTACCATACGAACACTAATTATACGCCCGAACAGATCCACCAAATCGGATTGTCTGAAGTTACCCGTATTCAAAAGGAAATGATTGAATTAATCCACAAAGAAGGCATCAGCAGTAAAAAAGATTTTCGCAAATGCATGAAAGATTATTATGACTATGTTGGTTCAAAAGATGAGTTGTATATTCTGTCAGGTCAAAGCGAACTGGCTATTGCCGAATATAACAAAATCATTAAGGAAACTGAATTGAAATTGCCATCTCTTTTCAGTCTTATTCCCAAAGCACAAGTTGAGGTGAAAGTAGCTCCACTTATGTCCGGAGGAGGTAGTTACTATGAACCACCGACTACTGACGGCTCAAAAGGCGGGATCTTTTTTACCCGTTTGGACAGAAAACCCTTTATTCCTGCCATGAAGACTCTTTGTTATCATGAGACAATTCCAGGTCATCATTTACAAATAGCCATTGAGCAGGAATCCAACCAAAGCAGAAAGTTTAAGAATCTCTATTTGCTGACAGGCTTTGTGGAGGGTTGGGCACTTTACTCAGAAAGACTGGCCCGGGAAAATGGTTTTTTCACAACTAATATAGAGAAAATTGAAAATCTCAACTCTGAGCTGTTTCGAGCCATGCGACTTGTTCTCGATACAGGAATTCATTATAAACGCTGGACCAGAAAAGAAGCGAGTGAGTATTATGAATCAATTTTTCAGTGGAATGGTTATCCTGAAATAGACCGCTATTCAGTTTGGCCAGGACAAGCCTGTTCCTACAAGATCGGAGAATTGAAGTTTTTGGAATTGAGGAATCTGACCCAAAAAGAACTTGGTAAAGATTTTGAAATTCGGGACTTCCATCGCATTGTACTGGAAAATGGAGCGATGCCTTTAAATCTCCTCGACAAAAAAATAAAAAATTATATTAAAGAAACACAACTGCAAAAAAGTAAGAAGTGACATCATGAATCAAACTGAATTTAAAAAATACTGTTTACAAAAAGCAGGCACTATAGAAGATTTCCCTTTTGATTTAGTTACACTTGTTCTTAAAGTTGGTGGTAAGATCTTTGCTATCACTGACATATCTGACGAAGTTTTCAAAATCTCTCTGAAATGTGAACCAGACTATGCCCTACATTTACGTGCAAATTATCCATCAGTTATTCCCGGCTACCACTTGAATAAGCAGCACTGGAATACAGTTACTGTAAAGAGCGAGGTACCGGAAGATCTGCTATACAGTTTGATCGATCATTCCTATGAACTTGTTTTCAACTCTCTGACTAAAATCAAAAGGAATCAAATTGAAAAGCACTCCTGAACAACTTGCCAAAAGAGGCTATTTTAGGAATTGCAGACGTCTCGTCTGCACAAATAGCACTATCTAATCTGTAACTGTTACCAACTAAAGAGACGACGATCATCTGAAAAGATTCGCATTGACGCTATTTTACTACTGCATATGTTGGGTTTATATGAAAAGCACGCCTGAACAACTTGCCAAAAGAGGCTTTATGCCTGATAATGCATGTCCGGATAATTACCAATACAGCATGCCTCAAAAACTGGAACTTCTGCAAAACAAAGATCCACAGCAAAGAACTTTAGCAGCCAGATTACTTGCCAACAGTGATAATTACAAAGTAATTGCAGCTCTCTGCAAAGCTCTGGAGAAGGAAAAATCTCTCTACACCAAACTCGAGATCTGTAAAACTCTGGCTACCTGTAAAGATAAAGCTCTGCTCTGTCTGATTCCCATCTTAGGTCAAATTGGTCATAATCAGCATAAGGTTCCGGACACAAAACCCTGGAAAAAGAAGAGTTTTCCCCTGCCCCGTGATATTGTGGCCAGAATTATGATCCGCATGGGAGAAAAAGCTCTGCCAGCTTTAGAATGTACCATTAATCTGGATGATCCGACTATAGTCAGTGAAGCTCTCGATGCCTATGGCTTTGTCAATTTCTATGCAAAAAAAATCCCATGCACTATACTTTTGGATAAATGTCGTGAGAGGTTCGCTTCAAATGCTCTTATTCTCTGGAAAATTAAGAGAATAATCAAGGCCTTCCCTGAATTGGGAATTGCAGACGTCTCGTCTGCACAATTAGCACTATCTAATCATCAGCAGTCAACATCTAATAAGAACCTTCAAAAATAAGGGCAGAATCATTTCTGCCCTTTATTCTTTCCTGTTCGCATCATGTGAATTAACATGTATTTGATACATGTTATCTATACTGGGCTATCTGATTTTAACTACTTTATGAACTATTGATGATTTCCCTGTTTCAAGTCTGATAAAGAAGATCCCCTGAGATACTTCTCTGTTAAGCATATCCTTACCATCCCAATAAAATTCATTTACACCTTTGGCTATGGGATAGTCACCCATATTCCTGATCAATTGACCCTTGACATTGTAAATACTGATCCGGGCTGTTTGTATGCTCTTAGATTCAAGTGTGACAGTTGTCTGATCTATAAAAGGATTGGGATAAGTGGAAATTCTCAATACTTTATCTGGTACTGAGGGATCTGTATTGGAAATGATCTCTCCATAAGCATAGGTTTCTTTTTGCCGATTCTGCCATTGCTCTGTCCAATACCGTGTCAGATATACATCCAGTTTCCCGTCATTATTATAAGTGTAAGTCTCATCTTCATAATTAACCCAACCACTTCCATTCCAGTTTTCTTTTAAAATGTACGATATACGGCTGCTTCCATCATAGGTATATGTCTCTCTTTCCGAATTAATCCAGGCATTTTCAGACCAACTTTGCGTAAGTGTTTGTCCAAATTTTAAGGTTGCTGCTGTTGGATCACCATTGGGAATTTCAACCAACATACTATTGTTTAAAAAATATTGAAAATCTGCATAACTACTGTTGTCTAAAGGACTGTAAGTAGTACTGGACTGCTCATAATTGGTCCAGGCTAAAGAATCAGAAGAGGTTTCACTTAGGCTGGAGATCGGTCGCCCATTGCCATCATAATCAAAACTTGCCTTGTTGTAGCTCCAAAGATTAGTACTCATACTATACATTGCCATTAGGTAATAATCAAGACGATTGTCCCCGCTATATATGAAATGGATCCGACTCATTGGTAAAGATACTGCCCCATAGGATAATGTTACAACTGTTTTTACTATATTGCCTGTGGCATTGTAAGTGAATGTTGTCGTCATCATAGGAATCCACATCCCGGCATTATACATCATAATTACAGCTTGAGTTATTCTGTCATTTGCATAAGTAATCACAGTTTTCGTAAGATCATAATCACCTTCATCATACTCATAACTAACCATTTCGATGATCTTACCCTGTGCATTATATTTCAGACTGTCTATTTGGTTTAGTTCCCAGGCATTATTATTCCAGTCGTCCAAAGTGGTGGAAATTAAACCGATTGTTCGATTTGCTTTTTGAAAATACTTTTGCATAATATTCTGGCTAATTTGGCTTTGATTAACCAGTAACCTGTCTAAATTACAGTTTTCGGTTTTAGCTGTTGACCACAGCATGGAAATAAAAGATAATACAACAATTGAAAGAATAATAACCCTAATCGTTTTCATCTTAGCCTCCTCTGGAAAATGTAATAGGTTAATATTATAATCATTTTTTGTGAATCCGCAAATTGTTTTTAACCCGGATTGTGCAGTAGAGGTTTGCAAGCTGGGTCGAAGATCATGAAAAGTGAAGGCTTGCAATCGAACGAAGTTATATAATAAATATATGGTGAGTGAGATTGTAAGTCCTTCAAATCTTTTTCTCTAATCTTTCCCTCTGATGCCTGACGACTGACGCCAGGCGACTAAAGAGGCTTCAGCCAGATTGTGAAGATTCTACTACACAGTTCGGGTTTAACATAAAAAAAAGGCAGACTCGCAAGCCTGCCCAATTTATTTATCTCTTATCTCTTCACTATTAACAACTAACCATTAACCATTAATCATTCACGATTAATTACATCTACTGCACAGTTCGGGTTAAATATAATATATATTTTGAGGGGGTATGGAAGTCATCCAAATTCAAATGCTTTCTTTCTCCCTCTCGCATTAATAATTAATAATTCATAATTAATGAGTCCACTCTAAAAACACTTATATAAATAATATGATATATAAAAATAAAGATTGACATATATGTCAGAATTATTACACTGATTCTAAGAAGTTAAAGAATAGTGAGTTAGATATGTTTAAAAAGAATAAGAGACACGAGCAATTAACACTTTTCAAATATGATGAAAGTGATATAGATGATTTATTTACAAAGGCAGAAAGTACTGAAGAAGGAGCAATATACAACTTGCTTTTTTCAAAAATAGACGAAGAGATTTTCAAGGATGTATATTGTACGGATAATGGTCGTCCTAATTCAGCAATTAATGCTATGGTAACAGCAATGATACTGAGGAACAAAAGAGATTGGAGCTATGTAGAGCTTTTCAACCAATTGACTTTTAATATTACTGCCCGTATGGCAATTGGAGTTTTTCATTTATGTGAATTGCCATTTAATGAAGCCACTTTATTCAATTTTCAAAATCGAGTTAAAGAACATTATGAGAAGACAAATATCAATTTATTTGAGAAAGTTTTTGATTCTTTAACCAAAGAACAGCTGAAAGCATTAAAAATTAAGACAAACATTGCCAGAACAGATTCAGTTTTAATCAATTCCAATATCAAAAAATACGGTCATCTGGAGCTTCTGATAGAAATAGCCTTGAGAATGTATCGTATTTTTAGTGATCCGGATAAAGCCCTGTTCTGTGAAAGATTCAAGAAATATACAGAGCAAACTTCACAGCATTATCTTTACGATTTGAAGGGTTCAGATTTAACAAAAGAATTTGAAGATATTTGTGAAGTTTATTATTGGATAAAATCATTTGCAACTGAAAAGTATTCTTCAACACCTGAATATAAGAATTTTGCCAGAGCCTTTGAAGAAAACTTCAAATTGGATGAGTCTGAGAAGCCTGTATTAAAAGAGAAAAAGGAGCTTTCCAGCAGTTCAATTCAATCTCCTGATGATCCTGATGCGACTTATCGTCATAAGAATGGGAAGTCTCATTATGGTCAGTTAATAAATGTTACAGAAACAGCCAATCCCGAAAATAAACTTAATCTAATAACAGATGTTGCAGTAGCACCTAACAACAGAGATGATAGCAAAGTATTGAATGACAGAGTAGAACCAATAGTTGAAAAGATGCAGGATCTAGATGAAATCCACGTAGACGGAGGTTTTGGCGGGATAAGTGATGCCAAACTAACAGAAAATGGGGTCAAAATGATTCAAACAGCGATAAGGAGCAGAAAGGCAGAAGTAAAATTTACGATAAATCAAATTGAGAATAAATACAAAGTCACTTGTTCAGGCGGTCAGGAAGTTGAATCGATTAAGACTAGATCTGGTAAAAGAAGTAAAGTAACATTTGACTCAGAGATCTGTTTAAAATGTCCTCATTTTCTAAATTGTCCTGCACAAAAAGGCACTCAGAAGAATGTTTTTTATTTTAATGATTATTATTACATTATGCACAAGCGGCATAACAATATAAATGAAATACCTGCAGAAAGGCGGAAAATAAGGTCAAATGTAGAAGCAACAATAAACGAGTTTGTTTGCAAAACAAAAGATCACAAAATCAGAGTACGGGGATTTTTTGAAACTTGTATTTTTGCATTTACAACAGCAATAGCAATTAATTTCGGAAGAATTTTCAGGGCAGACATGAAAATGGTTAAATGCTGAGATAACAATCAGCAACTTGCTTCCTGTTTTTGAGAAAAAATGGGATATTCACAGAGCATAATCATTTTTTCGGTCCAAAGTCCAAGATATTTACTAAAATTGCATATGGTATGATCCCAAAAAGTAAAAACCCTAAAATTGTTGCTTACAAAATTAGGGTTTTTAGAGTGGATTCATTAATAATTGATTACTGTGTCTCTACTTCACTGTTTTTCTTATCCAGTCTGATTCTCTCTGTGTGGTTGAGGATCTTCTTACGCAGTCTGATACTGTCAGGTGTAACTTCCAGAAGCTCGTCATCTGCCACATATTCCAGAGCCTGATCAAGGGTAAATATACGCGGAGTGTTTATCTTATAGGCATCTTCTTTACCGGCAGCACGGAAATTGGTAAGTTTCTTGCCTTTACAGATATTGATCACGAGATCTTTATCCTTAGTATGCTCACCGATGATCATGCCTGCATATACTTCAGTATTTGCAGTAATGAAGAATGTTCCGCGGGGTTGGAATAGATTCAGGGAATAACCTACCGCGATTCCGGTTTCCAATGAGATCAGGGATCCATGATTGTACTTGGCAATATCACCTTTGTATTCTTCATAAGCAAAGAAGCATTGACTCATTATACCGGTACCACGGGTTTCTGTTAAAAACTCGTTTCTGAAGCCGATCAAACCTCTCGCCGGAACTTTGAATTCCAGACGGGAATAACCTTCTACAGCTGCAGTCATGTGAATCAGTTCACCTTTTCTTTTTCCCAGCATATCGATAACAGTTCCCACAAATTCTTCAGCAACATCGATTACTGCCAGTTCTATAGGTTCCATTGTCTTACCGTCAACTTCTTTATAAAGAACTCTTGGTTTAGACACTTGGAATTCATAGCCTTCTCTTCTCATATTTTCCATCAAAATAGACAATTGTAATTCACCTCTGCCTTTAATTGTAAAGGTATCGGTGGAATCTGTTTTTTCTATGATAAAGGATACATTTGTCTGTAATTCTTTCTGCAATCTTTCCCATATTTTGTTGGAAGTAACCCATTTGCCTGATCTTCCCAGGAAAGGTGAATCATTGATTCCCAACTCTATTGCAATGGTCGGTTCATCAATATCAATGACCGGTAAAGCAATAGGATTTTCTTTGTTGGCTACTGTCTCACCTACATCGATTTGTTCGAGTCCGGCGATAGAAATAATATCTCCGGCATAAGCAATTTTTTGTTCTTTCTTCTGAAGCCCTTCATAAGTAAAGATATTGGTGACTTTATATAAGATCTTGTCTTCGTTTCTCTTGAGTAAAAGTACTTCTTCACCCTGACTGATCGTTCCGTTATGGATTTTACCGGTGCCCATCTTTCCAAGGTAATTATCATATTCAATGGCAGATACAAGCATTTGGAATGGATGATCTACATCTCCCTTAGTATCAGGAACCTCTTCAATGATCGTATCCAATAACGGGAAAATGTTTAAATGTTCATCTTCCAATTCTCGCATAGCATAACCATCTCTGGCCGAGGCATAAACAACAGGGAAATCCAACTGTTCATTTGTCGCATTTAATTCCATAAACAGTTCAAAGATTAAGTCCAAAACTTCATGAGCTCTGGCATTATGGCGATCAACTTTATTGATCACTACGATCGGTCTGAGTCCCAAAGCCAAAGAGTTCTTTAAAACATACTTTGTCTGAGGCATAGGACCTTCGAAAGCATCTACCAGTAACAATACAGAATCAACCATCTTCATGATTCTCTGTACTTCCCCGCCAAAATCAGAGTGACCGGGTGTATCTACGATGTTCACTTTATAATCTTTATAATGAAATGAAGCATTCTTGGAAAAAATTGTGATTCCACGTTCCTTCTCGATATCGTTTGAGTCCATGACTCGCTCCGCAACATTTTCATTAGCTCTAAATACACCTGCCTGGCGGAGTATGGCATCTACGAGAGTAGTTTTCCCGTGATCAACATGGGCGATGATAGCTATATTTTTGATTTTCTGCATTCTTTATCCTTCTTACATATAAATCTCGTCATTGAAGTCATTAAATTTTTTGGCAGGTTTGAAGTCAAGGAAAAGAATAAACAAGGCTTTGAAATGGGTTAAGTTAGCCACTAATCACCACTGATCATCGCTGATTATTAAGGGAGATTTTGGGAGAGTTTCTACCACGAATTGAGCGAATTTTACTAATTAGAGAGTAATTGAAAAGAACATAGGCAATTAATCAATATTTCCAAGCTTTGGCGTCTCTGTTCTCAAAAGTCCGTAGGACATAAGAGGTTAGCCTGCAGTTTTAACTGCAGGTATAAACAAATACCAATAACAGTCCGATAGGACGAAAGATTATCATTTATAGATTTTCCTAATTTCACAAATATCATGTAATAATTTTTAAGATTTGCAGAATGAGCCAAAATTTTAAAAAATTGTGACTTATATACGAGCAATTACAAATAATATACATTTTGAGTGAGTATGGAAGTCATCCAGATTCAAATGCTTTCCTTCTCCCTTCGCGTTCATTTCGGTGGACTTCGGTGGCTAAAATCTCTTCTCTTATCCCTAATGTCCATATAGTCCATTTAGTCCATACAGTCCATTAATCACATTTTCAGTCTTGGTAAAAAAAGCAAACAATCCCTTTTCATCACTTATCACTACATCTTGAAAACTATTATCTTCTTTGTGAGACTGTTCTTCTCGCCCTCGATACGCATGTAATAAAGGCCTGAAGCACATTTCTTCCGGTTCTCATCCCGGCCGTCCCAATACAATTGATGCTTCCCTGCTCTAAAATCAGACTTGCTGGATAACACCCGGACTCTTTGTCCTTTACAATTATACAAATTAACACTGACCCTCTGCCTTTGCGGAAGACCAAAAGCCAAAGTTGAACTGCTGGTTGTCGGATTCGGATAACAAACTGCCCTGAGCATATTAACTGGCAAAACCGGATCTTCCGCTGCTACGGGATGGGTACTGTAAACCCTGAAATACCAGACACTGTCAGGATGCTCGGTTATCACTATCTCACTGTGTCCGTCCCCGTTAAAATCACCCAGGAAATAATCCTGCTCACCCAAGGCATGAATGTTATATTCACTATTTACAATATAAGCTATCGAAACATTATGCTCAGCATCGCTGCTAAAACTGTATATCACTGAATCCAAAGGTTTTGTTACCGTCAAATAATCAGAGTCTTCAAAATGACTATAAAAACAGGCTCTCTCATTGCCAGGTCTTCCCACCAAAGGTAAAGGAATGAATTCTCCTGCTAAGTCTGCAGAACCATATTTTATGAACAAATCTGACCCGCCCAGAACCAAATCTGCAAAACCATCATTATCCAAATCTCCTTCCATCGCTGCTACATAAGTATAATATGAGGGTGCCTCCTGAATCAAACCCGGTACGGTTTCCATATCAGGACCGCCCCTGAATACTTTTACAAAGGTTTGCTCAAGAGAATCTACAGCAGAACTTACGGCTAGATCAGCAAATCCCTCTCCATTTAGATCTCCCACAGCCATTGATCTGCCGAACCATTCCAGCATCTCACCCTGGAAATGCCAGTCTGCCACAGCATCAAAGTCAGGTCCTCCCCAAAGAATGTCAATTTGTCCGTTAAAAGCCATACAGGGTCCAGCCGAACCTATAACCAGATCCTTATACCCGTCTCCATTGAAATCACCTGAGGTATTTATACCTGTACCAAAAAGATCAACGGAGTAATCATAGCCCTCAAGGGTAACATCCGGTGTCGTATGCAGTTGAGCTGCTCCAAAATAGATATATACCCAACCTTCATTATCACATCCTGCCGAGGTTGCTCCTACTACAAGATCATCTATACCATCGCCATTAAGATCATTATTGTATGTAATCGGAGAACCGAATAAAGTCCCACCAACTGGCTCACTTGGATCTGAAATAATATAATCAGCAACAGTATCAGGAGTTGCACTGCCAAGATAGATGAATAATTTTGTATGCCATTGCGGATCTGCGAGAGCTCTTCCCGAAATAACCATGTCATTATATCCATCCCCGTTTAAATCCCCATCACCGAAAATTTTACAACTGAGATCATCAGAGCTATCCCAACAATCTTTAACCGGTGAAGCAAATCTCAGCATTGTCTGCATTTCAACCTGTGCAAACATAAAAGCACATAACCATATACCGGCACACAATAAAACAATCCTTCTCATAGTTTCTCCTGATTATTGTTCTTAATTTTTTTCAATTCAATACTATTAATATCTTCCTTATTTGTCAAAGTGTTTTTTGCCATCTGTAGCATTGCTTCTGATTTCTTTCTATACACTATGTGTATTTTGACTTGACATAGTTTCCCATTCTGGTAATTATTGTTTTTAATTGGAGGCAAAAATGAATATATTTAGATTTATAAGCTTACTAACGCTAACATTCACTCTTTTTATGCAATTCTCTAATGTACATTTATTCGCTGCATCTTCCCCTAAGGATGACATTCCTCTGGATGGACGCGGAGGCGGGATCATCGCTTATTCTGTCACCCAAAACGATGGTACTAATGTAATTTACTACATAAACGCTGACGGGACAGGTCAAACTGCCATACCCGGCCTAACCGGCAGACCCTTAAGTCCGACCTGGTCACCCGATGCAGCCAGAATCGCCTATTACAATCATCAATCCGAGCAAAACTGGGTTCTGAATGTCATGGATCCCGATGGTACAAATAACCTGCAACTTACCGGAACTGAAGAAAATCTTGATTGGTCTCCTTCCTGGGCGACAGATGGAAGTAAAATCCTCTTCACCCGTAGCTATATGACTCCCTCATGGCACTCAGAAATCTGGTCAATCAATCCTGATGGCAGTAATGAAGCACGTCTTGGGACAATTGAAGGTCAGGGAGCAGATTATTCACCCGATGATACTAAAATTGTCTATTTCACTTATTCCTCTACCGGAGGAGATATTTGTACTATAAACCCGGATGGAACCAATAATCAACAATTAACAACAGATCCTGCCGAGGATTGGTGGCCAAACTGGTCTTCTGACGGATCTAAAATAGTTTTTCAATCAAAAAGAAATGGTAACTTCGAGATCTATAAGATGAATGCTGACGGTTCCAACCAAACCCGTCTGACCTTCAATACTGCAGCCGATGAAGAACCTCGCTGGTCCTCAGATGATACAAAAATTGTTTTCACTTCCCTGCAGGACGGCCATTACGAGATTTATTCCATGAATGCGGATGGCACTGAGCAAACCAGACTCACCAACACTGAAGGACAAGCTATCAATCCTGACTGGAAACCGCTCACAGAATATTTGGGTCAAACTCCGCCTGATTCGCTGCCCAAGAGATTTGGAACAGGTGAATTTCTGGCATGTGCAGAATGGCAATGGCATGGTACACCCTCATTTTCACCTGATGGTCAGGAAATGTTTTTCGCAAAATACAATATTCCTGAACCTGGAACATCTATCTGGTATTCTCACAGGGTAAACAACAGGTGGACAGCTCCCGAGTTAGCACCCTTTTCCCAGAATAGCTATGATGACAATAATCCAGTGTTTGTTGGAAATGATACACTCTACTTTAAATCCCAAAGAACAGATTTTTCATATGTTTACCGTGTGACCAAAAATGAGAATGGAACTTGGTCAGGTGTAACTCCTTTAAATCTGGTTTGTCCTAATGGCTATTACTACGGAAATCAGTTTTCGTTAGCTGCTAATGGCAATATATATGGAGAACTCAATAATCTTCAAACCAATAACGAAGATCTTTACCTCTGGACTTGTACTAACGGGACATATGGAAATCCCCAGCTGATTACAGAATTAGCATCACCTGATCTGGATTTCTGTCCTTATGTCGATCCTGCAGAAAACTACATAATTTTCTGTTCAAACCGACCTGGTGGTTTCGGCGACATGGATCTGTATATCAGCACAAAACAGACTGATAACACATGGTCAGTCCCGCAAAATATGGGAAGTGTTATTAATGAGTTGTTTGCTTATCAGCCCAAAATATCTCCGGATGGTCTTTATTTTTTTTATAATACAATAAAGACTGAGGATTTAGGAATCAACACATACTGGGTGAAAGCAGATTTCTATTTGAATCCGATCAGTAACACAGATAATACTATCCCTTCACCTGCAAAAGATTTTTCATTACAAAACTATCCCAATCCTTTCAACCCGCAAACAACTATCAGCTTTAGCCTTCAGGAAACAGGTAAAATAAATCTTTCTATCTACAACATAAAAGGACAGAAAGTTAAGACTTTACTCAATGGAAACAGAGAAGTAGGAAGTCACACTGTGGTCTGGAATGGAAAGGATTCTTCCGATAAGGAAGTCTCTTCCGGGATTTATTTCTACAAGCTTTCTGTACCGGGTAACAGAAGCGAGATAAAGAAAGCTTTGCTGATGAAATAATCAGTTGAGATAGACTTTAATTATCCGCTTTCCTACTACAATTTAAGAAAAAATGTTGGAGATAAATTATATTTTTTATCTCCAACACGTAATTGAGAAGAATTTTATTTAGCTTATTGTTTTATCAAAGTCATCGGAGCATTAACATAATCTCCTGTTACAGGTTCAAAATAGAGTTGGTTGCCTTTGATAGTGATAGTACCTTCCACCAGAGCTTTAGATTTTGTGACAATATAGGTAAACATGATCTTATTATTTTTCATATATATGTGTTCTAACTTTCTTTTACTGATTTGATCATCACCAGTATTAGAAGTATTACTAGGATTATTGGCATTGCTGGTTCGGATAATTTCACCCATAACTGCATCATCCTGCATCCAGAATTTCATTTCCCAGCTGTTGTTGCTCTCTTTATCGGGAACATTCTTCCAAGTACCCACAAAGTATTGATTCTCTGGTTTTAAAGCATCATCCTGGTGGGTCGCGAGTCTGTTCTTAAATTCCGGGACAGGTACACTTCCCTTGGGCAGGAAACCTTTATCCGGTATTGGCAGCAGATCTATCATGTCTTTCATCTGTTTTGTGGTGAATGGCACGAATTGAGTAAAGACATCTCCCCCATTCTTCACATTAATATCCAGAACCTGGCAAGGGGTATTATTTGAGAAATCTATTTGATTCAAAGAGAAGAACTTCAATTCAGGATTGAGAAAAGTTTTAAAATAGAACATGCCCTTTTTTGCATCTATCAATACTGACCAGTCCGGGGTTTCATAAACAGTTATATTCTTTAACATGTTCAAGCAATAATCTTTGGGATCTTCACCTTTGTATTCTTCAAGCATGCGGGCAGTCTTGGCGAATCTTGTCACTTCCGGATTCTTGTAATCAATTTCATACTGACCACCGAAGCCTTTGTAGTATTTCAACAATTCCATTTCCCGATCGTAGGTCATATTGAACAGAGCAGGAACGGGCATAGTCTCTCCTTTATGCACAACAACCTCTCCCTTTAGAAATTCCAAACTGGCAGAATTACCATATCTATCTGAGATAAAATAATGCCAGGTCCAGCCATCTATCTGAAATTCTGAAGCACTTTTAATCACTTCTTCGGTTGTGGAGTAATTGTCCAAAACATACTGCATCCAGTTCATATGAACTATTTTCGGGAGCTTTTTATTTTGAGGATATTCGGCTTCTTCATTCATCTCCCAAATATAAAGTCCTGCTTCATTGATCCCGCCATCGATAAAATCTTTACCAAAATTGTTAATCGTGACAGAACCATAACGGGAAATCCAAAGAGCAGTCGATGGATTCTTGCCTTCTTCAGTCAGAATTTCACTGAAAGACCGGCCATGTTTGAGAATACCTCTCTTATTGATGAATATTATTCCCGGGACATCCATACCTGGTTCATTCAGATTGTGACCGAAAAGCAGGTCATTACCGACCTTGAACTGAAAGGTTGAACAGGCAAATAATTGAGTTGTTCCGCTGACTGTGAGCAACAACACCAGCACCAGCACATTAGTAAACATTGTTTTTTTTGACATAATTTTCTCTCCTTTTTTGTATTAATGATATAATCATTATTTAAATTTGTTTTTAGTAAAAACCTGACACATATAGTTTTAGGTCACTTTACTCAATCTCACATCACCCATTTTACACTCATTGTGTATTATGTAGCAATTCCGATGCCAACAACAAGCCGGCTATTTAGAGAATTATTTAACAGAGATGCACAGGATTAACAGGATGGAGACATTTTCAAATTAATGTTGACTATTTACCTGATAAAGATTTTTCTATGCATATGTTTTGGTTTTGGAGGATTTTGTGACCCTAAAAGAATTGATACAACGCCGGTGGAGTTTGTTACTTATTCTAATTGGGACAATATCAGCAATTCTTACCTCCTATTGGTTTTTCCTAAAGAACTTTCCCAGTATCTTAAACTATCCAAAACCGGGTAAGAGGGTGAATATATGCCAAAATTATGTTTATATTTGTTATTAAGCTTTATTATCTCAAATGTTTTTTGTAAAGACGAAATTTTAAAGCAGATCCCAGACGAACATATTCTTCCCCCTATAGAACAAATTGTAGATAACATTGCACTGGAATTACAGAAAAGTGCATATCAATATCTAGTCCAACACATAGATGCTACCGATTCAGCGTTATATGTACCAGTAACCAAACAGCCTATAGGCTTAACTCTCTCCAGCAGCAGACAAATTAGAGCGTATAATGAAGGATATCAGCCAAATAAATTTGTCTATAACCTGGACTTTTATTGGACAAACAAAGAGGGAGATTCGCTTCAGGTTTCATTTAATCCCTATATTCAAACCAATACTTTCGTTTGTGAAGGCTTTTTCAGATATGATATTCATCCCCTTCATTTTTTAAACACCAAAATTCAATTTGAAAATTCAACCGGAAAGTATGTTTTTAGCGACAGCAGTATTATTAAAACTTATGATTTGGCTTGGATCTACTCAAAAAATAAGTGGGTATCAGTTAATTGTGGTTCTGTTCAAAGTATTCTGGAAAATATAAATTCAAAAAATATATGTGATAGTATTCCAGTACTTGAAAAAACTGTGGAGATAATAATTCCTCCAACTTCAAGAGATTATGGCCACAATAGGAGTTTCGAATATTTATTTTTTGCACAAATTCTAAAAAATGGCAAAGTCGGCATTATTAATGTTGTACATTCTGACCGGCCATTCTTTGAAGGTCCATTTGTAATAGGGTTAAAACAGTGGAAATATAAACCTGCATTATTAAACAATAAAAATACAGAGAAATGGGTTTTTATCCCCTTTAAAGTAAGTTACGAGTAAATAATTAAACTTGTTTATTGGAAAGTCTATTTGCTTTGTTAAATGAATAAAGTTCTGATAAGTTATTGTCTTTAAATAAAAACTGTGAATCCTCAAGATTGTTTCAGGATAAATCCTGATAATCCATTTCAACTAAAGTTGTTGACGACCTACCGACTAAAGAGGCATCTGCATAATTCAATTGGACGCCCTTTTCGGGCGAGTTTATTGGCTATTTATCCCGGTGGCTTCCGCCACCGGCTACCAAAGAGTATGCACCTTCGGTGCAATAGATGGAGATTTTGCATTATGCAGATGCCTCTAAAGGTCGGCGGCACCCTTGGAACGCCTGATTTAAGTATTAGTTAAAAAATCTATCAGATTTAAATGTTTAATTCCGTCTCTGTTTCCGAAATTAACCTGGTCTAGTGAAAGCACATACTTGGGATAATTATCTTTGATTTTTTCTAAATTCCCGAATTCTCTCTGAATTACAGTTTCATTACTAAGTAAATAGCAAACTTGAAAGTAGCACTTCTCATTTTGTTTTTCTGCGATAAAATCTATCTCATAAGTATCAAATGTGCCGAATGAGATCTGATACCCTCTGTGCAATAACTCTAAATATACAATGTTCTCCAATACTCCGGATATGTCTTTATCACGGTAACCGATTAAACCAAAACGCAAGCCGATATCTCCAATATAATACTTATCAGCGAATTCCAAGTATCTTTTCCCTTTAAGATCATATTTTCGCACATTGTAAATCAAAAAGGCACTCTTCAAATAGCTCAAGTAGTTTTGGACTGTATCCACACTGACATTAACTCTTTGGGATTTAAGATAGTCACTAATTTTCTTACTGGTAGTAATATTGCCACAATTATCAAAAACAAAATGAACTATTCTTTCCAGATTTGCTATGTCTCGTATATTATACCGCTTCACGATATCATTATACAAAACATTATTCAGAATCGAATTAAGGTAAAGATGAAGTCCCTCTTCATTAAATGGTAATTCGTGAATACCTGGTAAACCACCGAATTTTAAATAATCCTGAAAATCTTCCAGCACATTATGTGAAGATTGGTTTTCTTTTCGAAAATCTCTGAACTCATTGAAAGTAAGTGGTAATATTGAAAATTCAATATATCTGCCTGTTAAATAAGTGGCTAACTCAGTCGATAATAAATGAGCATTAGATCCGGTGATTATAATATCACCCAATTTTTCCGAAAAAAGTGAATTAATAGCTTTTTCCCATTTTGTCACTTCCTGAATTTCATCCAAGAATATGTAATAGGGCTGTGAATTTATGATTTTACTTTTAATATAATTATACAAATCAATGTAATCATTAATAGCATCATACTCGAGTGACTCTAAATTCAGAAAGATAATATTAGCTTCTGTAACACCTTTTTTCTGGAGAACATTTTGCAGCATGCGTAGGATTGTACTCTTACCGACTCTTCTCATACCACTGAGAACTTTAATCACAGGCTTATCAAGATAAGGTATTATCTTTTCCATATACGAATGTCTGTAGATCATAATTCCTCCACAGTTTCGACTATAGTCGAAACTGTTACCAAAATAATTAAAAGCTTAGAGTATGCAAGTGTTTTTTCTATCTCTATTCGGAATCGATGTAAATCAGGGAGCATATCTGATGAAAAAAATGCTGCTGAACACCAAGGGAGAAGAGGGGGGAGAGATAGTTGAGAGTTGAGAGTTAATAGTTGAGAGTGAGATCGAGGGAATGTTGAAAACTGATATCTGCCTACTTGTACCTTAGTGTTTGCCTGCGGGTTTTAGATTTTTCTTTTATCAAATCAGTAAACCGGAGAATCAGTATTCGTGATTTTTTTATTGACAATAAACGTTAAAAGTGCAAAGCTAAGACATGAAAGAAATATTGGATTCCATTTTACAACAATCAGACTACTTAAGGCTCTTAACGGGCTTAGGGTTTTTGATCATGGCAGTCATGATCAGGCTGGTCAATGTAGGCAAGGTTGTAGTACTACGGGTATTAGGGGAACGCACTCAGCAGTGGAACAGATTGCTGTTGTTCTGCATGTTACAGGGTCTGTATCAATGGATGAACAATGTTTCTTTATCATTGATGATCCCTAATTTATGGTTAATTTACTTCAATTATTTGGTTTTGTTTGTGTCGTACTATTTTTTAATGAGTTTTTGTTATGTGAATGTTATCAAGTTCAAGAGTAAGCGATTAAGAAATCTGGTATTTTTATTACAGATTGTGCTGGTGTTAAGTGGAATTCTCAGAGGCACAGATTATTTTTACACACATTTATTATACTTTTTAGCCTTACCTGGCTTATTTTTAACAGGGTATTATCTGTTCAATTTTCATTTGGAGGGGGTACCCCGGAACAATTTTCTAAAAATGAATGGAATAGGGTTTTGGGTATTTGGTATTTTTTTATTTTTAAACAATGCCCAGGTTCCTTTTAGCCAATACTTACTTCCTGGCGAGGAATTGGTAAACGAGTTTTTAGGGTTTTCAACTTTAATAATTTTAGCAATATCCTCTTTATTTATTGGTTTTTCTTTCTGGAATTTTTATAATAAAGTTTATGGAGATTATTTCAAAAAGAAGCAGACAAATTATTTGTATTTAATAATCACCATACTTGTTTTAGTGTTGGTAGGAGGGTGGTTTGTCACTAATGCCCAGACCCAGATAACCTTTAACGAGTTAACTGATGTATTTAAGAACAACAACCGGGTAGCAGCAGCAACTTTGGATCCGGACAAAGTCAAGGCTTTATATTGGGATAAACGTGCTATTGGGACTCCTGCTTATGAGGAAATCAAGTATTTTTTACGTAAAGTCAAGTATTCAGACCCCAAGGTGTCATTTGTATGTTTAGTCGGATATATGAATGGTAAATGTTATATTCTGGCAGATTCAGAAATACCCGGAACACCAAACTATTCACCTCCCGGTCAATATTATTTTGAAGCGACTCATGAATATATCCGGGCATTGCAGGCTTATAAGCCGTTTTTGATCGGCCCCCTGTATGACAGATGGGGAATCTGGATGGAAACAGGTATGCCTTTAGTCAAAGCATCAGGGCAAAGATATATTTATTTGACCATGGATTTTGATATTAAGAAAAGTACTCAATTTTTAGCATTCTCAAGAATATATCCTTTAACGATTACCGGGTTGATCTGTGTTTTAATTTTACTTTTTCTTTTAATTCAGCACCGTACAAGAATATTGAATTTTTCTTTACTGGAATCTCAAAGTATGTTGGAAATACGTGTTGCTGAAAGAACTAAACAACTGGAAGAAACTCAGAAATTCAATACAACACTATTGGAGAGTATGCCGGAAATGATGCTTGTGCATCAAAATAAAGCAGTAGTCTATGTGAATAAAGCAATGAGTCAGACTACTGGATATAGTTCTCAGGAATTGATGGGAACGAACATTTTGAATTATTTGCCGGAAGAGTCACGCAATAAAGTTATAGAGAATTTATCTAAGAGAATGAATCGGGAAGAAATTGAGGAGTATGAAATCGAGATAATCTGCAAATCAGCGGTAAAAGTGAATGTATTGGTTAGAGCTGATGTTATCGATTATAATGGACATCCGGCTGTATTATCCATGTTGATCGATATCACAGAAAGAAAGAAGAATGAGCGCTTATTGTATGAGACAATGCTTGAAGCAAAAAAGGCAAATTCATCTAAGAGTAAATTTTTATCAATAACAAGTCATGAGCTAAAGACACCTTTAAATGGGATAATGGGCATGATCGGATTGATTACAGATACAGAATTGAATGCAGAGCAGAGAAATTATCTGGAGGTAATGAATCAATGTGGAGAGTCATTACAAACATTAATTCAAAATATACTTGATTATACCATCTTTGAGTCAGGTCAGGCTGAAATTGAGAATCAGGTATTCAAGTTATCTGAGATAGTAAAGGAAATTTTTCAGAAGTATCATTTAAAATTACCTGGAAAAGATGTAGAAATAAGTTATAAATTAGAAGATAATTTGCCTGAGTTTGTCAGTGGTGATGCTTTGAAGATAAGGCAAATTCTGGACAATTTACTCAACAATGCGGTGAAATTTACCAGAAAAGGTATAATCAGGATTACCGTAAAAAACCTCAGTGAAACTGAAGATGTAGCGAGGATAAAGTTTGAGATACAAGATACAGGCATAGGGATAGACGAAAAGCGTTTAGACAGTTTATTTCAGCCATTTACTCAATTAGACAGTTCATATTCGAGGAGTTATAATGGCTTGGGTTTGGGGTTGGCTATGGCCAAACAAATAACCGAGCATTTGCAGGGAGAAATAGGAGTTACTAGTAAACTAAATGAGGGTTCTTTATTTTGGTTTACGATTAATCTTTTTATTGTGAGAGCATAGTTATTTTTTATTTTGTAGAACAAAGTATTTCTTGACAAAATTAGCATTTTTTGGCATAAAACATGTATTAGATTTATTGAATTATTAGTAACAGGAGTAAAGTGTGATGAAAAAAACAGTATTATTGTGGGTGTGTTTAACCTTTTTTGTCATTTTAACGGCGTCAGAGACAGTTAGTATTTTGCAATCATCTGACAATTATCTGGAGATCGAGTTTAACAATCCGGAGTATGTGTTAACGAAGTTATCACAGGGAAACACAGAATACACAAAAATTGAGTCCAATGGGTTAAAAAGCGGGGACTATATTGGCAAGGAAGCATCACCGGTATTACCGGCATATTCTAAGCTTATCAACTTACAGGGTAAGGAGATAGACCATGTTGAATATATAGTTTCATCCAGTAAAGAAATAAATGGAATTCGCATACTACCTTATTTTGATTCTGAAAAAAGTGGAAGTAAAGTTGAGGATTTTGAAATTTACACCTCAGACAAATTTTTACCTGAGCAGATCTACTCCTATACCCAACCGATGATCATGCGGGGAGCCTTATTAAGTAATTTTACCATAAATCCATTTTCATATAATCCCGGCAAAAGTATGTTAAAAATATATGAAAAGGTTATCATTAAGATATATTTGAAAGAGAGTACTATACCAGTTTCTCATAAGATGACAGCGGGAATGAACAATTTATTAAATACTCTGAGTATTAATAATGTCCGAGAGACAAGTGCCGATTTACCTAAGGGATCATATCTTTATCTTTATGCAACCACTGAAGCTAATGAAGCAATGATCCTCAGTATCTTACAGCCATTAGTTGATTGGAAACACAGGCAAGGTTATGAAGTTATTACTAAGAATACTACCTCATTGGGTACAACAACGCAGAGTATAAAGAACTATTTAGTGCAGGCATATAATACCTGGCAGAATCCACCCGAATTTGTTTGTCTTGTTGGTGATGTTCAAGGCAATTATATGATTCCTACCTATATTGAGAATGTGGATGTTGGTCAAATGGCCTCTGATTATGATTACACGTTAATCGAGGGGAACGATCTTTTACCTGAAATGTTTATTGGACGGTTATCAATAGAATCCAACTCTCAGTTAGCCAGTGTTGTGAACAAAATCCTTAAATATGAGTCACAGCCTTTTATGTCTGATGATGATTGGTATGAGAGGGCATTATTAGTGGGTGACGGAACTAATTCCGGTGTATCTACAATGGTAACAATGAATTATGTGCAGGATTTGATTTCGGAATACAATCCTTCTAACGAGATAGATTTTGTTTCACAGCCATCATATGTCAGCCAGATCGCATCCTCAATCAATCAGGGTGTGTCTGCATATTTTTACAGAGGTTTTGGAGATTACAGCGGATGGACAACACAAGACACTAATGCTTTAACCAACATAAACAAGTTGCCTTTTATATGTGAAATCACCTGTTTTTCCGGCATGTATCAGAATCCCCAGATTTGTCAGACAGAAGCATTTTTGAGAGCAGGCACTGTAACTAATCCCAGAGGTGCTGTAGCTGCTATTGGCTCTTCCTGTGCGACACATACATGTATCAATAATATACTAACCGGCGGAATAGCCTGGGGTATTTATAAAGATAAACTGCCTACTATTGGCGAGGCATTGGTACGAGGGAAAATTGCATTAATGGAAAATTATCCAACAAATCCAGCAGACTATGTTAATATCTACTCAAAAGCCAATAACCTGATGGGAGATCCGGGAATGGTAATGTGGACAAAGAAACCTGTTCAATTATCACTGCAATTTCCTGCTACTATTTCTTTAGGCACAAATCAGGTTGATGTTACAGCTACTTCAGAAGGCCAACCTGTGGCGAATGTCTGGGTATGCTTACTGAAGGGTGAGGAGATTTTCCAATCAGGCGTGACAGATGAATCCGGTTTATGCCGTTTTATTCTTCCTAATGGATACACTGCAGGGGAAATGAAAATAACCGGATCCTTACAAAATTATATTCCTGTACTAGCTAATATTAATATAGTAACAAATAATGCGGGCATTGGTTTCCTCAATTTTGAAGAAGCAACCCCTTTTATAAGTGGTACAGATTTTGTTTTCAGAGCAAAGGTTAAAAATTACGGAACCACTGCATTTACAAATGTAACCTGCAGTATCAGCAGTTTAAACAGTTTACTAACATTTACAAATAATAGTGTAAATTTTGGCAGTATTGGGGCAAATACAGAGAGCATATCTCAGGGATTTATTACCGGCAATATTTCAGGACAATGTCCCGATGGTACAAGATTAATGGCAATGTTAAACATAACTTCGGGAACTAATACATGGCCATGTCTTGTTGTCTTAGAAGCAACCGCAGGCAAGCTTAGTCTGGAAACAGTTAGTCTCAATGGTCCTGGAGGAAATTACATCAATCCCGGCCAAAGCGGATCAGTTGTACTTACCTTAAAAAATACAGGTTCAGCATCTGTTAGCAATATGAATCTGGTTTTACGAACCCTGGATCCACGCATTACAATAAGTGATTCCTTAAGCACTATATCAATGCTAAATCCGGGTCAGACAGTTCAACTATCTGATAATCCCTTCCAATTGACAGCGAACAGTTCCATAATTACAGGAAGTTTGATCAACTTTTCATTAACAGGAAATGAGAGCAATACGACTCAAAATTTTACTTTTGGGATACAAATAGGTAATGCGATAGTTTCAGATCCAACAGGTCCTGATCAATATGGCTATTACTGTTATGATGATGGGGATACCGGCTATATAAGCCATCCAGAATATAATTGGGTGGAAATAGCTCCGGCACATGGTGGAAGTGGAACTGTGATTCCTTGTCAGGACACAGATACAGAGGGTTCAGGGCAGATTACTACCATTGATCTTCCTTTTGATTTCCGGTTTTACAGTAATATTTATGACAAGATTTCCATCTGCTCAAATGGTTTTATTGTACCGGGAGTATCTAATTGTATAGATTGGATGAACTGGTCAATACCAGGACCGATGGTACCTAATGGAATTATAGCTCCATTTTGGGATGATCTGATGACAAATAACAGTCAGCTATGCTATTATTATGATGAGCCACAACATCGTCTAATTGTAGAATGGTCAGATTTCAGAACAAAATTTGATGACTTACCGGCAACTTTCCAGGTAATCATAAGTGATCCGGCCTTTGACGCAACAACCTTAGGAGACAGCAAATTGGAATTCCAATATCAGGAAGTTCACAATAATGATACCGGTAATTATGGCGGTGCATATGTAGATCACGGTGAGTTTTGTACTGTTGGAATTTCAAATAAAAAAAATGACTCCGGCATTCAATACACTTACAGTAATAATTATCCTGTGACAGCTAAAACTCTGCAGAATAATATGGCAATATTGTTTTCCGGACCACCGACTGCACCTCAGAATGCTTTTATAATCCTAAATGAGATAAGTTTTACAGAGGTTATAGGTAATAATAACGGAATAGTAAATAATCATGAAACCATCAATATCAATATCAGTTTGAAGAATATTGGTTTGAACTCCAGCGGAATAATCAATGCTCATTTGACATCTTTAACCAACATGTTCATTGTAAATCAGGCGAATACTACTGTGAACAATTTAGCATATAATCAAAGTGGGATACCTACAGGTAATTTGCAATTTACCGTAGCAAACAATTGTCCAAACGGTTTTTTTGCCAATTTGGTTTTACATATTTCCGGGAATGGATTTGATAAGGAATTTGAAATACCTGTTCAGGTTCAGGCACCAGGTATGGATTTTGCAGGATATCAGGTAGCCGACAATAATGACAATTATTTAGAATCCGGGGAAAGCGGAACAATAGCATTGAAAGTAAAAAACAATTCCAACATATTACTCAACAATTGTGATTTAAGTCTAAGTTTTGATAATCCGGATATTTCGTTCTCACCTGATGAATATTCTATCCCATCTTTAGCACCCGGTTCAATAAATACCCAGTTATTTACAATCAGTATTCCGGAAACATTGAGTGAAGGAGCAACAATTGTCGGCACTTTGACTGCTAATTTTAATCAGTATTATGTGGAAACCTTTGATTTTGAATTAATAATTGGAGCACCGGAACTAATTTTTGAAGAAGATTTCGAAGGGAATTACATGAGTCATTTCCAGTATTTTATAGCAGATGTTAATCCATCTCAATATATAAATACTACCGGCTCAGAAGTCAAACTTTTCTTTGTGGATGCGTCCCAGCAAGGAGTAATAGTTTCCAATTTTTATCATACGAAACCTTATAAGAAATTTTTAGTTACTTTCAAATACTTTAATCAGGATGGGGTTAATCCGGTAGTTTTTGGAAGCGGACCTAACATGAGTGAATCTATATTTTCCTGGATGAATTCTGAAATTACTGCCCAGGCAGAATCTATATCCTTCATTTCAAATAATTTCTATCCTAATGATATGAGTCAGTATTTTGCTTGGTTAATCGCCTTTCAGAATGGTTATTCCCCTCAATTTGCTGTACTTGATGATATAAAGATCTATGGTTTCAAGAAACCTAAAGGGACTGTAAATGGTCACGTAACTCTGAATGGAGGAACTGGCAGTTTAACAGATGTAACCATAACTGACAGTATTTCTGTAGTTCATCCCAATGCAAACGGTGATTTTACTATGGAAGTTGTTGAAGGCATATCTACTATCAGAGCCTTTTTGGATGGATATGAAGTTAGAAGTTTTGATGTTGAAGTGGTAGCAAGCCAAACGAGTAATGTGAATTTTACTTTGAGTTATTTAGCACCGCCTGTCAATTTAGTCCATACTTTTCAGGGTAATCGCATAATTTTAGATTGGTCTAACGAACAAGCGACCAGAACCAGTAGAAAGAAAGAAGCAGAAAGTTCTAACAGACTAACATTTGACCACTACAAAATCCATTTCCAATACAATAACTATAATCTAAGTTTTAACACTACCGCCCCTCACTTCGAGAGAAATATGTTCGGAAACGGTCATTACATTATATATGTAACGACTCTCTATAGTTCAGATAACAATACAATGGCGGAAAGTGACACTTCTAATATTCTGGAATTTGATTATCTGGGTACTGAAGATGTTACAAATCTTCCTAAAGAATATGCTATGTCTCAGAACTATCCTAATCCTTTTAATCCCACAACAAGAATAGATTTTGCTCTGCCTGAAAGAAATACGAATTGCAAC
Organism: uncultured Candidatus Cloacimonadota bacterium; assembly: GCA_964419225.1. Taxonomy (GTDB): domain Bacteria; phylum Cloacimonadota; class Cloacimonadia; order Cloacimonadales; family CAYQPF01; genus CAYQPF01. The sequence goes on along the minus strand of CAYQPF010000012.1, from coordinate 34,644 downwards.
CTTTCAGTTTATAATATCAAAGGAGAGCACATTAAGACCCTTATTTCCAACAAGCCATTAGAAGCTGGCTATTACAGCTTCAGTTGGGATGGAGATAACAAGTCCGGCAAAAAAGTAGGCAGCGGGATCTATTTCTTCAAACTGAAAACAGATAAAAAGGAATTCATCCGTAAAGCAGTTATGCTAAAATAGGGACTAGCATCCAGCATTTGGTTCAGATATCATACCGAGGTGCTTGATATTCTTGCATTCTCTTATCATATGATATGAACTAAAAATAGGGACTAGCGTCCAGCAACATTAGCATTGAGCATAATTGCAGATATCATATGCAAGATGTTGATACTTTCAGTCCTATCGTCGTGGATTCGAACATTAAAAAAGGCACAGTTTTCTGTGCCTTTTTTATTGGATTATTGAATTAATGAATTACTACAACTCTTTTGTATCTAATCCAGACCAAGATCCCGTAGAACACGGCCAAAGCCCAGAGCCAGAGCCAGTTTGTCATTTGTTGTCCCAGGGATGCACCAAGCTGAGTCATAGTTTGAAAGGCCATGACCATCGGATAAAAAGGCATAATCGAAGAAAGAATTTTTAACGGCAAGGATAAGGCATAGAAAGGCCAGGCGAATCCGCTCCCGATAATAATAGGGATGGAAGTTAAAGCCAGAACCTGCAAAGCCTGAAGCTTGGATTTGAAAAAAGAGCCCAGTAACAAAGCCAATTCTGCTACAACAATGAAAAAAGGAATACTCAAAAGTACAAGTTCCAGATAATCTCCCTTTTGATGCAGATGACAAAAACTGAAAGGAAGAGTCAGATAAAAAATGTAATAGGTATAGAAAAAACACAAATATGGCAAAGCTTTACCTGTCAGCATTTTAAAAAGTTTGGAATTTGATCTGCTGTACCACTCATTTACAGTCTTTTCCTGAAACTCCAAAGCAACAGATTCAGACATTCCAATCAGCATTAGTTGATGCAGTATAAGCAGAAATAACCCCACTAAAACAAAGTTAGCATATCCATATACGGAATTTCCCAAAGAATTCACATCTGTCCTGATCGGGATAGAGGCACTGATTGCAGAGGCTTTTGAGTATCCTTTGGACATGAAATACTTTGCTTCGATCTGGGTTGATAAAGTCTGATTAATCAGTAGAATTCTTTTACTTGCTTCATTGGCCGGCATAAAGCTACTCGCAGAGATATAGACCGCGTATCTGGTTTTCAAACCTTTTTTAATATGTTGTTCAAAATTTGGAGGCAATACTACATATCCTATTATCTTCTGCTTTTGCAGATCATCTTCGGCCTGTTTTGTATTTTGGTAATTATGAATCCTTAACATCGGGTCTGCATGCAGATATTGTTTATAGAGTCGAGATAAGGAGGATTGATCATTGTCGATCACACCCATTTCCACCGATCTGACAGTATTATTAATATAAACAGATCCATAAAAAAAGACATAGAGAATAGGAGCCAGCAACACCAATAGGAAAATATTCTTGTCATGGACAATACGTCTGGTTTCTCTGTATATAACTGAGTCTTTTATATATTTTCTCATCACTTTTCGCATGGAATTTCCTTATTAGCATTTCTTTTCAATAATAATAGACTCATTAGACATATAAGGAAAGTGAATAAACAATAACCGAAAAGATTTGCAAACCTACCGAACATTTGAGGAAAGGTCGCCATTTGCAGGTAATATTGATTAAATAGTGGTAAATAATGTGTTGAAGGCATGATCAGAGCAAAAATCTGATGTAAGCCCGGCATCTCTGCATAGGGGAAAGTATATCCGGAAAAAGCAAAGGCGGGAGCCGAAATAAAGACACTAATTTCTGTAGCAAAAAGGGAATCACTGATTAAGCCTGAAATGCTCAAACCGAGAAAAATTGCGGAAAAGGCATAAAGCGACCAATTAACGAAACCAATAAATACATTAGAATTCAAAGGTATTGAGAATATACTGAAACCAAAATAATAGAAAATCAGGTAGTGAATTGTAAAAGTAAAATACAGAATCAGTGTTTTACCCAAAAGAACTGAAATTATGTTATTATTACCCAGACTAAATAAAGTTTGGAGAGATTTATCCTCTTTTTCCCGGGTAAGCATTGTGGCACAAATCAGGATCATGAGCATCTGAAACATAACCATGATCACAGCCGGGGGTAAGTACCAGCGATAATTGTAGGATGGATTAAACAAATTATGAAAATCCACCTCAATCTGGGGATAAACCGACTTGGAATAGGCCGATTCCTGCCTCAAATTCTCCATAGATAACAAAGATCTTTCCCTATTCATAGCTGTGATTGCTTCCAATACTCCTTTTTGGACTAATCTTCCTATAAGCAGATTAGTGCCAAAAGAGTAGGCTTTGATCGTTGAAGAACGTGAGACTTTATAATTTTTTTCGAACTTTTCCGGGATATACACCAGGACAAAAGCTTTATTCTGTTTTACCAGATCCATCGCCTGAGAATAGTCTGAAATTACCGAAATTACTTCAATATAACGATGCTGATTTAAATATCTGATAAACTGATGCGAAGAAGGCGTCTGATCTCTGTCAACAACTACAGTTGGTAAATTCAGGACATACTGACTGGAATAAATGCCAAAGAATAACAAAGTGATCAGAAATGGTATTATAAAATAAAACCAAATCTGAATCTTATTCCCTAAAACATAGGCCAATTCCCTTGCAGCAATCTTTAAAATACTCTTAAACAACCTATCTCCACTGACAACTGACTACTGACCACTGACGACTATTCTCGCTGTCATCCCTGGCCTTAAATCCGGGATTGCTTTCAAAGGAACTAAATGTACTTCAAAAGACTTCAAGTCGAATCCGCCAGTTTCAACGGTAGCTTTCTTTGTTGCAAAATCTGCCATAGGACTGATGAATTTAACCTGGAAAGAGTATTTATCTTTGCCAAGAGCAGGTATTTCGACCTCAAATTTGCTTCCTTTTTTAACATGAGGCATTAAATCTTCTGTAATATAGACAACGACCCAAATATCGTTTAAATCAGTCACTGTAATTAAAGGAAAGCCAGCTGCCACAACTTCCCCCGGATCGGCTATAATGGAGCTTATCTCGCCGGCTACAGGAGATTTCACAGTCAGTTCCTGCATATATGATTCAACTTCTTTGAGAGCATTCAAAGCTCTGTCATAGTTGCCTTTTGCTGCTTCTATTTCTTCAACTCTGGCACCTTCTTTTGCCATATCCGATTTTTGCTGAGCTGCGATCATCTGTGATTTTGCTCCCAGATACTTTGACTCAACTTCATCCAGGGTTTGTTTGGAAATACTCTTCTTTTCATAGAGCGATTTCATTCTGTTATATGTTTTTTCTGCGAAATCATGCTGTGCTTTTGCTGCTTCATACATCTCATAAGCTGCCTTTTTATCCTGAATTCTGGCACCTTTTTGTGCCATTTGATACATTGCTTTAGCAGACTCCACAGCTCCTTTTGCCTGATCTAACTTTGCCTGCATTTCTGGTGAAAGTATGGTAGCCAATACTTGATCTTTTTGGACTGTATCTCCCCTCTTCACAAGAATGTTACTGATCCTGCCGGGAATTTTAGAGGATACATCGATCTGAGTAGCATCAACCTCACCGGATATTACAACAGCTTTAGACTTTGATTTTACAGTAAATATAATCAGGATCAGACTTATAACAAGGATTCCCAATGGTATCAACAATAGCTTCTTCCCTTTTATCTTCTTTTTCATTATAACTCCTATTCTAAGGCTAACAAGCCCAGTGCTTTTTTTAATTTAGTTTCTGTGATCCGCAGATCTGTTTTGGCCTCAATTGTTGTACCAAATGCCTGCTGCCATAAGGTCTGTGCTTCCAATACTTCGGAACTCGTAAGAAGCCCTTCCTCAAATTTATCTTTGCATACTCTCAGATTTTCTACAGCTTGACTCAGATTATTTTCAGCCATACTCAAATATTGCTTTGCCTCTTCATATTTCAATTTGGCCTGCTCCAACTCCAGAGTGATCTTTTCTTTGGCTTCCTGTATTTCAAATTCAGTCACTTTCTTATTATGTTTCGCAGTGGCTAACTGATAATAAGTGTCGTTACCATGAAACAATTCCATCTGCCCTATGAGTCCTATCTGCCAGTTGTTTCCAAACTCAGGTTCCATACTGTTATAGGGATTAGGATTGATAAAATTATAATTACCCTGCAAAACCAGGTTAGGCAGGTATCTGGATTTAGTGATGGAAATCAGTTTCGCATTGATATCCAATAGAGAATTCAAAGATTTTATCTCAGGTCTGTTATTTATTGTTTCATCTTTCGCAAAGACATAAGAATAATCTTCTGCTTTCAACAAACTGTCTGTCAAATTTACTTCATCTTCAATTCTGAGACCCAGCGTTTTATTTAAGGACATTTTAGCCAGTTTCAATCCGTTTTTTGCTTTGAAAATGTTTAGTTCTGCTTCTGAATACTTAACCTTAGCCTTCAAAATTTCATTCGAGGTGATCAACCCAGCTAACTGCATATTCTCCAGATTGTTTACTAATTCTGCAAGCATATTTTTATAAGCTTCTGCCAATTTGACCTTTTCCATGACATTTAAAACACGGAAGTAATTCTCATCTACATCAAGAATTACCTCTTCCTGTTTAAGCAGGTAACCGCTTTCACTTATTTTCATTAAGTCTTTAGATATTTTGTATTGATTAACTATCTTACCACCCGTAAACAAAGGCTGGGTTAAGGAAAATGTAAGAAGGTAATTATTAGGACGACCCAATTCCAAACTGAGAGAAGAAGGTAACTTATCCTGCATTGCAACCAAAGTCTGATAAAATGGATCGGTAGCCAGGGCAGGATTTGCCTGTCCCATAGCTCCTATAATCTTATCAAGGCCGAGATCCTTCTCATACTGGATCTTCTTTTGGAAATTCGTATAATCAGCCAGGAAACTGATCGCTGGTGTAAAAAGAGAAAACGCTGCCTTTTTATTATACTGCGATATGATCTTGTTTTCATTTGAGATCTTTAAGGTTGTATTGTTCTCCAGTGCTAATTTTCTGCTTTCAGATAGGGATAAGTCTCTCCCTGAAATCAGAGAAAAAGTAAACAGAGCAATTATCATTAAGATGTATTTATTAAATCTCATAAGCACCTTTTTTCTTTAAATTCGAGGCGTTATTAATAAAATTGTTTTTGTTAGCAACTTTGCTTTTTATGTTTGTTATTAAATAACTTAACACTACTATACCTCACATATTATTTAGTATAGTTGAATCTTAGTTCATGATTTATTGTCAAGTGGTTTTCCTTAGCCAGATTTGAGATTTAAAAAGGGCAGATCTGAGTGTCTGCCCTATAAAAAGATTTACAATGCCTTATTCGTCAAGAATTCCAGCAATTTGAGTAAGTTATCTAAGCACTTTCACTTTCCTTTCTCCGCACTAACAACTAACAACTAACAACTATTTAATCTCCACCTTCAAGTTACCGGTAATATTGGTATTGATTTTCAGAAAATTAGTTTCAGTAATGATGTTTTCCACAGAAAGTTTATCAACTTTTCCCGTAACAGTGATCATTTTTTGGACTTTAGTATTGTTAATAGCTTTTTCTGTTTCTACTCTTGATTTTTCTAGTACTTCAGTGACATCATAGATCAGGTTCTTTTCAATATAAGAGAGAAATAGT
>CAYQPF010000012.1:0-28912 GCA_964419225.1 uncultured Candidatus Cloacimonadota bacterium | reverse complement strand
GAGAAGATTGCTTGTGTTAATATCAAAATCTAAGTCTTTGACATAGACAAGCTTTGTTTCGGGATTATAAGCCAGTTTACTGACCAGATAAACATTGCCTTTAGTCTTTTTAGATTCGATATCCAGTTTGCAAACAACAATATCACCCATTCCATATAAATTCAAAGATTTCACAAGTACTTTTCTATTGATACTTGCAATATCAAATTCCTTATTAACTAAATTATCTTTAGCTATTTTTTCCAGTGCCTGCATTTCAATATAAACCGGCAAGTTCAGGTTAAAGTCATTTTTAGTAACTTTTTCGTTTTTAAGGGGGATTAAATTACCGTTTTTAGGAGTGGGAGGATTATTTCCCACATAAGTTTTCATTTTTGATACTAAGGAGAAATTGAATAACAGTGTTTTTTTATCTATTGACTGAGGGGGTGCAAAATTAAAAGATTCAGGTTCAAAGATTCCCCAAACTTTGACTGGATTTTCAGAAAACAAAACAGGTTCTTTCAGATCATTCCAGTAATTATTGGCTTCTTTTTTCAAATCGTACAAGCTTTTTATTTGGGAGTTAATTGTACTGTTTATAAGGGGAAGCTGGCTTTTTATGTTGTCACTGGCAATTTTGGCAAACGTAATTTTAAAGCCTAAAACTTCAACATACGGTGCCTGACTTAATTGAAAATCTGAATCTGTAATGGCATTGATAGTCCAGTTTTTTTCTATATTCAGCAAGGTAGAAGTTTTAAGAATGATTTTAGTATCAAAATCCTGATTACGATCTATTTTATAAACATTAAAGGCTAAATTTACTGAACCTACCTTTTGATTCACATTAGCCTCTGATTTCCAATTAACCCGCCCTTTAATATAAACTGGTATTGAGGTATTGATCCTGCCGTTACTTGTTTCTAACGTAATCGGGCCATCTCTTTTTACATCTAATTGAACAGTTATACCATGACCGCAGTCAATTCCTGATTGGGAGAATAAATCATTTGGGATGCTCTTATTGACCATTTCTTCAAATAGCTTAATATTTACTTTTATCGGGATACTGACAGTGGAGGAAGTAATTGTCTCAGAAGGAGTAACCTTTGCAACTATTTTGGGCATTTCAGGCTTTAAAGTTACGCAAGCACTGAGAAATACTGCCAACGATATCAGTAAAAACCTCATAAACAGTCTGATCAGCACTACAGATTTAGCTTTGGCTCTAACAGAATATTTTATTTTACTTCTATTATTGACCTGAATTAAAGAACTTGAATTGCTATCGATAAACATATTCCCAAACCTCTTTATTTTATTTTCTGTTAATTTTAAATAATGGCACTCAAAGTCAAGTTTCAAATTGGGTTAATAATCCAGCCCAAAAGTAAACACTTCTTCAGCACTCCTGAATATCTCTATTACTTTTTCTTTGTTTGACATCAAGCGATAACTCATGAATAACTGATCAGATTTCAAGATCAAATTCAAGAACACTCTTTGTTCCCGAACCGCTTTCAATGGCATATGTTCCGCCTAAAGATTCTGTAAGCATTCTGACTATGGTTAAACCAAATCCTGGTGAGTTATTAAGATCAAAGTCTTTACTCAGACCAATACCGTTGTCCTGAATTATAATATTAATCTTATTGGGGGTCTTTTTGAGAGAAATTGAGACATGTCCACTTATTATACTGTTAAAAGCATATTTAAATATATTTGTGAGAAGTTCATTAATAATAATACCAATAGGAATCATCATTTTAGTACTGATTTCAAAATCATCAATTTGAACTTCGTATGACACCTTATTCATTTCAGGGAAAACAGCAATAATTGATTTAATCAGGCTTTCTGTATAATTTTTCACAGAAACTTCCTGAAAATTTTTGCCAGAAGACAGCTTATCATAAAGAATGCGCATACCCTGAACCCTGGAAATAGCATCCAGCAGAGCACTTTTAACTTCTGGATTAATGGAAGAATCCGCCTGCATATAAAGTAAACCTTCAATAGAACTTATGTTATTTTTTATTCGATGGTGTACTTCTTTTAGAAGTGTTTCCTTCTCAGAAAGCTGCCTTTTAATATCTTCTTCTGCCTGCTTTCTTTGAGTTATCTCCTTGGCAAAGCCCAGAAAACGATTGCTTGTAAGTCTGACAGCATCAACTGACCACCATCGTGTTGAACCATTTTTATGTTTAAATTTGATCTCACCTTGGGAAGCACCAAATTCCCGCAACCTGTTAAAATGTGCTAATCCGGGTTCTAAAGACTCTGGTATCAGCATATCAGGAATGCTCATATGTAATAATTCTTCCCGAGAATATCCCGTAATTAAACCAGCTGCATTGTTTACCTCGATATATCTGCCATTTTCATCTGAGATAAAGATTGCATCAGGGGCATTTTCTGTATAACTCTTATATTTCTCCTCACTTAACCGGAGTGCTTCTTCTGCTTGCTTACGTTCTGTGATATCGATAAAACTGATAATTACTTCTGCAAGATCCCCTTGATCGTCGCAAACAGGAAATCCGTTAACCGTAACCCAGACTGTTTCACTTTTATTGGGTTGAAAAATCCCGTATATTTGATTCTTGATTGAATTTTTACTGTTCACTATCCTATTGACAGGGTATTGATCAGGATCCAGTGGAATTGACTTCTCATCTACAAATTTCCAAGCAGGATCAATAGCAGTTTTACCTTTCATTTGTGCTTCACTTAAACCCAGAATTTCTTCAGCTTTACTATTGTTCATGATGATGGAAGTATCCGAAGCATGAACTACAATTCCTGCCTCAAGATTGGTTACTAATCTTCGATATCTGTCTTCACTGATCTGTAAATTTTTTTTGGCCTTTATCTGATCAGTAATGTCATCGTAAATGCCAAGCACAACAAAAGGCTTACCTGTATCATCAAACAAAGGCATTTTGGATGTATCAACCCAAAGTCTGGAACCATCAATTTGTTGAAGAGGTTCAGTAATATGCATTTTAGCAGAGGCAGTTTGGAGAACCTGTTGATCATCTGCTCTGTATGCATCTGCTTCGTCTTTTGGCCAGGGCATATCATAATCAGTTTTGCCGACAATTTCATCCGGATCCTGAATACCGACCGCTTTTGCAAAAACACTGTTGCAGCCAAGATATCTTCCGACAGTATCCTTCCAGAATACAGATTGGGGAATAGTATTGATAATCATATTCAGGATTTCTTTATTATGCCGGAATTTTTTCTCAGTCTCTTTATGCTCCGTTATATCTGCACTAAATCCATACCAGGTTACGTTGCCATCGGGTAATCTTTCTGGAGTTGATCTCGAAAAGACCAATTGCATTTTCTTGCCGGGAACTTGAACTCTGTACTCAGTTAAAAAGTGAGTCAAATGTTTTGCGGAAAACTCAATTTCCTGAATTATCCTGTTTAAATCTTCCGGATGAATTACTCTGGCTATCGGGGTAAAATCGGATAAAACATCTTCTGGAGAACAACCAAAGATATTTCTGATACCATCTGATGCTATAGGCACAAAATAAGTACCATCAGGTCTTCTGGTAAATTGATAAATCATATCATAAACATTTGCAGAAAGCTTCCTGAACTGGATATCCTTTTCATGCAGTTTTTCTTCTGTCAACTTACGTTCTGTAATGTTTTGTAAGACTACCGCAAATTGATCATTACTTTTAGTGGAAAAAACACTTTGTTCAAACCAGCTTTTAAGCGATGCAATATATAATTCTTTTTTAAGTGGTACCCCGGTTGAAATAGTTGCTGAATACATTTCAAGTAACTTGTCGGCCTCATTCTCAGGAAACAACTCTCTGATAGTTTTTCCCAATAAAGTAGCATCCGATAAGCCTGTATGCTTTTCAAATGCTTTATTGACTTGCAAAAACACACAGTCTATTTCTTTGCCGGTTTCATCGTACAACATTCTAAGAAGACACATGCCATTGATTGAATGATTAAATACATCCTGAGTCTGCATTTTCGCTTCAAAAAGTTTGAAAGCCATTTTCAGAGATGCACCTAAAACAGTAATTCCTGTATTTTTTACGACATATCCGTAAGAGGTAATTTTTTCAGTTTTTTCAACTATCTCCGGTTCAGTATGAGAAGAAAGAAAGACAATGGGAATATCCTTTATTTCAAGAATTTGTTGTGCAGCTTGTGTACCATCAATACCTGAGCCAAGATCAATATCCATGAGAATTAAATCTATCGGCTCATCTCCTGATCTGATTTTTGCTATTGCTTTCACTCCATTCAAAACATGGATGATTGAATAGCCCATTTCGGTTAACTGCTGTTTCTCAACAAGGGCAATGATAACTTCATCTTCTACGAGAAGAATTGTTTTCCGGGTTTCAGTTTTCATAAACTGTTCTCCTTAAGGATAAGTTACACACGCTTGTCATTAGAATGATTTTCTTATATTTCGTCAATAAATTTATCAAAAGGGCAGACGTGAAAGTCTGCCCTATATATCAAAGCGTTAAAGACAAACAGTATTGTTCATCCTGAATATCGTGGTTAACAATTCTCAAGAGGGGGTTATTTTCCTTTGGGTTTGGGATTCAGGCCCATTTCCAGTGCTTCCTTTACTTTGGCAGTCGGATAGTAGCCTTCGTGACGGAAATATTCTTTGCCATTTTTATCCAAAAAGACCTGAGTAGGGATCAGCTTAATGCCATATTTATCAGCTTTGTCTGCATCTTTATCAGAATTAATATCATAGAAAATAATATCGACTCTGTCCTTATACTCTTTTTCAATTTCTTCCATGACTTTTTTCATCTGTTTACAGGGTATGCAGGTAACAGAACCCAGTTCGACAAAAGTAACCTTGCCTTCCACCTTGGGAGCAGGGGCTTTTGTTTCAGGTTTGGCTACGGTTTTTTTTGCTCTGATATTGATGCTTATTGCCAAAACTATCATTAAGGCAAATACGATATAGACTGTCTTGTTCATTAATTCTCCTAAACTCATTATCCAATGAGTTTTTTTACTTCTTCAATAACCTTTTCCAAATTTTCATTTTCATTTACTGATAAGTCTTTATGTTTTTCAATACCCAGATCAGTAATTATTAAATGCTTATAATTAGTGATTTGATGTTTATCGAATGAAGCTTTTAAACACTTAACTCCACAACCATCAATAACTATATTCTCATCAGCATCCTTGGCTGTTTGAATAAATCCACTCAGATCTGCTCCAATTCCGGCAGCACAAAACATTTTCCCATGCTTACTTATTGTAAGTTTTTTTGCAGCATCATTACTCATCTGCCCCACATTTGATCCACCTGAACAAGCGAATATCAAAGTATTCTTATCATTTGTACAACTATTACATCCTGCCACAATAGTCTCCTACTTAAACCCATTTAATATTTTCTTAACATCATCAACAGAAAGCAATTTTCCGACTGATTTTACTTCTTCATTAATAACCAATGCAGGAGTCATCATGACTCCATATCCCATGATCTGCTGCAAATCTGTCACTTTTTCTGTACGGGCATCAAGACCCATTTCTGCGACTGCTTTCAAAACATTGTCTTCCAGCTTCTTACACTTAGTACAACCGCTACCTAATACTTTAATATTCATTATTCCTCCATCTATGTCTGAATCATCAAATTCAATTTCAGCGTCTGCCTCTTCTAACAAGGCGTATTTTATTCTGATCAGGATCTGATCCCTTATCCTACGGAACTCATCCATTATTTCATCTTCCGTTCCTTCAGCTTCGGCAGGATCTTCGAAGCTCCAATGCAGTCTTTCAGCATTTCCCGGGAAAATAGGACAGCTAACCTTAGCATTGTCACACACGGTGATAATGTAAGAGAATTCCTGGCCTATAAATTCTTTCAAATGCTTGGAAGTCTGCTGTGAAATATCAATACCCAATTCCTGCATAACTGCAATTGCTCTGGGATTTACAACGGAAGGTTTTACTCCGGCACTGAAAGCTTCATATTCTTCTCCATAGAAGTGATTGACGATACCTTCTGCCATTTGGGAACGACAGGAATTCCCGGTGCATAAAAACAAGATTCTCTCTTTTGACATTTAAACCTCTATTTTAAAATATTTCCTTCTAAAATATAACGAGACATTGACCAGACTGATCAACACCGGCACCTCTACCAAAGGCCCAATAACTGCAGCAAAGGCCTGGCCGGAATTTATCCCGAATACTGCCACTGCTACGGCTATAGCTAACTCAAAATTGTTGCTTGCTGCGGTAAAGGAAAGAGTTGAAGCCTGACCATATGTAGCTCCCACTTTTTTGGACATGAAGAAGCTTACTAAAAACATGATCACAAAATATATTAGTAATGGAATTGCAATTCTGACAACATCAAAGGGCAAAGCAAAGATCATATTTCCCTTCAAACTGAACATTACAAGAATAGTAAATAACAGTGAAATCAGAGTTATAGGACTGATGATCGGGATAAATTTCTTGTGATACCATTCTTTGTTTTTAATTTTTATCAGAGTAAAGCGGGTAAGCATGCCAGCTAAGAAAGGAATGCCTAAATAGATGAAGACACTCTTGGCAATCTGCCCAATAGTTACCTGTACAACACTACCCTGCAAACCGAATAAGGGAGGTAAAACAGTGATGAATAACCAGGCATAAACACTGAAGAAAAGTACCTGAAAGATGCTGTTGAAAGCTACTAAACCGGCACAATACTCAGGATCACCTTTTGCCAGATCATTCCAGACAATTACCATAGCAATGCAGCGGGCCAATCCGATCATGATCAATCCAACCATGTATTCCGGTTTGTCAGGTAATAGCCAAATTGCTAAAAGAAACATCAATACAGGTCCAATGACCCAATTTTGTACTAAAGATAAACCCAGCACTTTGAAATTCTTGAATACATCACCCAGTTCCTCATAACGTACTTTAGCCAAAGGTGGGTACATCATCAGAATTAAACCTATAGCGATGGGAATGTTGGTTGTGCCAACCTGAAATGAAGAAACAAAGGTTTCCATACCATTAACAAAACGACCCAGCATTACCCCGATAAACATCGCCAGGAAAATCCACAAGGTCAGGAAGCGATCCAAAAAGGATAGTTTACTCATTAACTTTTCTTTCATCTTTTACTCCTCCTATATTATGTCTTTTATCATCAAATATAATCCACCAATTATTATCAGTCCCCCGCAAACTCTTTTCACAAGGGTAGCTCCTTTGGACTGTTCATTCCACTTCAGGTAATTCTCCACAACACTGGAGAATGTGCCGGCCAAAACAATCACCAGACAATGCCCAAGAATAAAGGCTCCTATAATTGTTATCGAATATGGCAGTGACTTGGAAGCCTGTTCGAAACTGATCGCCAAAATAGGTGCCATGTAGGCAAAAGCACAAGGACCCAGACCAATTCCAAATATCAGCCCGATAATGAAAGCAGCCCAATATCCTTTATGTTTAAAAAGTGCATTGTTCAAATTTAAATATGATGGTAAGGTAAAGAAATCCAGCATATATATTCCCATGAGAATCAAAACAGTGCCCACGATATAATTAGGAAAAGAACCCAATTCTCCCATCAATCTGCCTAACATACTCGTTATTATCCCTAAAACAGCCATTGTAACCAGGATCCCTGTTGCAAAGAGTAAAGACAGATAAAAGGCTTTTTTGGTTTTAAGATCTTTCTGACCGCTGATAAAACCGATAACCAAAGGCAGAGTTGTTAAATGACAGGGACTGAGAATGATACTCAGGATTCCCCAGACAAAAGAGGCCAGGAGACTTATCTCCCAATTGGTATATAAAGCATTGGTCATTACTTCAAAAATCTTATCCAACATAAAAACTCCAGTAGTCAGTTGTCAGTAGCCAGTCGTCAGTTAGAAAACATTTCAAACTTTGATACATTTTTACTTTCATCTAAAAATCTCCTACATGATGGCATTAAAGAGATAACCGGTGAAAATTATTCCTGTTCCGGTAATAGCTACAAAAATTGCTAATAACTTTGGTTTTAGGACTCTTCTCAACAAGATCATTTCCGGAATACTCAAGGCTGTTACTGCCATCATGAAAGCTAAAGATGTACCCAAAGCTACTCCGGCTCGGGTGAGTTCGCTAACCAGAGGAATTACTCCGGCTGCATTGGAATAGAGAGGAATGCCAATCAGGACAGCTATGAGTACAGCAAAAGGATTATCTTTACCTGCCAGGTGACCAAGGGCATTTGTCGGCAGCCAGCCATGCATGATCCCGCCTATACCTATTCCGATGACTACATAAAGCCAAATCTTCCTGATCAAATCCAGAGTAAATCCACAGGCTTCTTTTATTCTGTCTGTCTGAGTTGGTTTGGCCAGTTCTACTGCAGCACCTACTTTCATTTTCCAGACATAATCTTCAACATAACGTTCCATTTTCATTCTGCCGATGACAATACCACTGACAATGGCAATTATTTCACCTGATATGATATAAATCAGTGCTGTCTTCCAACCAAACATCACCCATAACATTCCCAGAGCTACTTCATTGACCATAGGTGCTGCCACTAAATAGGTGAAAGTAACACCCAAAGGAATTCCTGCTTCCACGAATCCGATAAACAAAGGTACTGCGGAGCAGCTACAGAAGGGTGTCACGATCCCCAGTAGAGCAGCGAGGATGTGGCCAATAAAAGTACCGCCTTTCTTCTTTGCCAAAATAGCTCTAGTTCTTTCAGGCGGAAAGTAACTGCGGATGTAAGTGATAGCCATAATGATGATGGCTAATAAAATAAAGATCTTTATTGTATCGAATAAGAAAAATTGTAAGGCTGAAGCCCAATGATTGGTCTCATTTAGACCAAGTAAATTGTAAACCAGCCATTTTGTAATATTTTCCCACCAGGTGAACATGTTTCCTCCTTAGAAAGTGGTCAGTAGTCAGTGGTCAGTAGTCAGTATGAATAAATTAACCATCACATCTCGCAGAATTGTCTGGTTTTTTGATCATACAAGAGTAAAAATCGAGTACACAGGGGCAGAGAATTTTATAAAATACCTGATTATTGACTTTTCTGCTGGATACTAGTCCTGCATTTCTCAAAACTGATAGGTGTTTAGAAATTGTGGACATATCGAGGCCGATTAGTTCTTGTAATTCACAAACGCAATGTTCTTTTTCATTCAGCATATCCAGCATAAAGAGTCGTGTGGGGTGAGCCATAGCTTTCATGATGAGGGTCATTTTTTCATATTTAGCATGATCTATCATCTAAATCTCCTTATTATCCTGAACTGTGCAGTAGAATTTTTACAATCTGGCTGAAGCTATTTCAGTATGCAGTAGGCAGTGGGCAGGAGGGAAATAACTCATCCTCTGATCCTTCCCTTGCAAATGGAAGGAGGCCCTGAATCCAATCTCACTCACCATATATTTATTATATAACCTCATTCGATTGCAATCCTTCAATCTTCACGATCTTCGACCCAGACTGCAAACCTCTACTGCACAGTTCGAGATTATCAACATCTATTTGCCATATTTGCCAAATAGGAAAACTTGTCAAGAAATCTTTTGCTTTTCATAATTAATGAGGCAATGTTGAGACGGGCCATGAGGATAAAAATACGACAAGGTATGAGGATATAATTGAGACAGGGCATGCCTTGTCTCTACAGTGTGGTTCAGATTTGAATCCTATTGATGATGTTCAACCCGAACAATGCAGTAGATTCTTTGCGTCTGAACCAGTGGTTACGTTAATCGTTTTGAATTTGGATGACTTCCACACTCACTCAAAATATATATGTTATATGTAATCGCTCGTATGTAAGTCACCATTCTTCAAAATCTTCGACTCATTCAACAAATCTCCACTGCATTATCCGGGTTTAATTATTGTTAACGTTTTCCGAGATTATCTCATGCGGAGACGAGAAGGCAAGGAGAGGATATGTCTATAGTCGTGAGTAGGGAGAATCGGACAAGTCGGACTGCTCGGACGAGTCAGGGGGAAATTGACAATTAGGGCGTTGCCAAACAGTTCCGGATAAAGAATGGATTGAAAGTAGTGTATGATAGGTGTCCGATATCGAACATGTATATTATTAAAAAGGGACACTTCGTGAAATCAGAAGGGGATGAGAGAATGTGGTGTTGACTTAATTAGTTGCTATAGAAGGTATTAGAAGTTTGTAGAGCAATTTACGGTTTGTTGGCATAAGGGGTGCATATTATAAAAGAAAATGAAGTGGAGAAGTAAATGAAATTGAAAAGTATAGTATTAACTCTAATATTAGTTATGTTTATCGGACTGGCATTCAGTCAGAGTACAGATTCTATGGCTGTTGTAACAGTTCAGAAAGACAAGCAGGAATTGGATCGACGGCATTCTATCGGAAGTTCAGTATTTATGTTGGGGAATTTCGCACCTGGTGATCCGGTCTATTTTTTCCAATTGAATTATGGTTACCAATTAGCACCCAAAGATTATTTATTTGTCGAAGCAATCACCTGGACCTATTATGAGCCATTGGGTACATATGGGTCTTCTGAAAAAATGTATCCTGGTAAGGTCAGGGCATATGGTGTGGGTTTGGGATATCAGAGGTTCCTTTACAAGAATGTATATACTATAGTTGAAGCGACCCCTTTTATCCAGCAGTTTTATGATGAGGATGACAAAAAGATCCAAAAGGGATTTCAGTTATATATGCAATTTATTTTGGGTTACAGGTATGAATTCTGCAAGAAACGGTGGTATGTAGAACCTGCATTCGCTCTCAAATACTGGCCTGTTAACACCAATTTCCCGGATGCATTTGCAGAAATAGAAAAGGGTAAACCTAAGCATATTTTTGAGCCGGGTTTGAATTTTGGTTACAGATTTTGAGGGAAAGTCTATAGTCGTGAGTCGTGAGTCGTGAGTCAGGTGCCAGTGGGGAACAACCCATCCTCTGATCCTTCCCTTGTACCAAGGGCAGGAAGCCTGAATCCAGATGCTTCTTTGGGAGAAGAGCTTGCCAGGCTCTTTATAATAATGACGCAAGCTGCGTCATCTCCCAGAGAGAAGGAAGCACTGAATCCAAGTGCTTTGAGAAAAGAGATTTGAAGATAATGTATGTGAGGGATTTTTAAAATAAAAAATATAGAGGTGAATAGTGTTTTTTAGGGAATTAGAAACAGAAAGGTTATGGTTGAGAAATATCTCCAGCAGCGATGCTGATTTTATTTTAGAGCAATTCTCATCAGATTTTATTAACAGATATCTTTTTGATTACGATCCTATGGCCTCATTGGATGAAGCCATTGATCTAATCAACTTTTATAGCTTACCAGAACCCCGGACTCAGCACCGTTGGATTATGGTTTTAAAGGAGAGCAGTGTTAAGATTGGTACTTTGGGATACCATATGTGGGATAGAGATCAGAAAAAGGCTGAAATAGGTTACGATTTAAAAGAAGAATGCAATGGCCGGGGTTATATGAATGAGGCCATGAAAGCTGTCCTCGCCTTCGGTAAAGAAGAAATGGCTCTATCTATTATCGAAGCGCGTATTTATGTAGATAATCTGTCTTCGATAAAAGTAGTAGAAAAGAACGGTTTCATGATGACGGGAACCAGACTTGATACCTTCCATGAAAAAGAGTACCTGCACAATATTTATCAGTTAGGCATCTGTCGCCAGTCGTTACAGCTAAATCTGAAACCGGTAGCCCCAAAAACCTGAGTACCTTTCTTTAAGAGCTTTACATTTCTGCAGATAGCTTCTACTTCACAGGCAAATTCGGTTCCCAAAATAGGTTTACTGGGTCTATTCAAACCAACGAACAATCTCGCAAAGTAGGGTTTTCCCACTTCTTTGAGTTGAAGAACATCCCGAGACCGTATTTAGTACATATTATTGCTTTCATTTTACCCTTTTGCCCCGAACTGTGCAGTGGTATTCCTGGAAATTATCAGGTCTTTGCTTATAAGCCAAAAGCCGATTATCAGCTGGAAGAGACAAATTGGTGTACTGCAGATTATTTGAACCCATAGTACTGCAGAATAATCTGGTAAGAGAATTGTCATAGAATCAAATATTATGACCAGCATGTATGAAATAATACCAAACAAAGCTAAAAGTCTTGGAACATATTTTGATTTGAGTAGTAAGTAAGAGAAGATCAGCAAACTTAAACCTGATAAAACCCCGGGGATAGAGGTAATTGTAATATGAGAATTTACCAGAGATCCAAACAAAGCAGACATTTCTTCAGAGCGAATATCCTGCAAGATTAACAGACCAACAAAATGAAACAGGGCGATAAGAGCAAAAACAGATGCTTCTAAAAGTTTTATGGTGAAAGCAGTCAGTGCCAGTACCATATTTAAGGGTTTGAGAATTCGATAGAGGGTTATGGCAAGGGCAATAATGATAAGAGAAGTAAGGAGTTCATTCAGGATATTGAAGCGGAAAGAAAATTCATTAGATAGAATGTTGTGAGCAGTAGTAACAGGGTTTCCGGCTGATACCAATTTTGAAAGTACAAAAACCCAGTTAAGAATTGGAATACATAAACTTGCCAGAAACATAAATCCGGCAAGTTTAGCAGTTTTATTAAGAGAATTGGGATAATTACTCATTTAATTCCTCCTTTGATGAACACTCTTTTCAAAACCAAGTGTTATAGTTAACCGTTACACCAACACTTATTATGTCAAGTACAAAAAATAAACGCGTTTCTGGGATCGCTTCACGCGGAAACGCGAAGGTCAGGAGAGGGAAATTGACAATTGACAATTAGAAAGTTGAGACTCTTTTCTGAGATTATTTCTCACAGTTCACGGAAAGAGAAAGTCTAAAGTAGTGAGTCAGGCGGCAGTGGGGAAACAACTCCTCTCCGAGAGAAGAGTCTGCCAGGCTCTTTATAATAATGACGCAAAGTGCGTCATCTCCCAGAAGAGGTGCCACAGAGAAATGGGCTGACGTGGGAGTCAGCCCCTACAAAAAATCATCAATCACTGCACAGTTCGGGTTAAACATTCAATTTCTCATTTTTGTGATTTTTGTTTCTCTTGTCCGTGTTAGTCAGTGAAAATCCTTGATCGTCAGTGTTAAGCTATCCATTTTCCTAACTAACAATTAACAACTAATAACTAACAACTACTATTCACATCTCAACGCTATAACAGGATCCATTGAAGCTGTCTTGAAAGCTACGATTCCTACGGTTATCCAGGCGATTACAAAAGCTGAAACTGTTGCCAGCAGGAATGACATTACCGGTGTATTTATATGATAAGGAAAATGTCCAAGCCAAAGCTGCACCAGGTAATATGCTATTGGCCAGGCTAGAACATTGGAGATTAGAACTAATTTGCTAAAATCTTTTGTCAGTAAAATAATAATACCGCCAACACTGCCGCCCAGCACTTTGCGAATGCCAATTTCCTTTGTTCTTTGCTGTGCTGCAAAGGTTGCCAGACCCAGCAATCCCAAGCATGCAATGATTATACACATGATGGAAAAATAAGTAAAGACCTCGGCTAATTTCTCTTCATTGGTATATTGTTTCTGAATTTCATCACTTAATATTTTAAACTCAAATGGTTCAACCGGAAAATATTTATTCCAAATTTTTTCTAAAGTACAGGTGTTCGTCTTTATATTTGCAGAATCAAGTCTTACAAGAATTGTCCCGGCTGCTCTCCTGACAGGAATAAACACCAAAGGAGCAATGCTACTGCGTAAAGATAAATAGTTAAAATCATTCACAACCCCGATTATTTTAGAATTGTTGCTATCAGTATCTCCTCTGACACCAAACTTCTGCCCTGTTGCTTTACCTGAACAGCCCATAGCCTTAGCCAGAGCTTCATTAACTATAAATTGAGTTGTCCCTAAACCCAACCCAAGAACATGTATCTTATCTTGTGTTTCAAAATCCTTTCCTTCTACAAACTTTAATCCCATAAATTTGAAAAAGTTTGCATCTACTACAAGAAAGTAAAACCCGTTACTGCTGGTCTTCCCGGCATTTTCATAAGCAAAGACATTAGAGTTTTGTTCTCCAATGGGAATATTACCTGCAGTTGCCATATCCAAGATGCCTGTTTGTTTCAATGCTTCAGTCCTGAAAGCGATATATCTTTGTTCATACAAGGAATCTCTTACAGCATTGATAACGAGTACATTATCCTTATCAAACCCCAATTCATGAGTTCTCAGAAACTTCAACTGCTTACTTACAACCAAAGTTCCAATAATCATGATAATGGACAAACTGAACTGAAACACCACCAGTATCTGCCTGACAAGTCTGCCTTTAACTCCTTTAGTCGCTTCACCTTTAATTACTGCCGCAGGTTGAATGGAAGATAAATAGAATGCCGGATAACTTCCTGAGATTATTCCCACAACACCGGTTACTCCGATGAGTCCTAAATATAACCACCAGGGTGTATTCAAACCAAAATCAAGCTTTTTATAAGTCCATTGATTGAAAGTTGGTAATACTAATTCGGCAAGAACTACAGCCAAAAACAAAGCGATAAAAGATACAATTACAGATTCAAAAATAAATTGTCTTATTAATTGAGATTTCTGAGCTCCAACAACCTTACGTAAGCCTACTTCTTTTGCCCTTGAAGCTGATCGTGCTGTAGCCAGATTCATATAATTAACACTTGCTATAGTCAAGAGGAACAAAGCAATAATGAGAAAAATATAAAAATATTCTTCATTACCTTGAGGCAAATCCCATAACAGTTTAGAAAAATGTGTTCTCTTCAGCGGTTCCATTATTGGTTCGAAGGTTCCATAACCTTTACCTAAAGGTTCCATATATTTTTTGTAAAAGTTCTTTGTTTTCTCTAAAAATACACTTTTATTGGCTTTCTCCTTTAATAAAACATAATTAAACTGATTAGATTGCCAGAGAAGCTCCGGGTTACGTACATTTACAGACTCGCCTTCACCATTGCTTATTTGTTTGTAAATAAATGTATCTTCACTCAACAGAATATTATATTTCAAGTGTACATTATCAGGAAAATCTTTGAATACCCCAGTAACTTTATAAATTTCCTTTGATCCTGTTGTTAGTGTTTGATCCAAAGGATCAACATCACCAAACAGTTTTTTTGCTAAGGATTCTGATAAGATAACTTTATTTGCCCCAGTTAATGCACCTTGGGGTGTTCCATATATAAATTCATGAGTGAATACTTTAAGAATTCCCTGATTACCATAGAAACAGAGATTCTCATATATTTTTATATTATGGTTGATCAGTAATAGTTGTTCAACACCAGTAAATCTTGCATATTCTTCAACTTCAGGATAGTCTTCCTTAAACAATTGTGCAATTGGAAACGATCCACCTGCGATCCAGTGATCTGTTTCATTCTCATTATAATGAGAAGCAATTCTTAATATTCTGTCTGCATTTTTGTGATAATTGTCATAATTAAGTTCATTATAACCGTATAGAATAATCAGAATTGCACCCAACAAGCCTATAGCAAGTCCTACTATATTCAGTAAAGAATACAATCTGTTTTTCAAAATATTCCGGATAGCGATCTTAAAATAATTACTAAACATTTAGACGCCTACATTATATTTATCAAAACTCTTTTCTTATATAAAGCAACCCTGGTGCCAATTAAGCACGAATTGCGAAGTATATGATAGATAGAGCTGTGTGTCTGCCTATTGGAATATTCACACTCCTTGTTATATACGACAGGGGCCTGGGTGAGTTGCTCTCTCCTTACTAACTCTTGACCATTAACCTTAAACGAAAACACTCCTTTCTCATCTCAGAAATTCTTTTTTGATACATTCCATGTCCGATATCGGACAGTTCTTCTTGACAAATTGTTGAGTATTTCATTTAATTCCTTATATTTCTAATTTGGAGATAATATGCTTACTGAAAAATGTTCGATTCTCGCGGTTGACGATGATGAAGATATCCTGTTATCACTGAAGTTGCTCCTTAAGAATAAGGTTTCAAGAGTTGATACAGAAACTAATCCTCTCAAAATTACAAATCTCATCAAAAAACAATCTTACGACCTCATTCTTCTTGATATGAATTTCACCAGAGATACGAGCAGTGGACAGGAAGGATTTGATCTCTTACAAAAAATTCTCGATATTCAGCCCCAGTCAGTTATCATTTTCCTCACTGCTTATGGAGATGTGGAAAAAGCTATCAAAGCTCTTAAAGCCGGAGCTGTCGATTTCATCCTTAAACCCTGGCAGAATGAAAAACTTTGGGCGACTATCTCCTCTGCCCTGGAATTAAGTCTCTCCCGCAAAGAAAATGAGATTTATAAGCAACGGCAGGAAATGCTGCAGTCTGACATTAATCAATCATTTCACTCTATTGTGGGAAATTCAACAGCGATTCAGAACACTTTTTCTATCATCAGAAAAGCAGGCCCAACTCAAGCCAATATCCTCATTACAGGTGAAAACGGGACAGGAAAAGAACTCGTTGCCAGAGCTTTACACAATTGCTCGCACAGAAGTGATAGTGTCTTTCTGACAGTTGATTTGGGTACAATTCCCGAAAATCTTTTTGAAAGCGAATTGTTCGGGTATGCCCGTGGTGCTTTCACTGGTGCTGATAAAGATAAAATGGGACGCTTCGAAGCCGCTTCCGGTGGTACCCTCTTTCTCGATGAAATCGGCAACCTGAACCTTAGTCAGCAAGCCAAACTCCTCACAGCCATCGAAAAAAGAGAGATAACCAGAGTCGGTTCAAACAGAGCTATTCCGGTTGATTTAAGGATTATCTGTGCGACGAACATTCCACTTAGTAACCTGCTTCTCCAAAATCAATTTCGTCAGGATCTGCTATACAGAATCAATACTGTAGAAATTAATCTTCCGCCCTTAAGGGAGAGAATAGATGATATCCCCCTCCTGGCTGTCTATTTTCTGGAAAAATTCCGCAACAAATATGGCAAACCTAATATGGTTATGGATGATTCTGCACTCAAACACCTTCAAACATACAACTGGCCTGGAAACATTAGAGAGTTGCAGCACTCTGTCGAAAGAGCAATTATTCTTTCCGATGACCCCGTGCTCTCAAAAAAAGATTTCCTCTTTCTCTTAAAAAAACCGGAAAATAATAGTGATAACACCGAATTCAAAACTCTGGAAGAAATTGAAAAACATGCTGTGATTGATACTCTGGCAAAACATAACGGCAATATCTCCTATGCCGCCAAAGACCTCGGAATCACCAGAGCCTCCCTCTATAGAAGGATGGAAAAATATGGTCTTTAAACACTACCGGGTGCAAATTATTCTCAGACTTCTGATCCTGTCCATCTTGTCCGGTACATTCTTCAACCTCATACATAATTTCAATTTCCTCTTCCTGACAGCTTTCGTTGCTTTGCTCTTCGTCGCTGTTCTTTATAATCTGTTTTACTATATTGATAAAATGAACAGAACCTTCGCCGGTTGTCTGCAAACTCTCGTTTACTCGGAATTCAACAAGATCAATAATCTGGAAAACTTTGGTGCATCCTATAACGAGTTGAAACAAGTCTTCGAAAAAGTGAAGAAAGATATCCAAACCATTAAACTCCAGAAGGAAGAACAAATCTTCTACCTGAACACACTGGTCCAAAAAATCAATATCGGACTCTTAACTTACGATGAAAACGGGAAAATCGAACTGATAAATGACTACGCTAAAACTATTTTTCAGAACAATAATCCTGTATTCCTGGCAAATTTGGAAGAATCATCTCCTGCCCTGGTTCTATCTTTCAAAAACCTGCTCAATGGTCAAAAAAATATCTTTCACGCTCTGGACTTTACCGGTAACAAAACTTATGTCATTCAGGTTTCTCATCTCGTCTTCAGACAAAAAACCCTGACCCTCGTCACTCTGCATGATATCAGATCTGAAATGGAAGAAAAGGAAATCGAATCCTGGCAAAAGCTCATCAGGGTACTCACCCACGAAATCATGAACTCTGTTACTCCGATTACTTCACTAGCCTCTACCGCATCAGCTTTACTCGAAGATTCGGCATCACATAATAACTTTGATCCTGAAACTTTCGAAGATGTCAAAAGTGCTGTCAATACTATCTCCAAACGAAGTGCAGGCTTAATGACTTTTGTCGATTCCTTCCGTAATCTCATCAAAATACCAGAACCAAACTTCGTTAATGTTAATCTCCTAAACCTTTTCGACAGAATTAAATCCCTCTCGCAGAACAGAGCCGACAAAGAACTGCTGGAAATCTCTTACTCCGTTCAACCTCCTGATCTTACTCTTTTAAGCGACGAAAGTCTGCTCGAACAAGCTATCCTGAATCTGCTCTTTAATGCCATGAATGCCGTTAAAGATTGCAGTTCAAAAAGCATCCAGGTTGTGGCTCTACAAAATCCTGAATGTGTGACGATTTCCATCATCGATAACGGCCCGGGTATTCCTCTGGAAAACATTGATAAAATCTTCATACCTTTTTTCACTACCTCCAAAGCCGGCAGCGGGATCGGTCTTAGCCTTGTTAAACAAATATCTCTGAAGCTTAAAGGTGAAATCAGTGTCAAATCCTTACCAGACATTGAAACAAAATTCGACCTGACCTTTTGCAAAAAACCTCAATAAGTTTCCCACGAATCTCCAACTTCCCGACATGTCAGACTTGTCAGACATGTCCGATTTGCCAGAATAAGGCTCTTCTCCAAAAAGGAATTTGGTTTCAGAATTTCTTCCCTTTACAAGAGTTTCTTTACTAATTCCTAAAAAAATAATTTGGAGTATAGAGGATCATGAAAATTGTTCCAGGCTAATACCATTTAAGATCACATTTAAGCCGAACAGAAAATCTGCATCTGCATCGTAGCCGTGTTCTATTACCAATGACGTAGCTTCATTTAAAAAGGGAAACTTAGAAGGATCAAAGTTGTTTGAAAAATCCTCGGCCAATTCTTCCGGAGATTTTTCTATGTCTGCGACATGAGTTAGCTGAAGGCAATACCCATAAATATAGCTATCAATGAGGGATGTCACTCTTAAAGCCAGAACGATGGGAAATCCGGCATTTCGAAGAGCACCGATATAATTGTTTAAGTACTCTAAGCGTTTATCACCACTTTGAATTTGAGAATCTAAGACAAATGGCAGCCAGGGATGTTTTTGGAATAATGTTTTGGCTGACATAGCTCTGTTAAGCATTATTGTACGCCAATCGGGAGTGATAGTGGCATCTTTCAGGCCAAAGTCAATTTGGGTAACCAAAGTGTCTGCCATATGGGAAATAAGTTCGCTTTTTGTTTTGAAGTAATGATAAAGAGACATGGCCTGGATATTCAACTCTGCGGCAAGTTTTCTCATAGACAAGCTATTAATACCACCCTTATCAGCAAGGGCAATGGCCATGGAAATGATTTGTTCCTTGGAGAGATTTTGATGTTTTTCCATATTAAACCTCCTTTTTCATAGGATTTAGACTATGGTGATGAGTCAAGTGCAAAGTGTCGGAGAATGTTAAACCCGAACTGTGCAGTAGAATCTTTACAATCTGGCTGAAGCTAGTGAATTTGAAGGACTTACAATCTCACTCACCATATATTTATTATATAACCTCGTTCGATTGCAAACCTTCACTCTTCACGATCTTCGACCCAGTTTGCAACCTCTACTGCACAATCCGGGTTAAACTAAGAGAAGAATGAGGTATTTTTTATTAATTTACACTCAGCTTAACCTTCTCTCATGTGGAGGGAAGAGGATTTAGGATGGACACTATGGACTTTATGGACAGAATGGACAGTATCGACGAGAGTGGGGAAAAAGAATTTGAAAGATTTGTAAACCTCTACTCTCTGATCAGGGTTAAAATTCAAAATTTACTCCGAGATATAAGTTCGGTTCAAACAGGAAATAGTTGTTCCATTCATCATCTTTGGTTTTAAAGGTCTGAGGTACATTTGTATTAACTGGCCAATATTGGCAATGTACCTGGGGTTCAACGTAGAAGCGGTCATTGAAAAGGGGTACATGATACCCGAGGTGATATGAAGTATATAGTTTGAAACCACTTGCTATTTTTTTATTTTTTTCATCCAGATAGGTTTCGAGTTGTGGCAGGATTTCTATAGTGGCAAAGAGTTTTTTCCAGAGCATGCGTTGGTAAGTTATACCTATGCCAGTTTCTCTAAGTCTTCCGGGGTAGAAATTCTTTTCATCGAATTTAAGTTGTTCAGACATCGGCATACCCATCGGGGCAAACAATTTCCAGGTAGCTGCTTTAATACTGATTTTGTCTCTTGGGGAAAGTTGGTAACCAAAGTGAAGTTCATAATGATGTGTGTTAGTCTTTTCTTCGTCGAAGTTTACCAAAGACAGATAAGTAGTAGTAACTGAGTATTTGTAGTTTTTAGGGGCATTTTCAGATGATTTTTTTTTAGTATTAATTTCTGTTTGGCAGTAAGTATTAGAGACGAGAATTGCGGTAATTATTAGTGAGAGCAATAATTTTTTCATAGTAACCTCCATGTGAGAGACACTTAGACTTACACTGTAAGGCTGTCAAGTGTTTTTTGGTATTTAGATGGACGAGATGGGTTGGAAAATTATTAAATCAATTATTAATTATTAAAGGGAGAAAAGTGAAATTGTTGAAACTCTCAGACTATATTCAATCAGAAAGTTGGTAATTGAAGGTTCTGGAAAAAGAGAAAACCCGCAGGCAAATAGTAGGGATCTACTAAGAAGCTACTAAGGAGCTAAAGGGAAACCTTATCAGTTGAGAGTTGAAAGTTGAGAGTTGAAAGTTATTTTTTTGCAGGAATAATTGAAACCCTTGCTAAATTTGCAATGATGAAAAGGAGAGGGGGAATGGGTTTTTCGGAACACTGACGAGTAAGGACTTACACAGACTTACACAGAAGGGAAGGGATCTGAATGTATTTTATTTTTAAGATGTGTTACAGCTCAGGAATCTATCACGCTTAATTTCCTGTTGACAGTTATCCAGAGAATTGATAAAAGGAAATATATTTAAATAAATAGGAGGAATACATAATGAAGAATATTAACGAAGTAGGATTTCTTAAGAAAAAATAAGACTATTGTCTGAATTAATTTATTTATCAGGTTAATAAGGAATAACTTTGTAATTATTCAGGGATTAGTCTTACCTGGCTGATCCCGTCATATATATTTACAGACCCCTTGGGATTTGCCGGTCTCAAGGGGTTTTTTTATGGAAAAAATTAAAAATTTGGAGGTAAAAATGAATTATGAATTTGATTTAACAGAAAATACTGTCACTAAATGGAGAGGTAATAAAAATGTACAAAACACTAAAATGTGTAAAAAATCAAAGAACTTTTTCCGGAGGAATAAATGGAAAAACCAAATGAACTGTTGGCAACTGAACTTATAAGCCGGCATTATCAATCAGGAATAAAAAAAATAGAACGTTTCGAAACAGGGCTATGTCATTATGTCTATGATGTTGAACTGGATTCGGATGAGAAACTTGTTATCAGAATAGCCGATGCAGAAGGCAAAAAAGAATTGAAAGGTGGTATTTACTGGTACGGACAACTGATTATTTACGGACTGCCTCTGCCGGAGATCTATTTCTCTGACCTTGAAGCTGATCAACCCTATGTGATCATGCAAAGATTACCCGGCAAAGATCTGCATTTCGTTTACGATGAATTGACCGATTTGCAGAAGGCCAGCTTAGCAGAAAGAATCTCAGATCTTCAGAATCTGAGTCAAAAACTCCCGCCTGCAAAAGGCTTCGGTTACGCACTTTCTTATGAGGATGAGACTCTTGAAAGGAATAAAAACTGGAAAGATGTTGTACTGGAAAGTCTGCAAGCAGCCAGAAAAGGAATTACAGCAAATGGGGTTTTCACGAATAAATATCCGGATTTGTTAGCTTCAGGACTAAACAAATTCACTCAATATTTTGACAGCATAAAACCCCGTCCTTTTCTTGATGATATAACTAACAAAAATGTGATTATCAGCAATGGTAAACTGTCCGGAATCGTGGACATAGATTCAGTCTGTTTTGGAGACAAGCTTTATCACCTTGCTTTAACGAGAATGGCTCTGCTGGCCAGAAAATCTAATATGGACTATGTCTCCTATCTGACAGATTTATATGAGCTCAGTGATGAGCAGTATGAAGTCCTGGACTACTATACAGCGGTATTTTGTGCCGTCTTTATGGCTGAAGTTGGAGCAAAATTCAATAAAGAAGATGTAACTGTTGACCGGGAATATGTAAAACTGCTGGAAGACATCTTTGAAGGATTGACAATGAGCAGCAATAAGCTCAAAACGGATTTGATGCGTTATGGAGAATCCTGTGGTGAATTCGTGGATGAAAAAATAATCACAGAACTGATCAGAGTCGTAAAAAGGGGCAAAGAAGCGGTAGTGCTGTGTTGCAAAGCTCATCCTGACACCGACAAAAACTATATGGCAGTGAAACTCTATTTCGAAAAGAAGTACAGGAATTTCAAAAGAGAAGGCGTTTATCATGTGGGAAGAATCTGGGATAGCCGGTTGGAAAGAGCAGCTCAAAAGAAATCCGGGATGGGAAAAATCATTACCCGATCTGTTTGGGTCAATAATGAGTTTGAAGTATTGGAAAAACTCTATGAGAGTGGAGCAAGGGTTCCGGAACCTATAGCCTGCACAGATGACGCAGTCGTTATGGGTTTTATCGGGAAGAATGATAAAGCTGCACCTTTGCTGAAAGATGTGCGACTGGAAAAGAGTGAAGTCGAAATTGTTTTTCAGAAAATCCTCACAAACATCAGGATAATGCTTGGAAATGACTTGATTCATGCGGATTTATCACCTTATAACATACTTTATCATGAAGGGGATCCCTATTTCATAGATTTTCCTCAAGCGGTAAATCCATCTGTTAACCCGGGTGCCTGGTCGATGTTTAAGCGTGATATTTTCAATATCTGCAAATATTTCAAACAATATGGTCTCGACGACGATCATGAGAATCTGGCAAGAGAGTTATGGACCCCTTACTTCGGACCGCCATTTTAATTAGGGAGGCTCTTTTGAGCCTCCTTTTTATAACAGATGTGTTATTCTCTTCCCCGACAAGTCAGACTTGTCATACATGCCCGATTCCTGCCTACTCTTTCCTTACTATTTGCCTGCAGGTTTATCCCTTTTTCGATTCCACCATTCTATAGCTTCAAATCTCTTCTCTTGTCCTTGTTAGTCCGTGTTCCGAAAAGCGTCTCTTTCTAAGGGCGAACACACAGGTTCGCCCCTACCAAAAATCCGTCAACTACTGGTGCAATCCTACAACATTGCTCGGATCGCTTCCAAATTGGCTTTTGCAGCAGGTACTATGCTTAAAAACTTACCCAGTGTCTCACAGATATAATCGGGACATTGTGCACAATTCTCTAAATTTTTTGAATTCCCGCAAACCCGAATCGGGCATTGATTACAATCTCCTATCAGAACTCCGCCGGCACGGCACCCATCACAATTTACCTGTGTATATTCGATTTTACTACCGTATGCCTTGCTCCATTGCTCAACGATTTCTTTTCTCTTTTCATCACTATTGGTCTGGGTGGCAATGTATGCACCGCACTCAGCACAATTTAGTCCGCAATTTGCATATGCGTCTTTCATTCTTTCTCCTTAAACTTTCTTTTTATCAATCCCACCATACTATGGCTTCAAATCTCTTCTCTTGTCCTTGTTAGTCCGTGTTTTCCCCCACTCAAGACTCATGATTATAGACTCTCCCCTTGCCAGGCTCTTCTCCCAAAGAAGCACCAAATCCTATTTTACCTTAATTTCTATCTCATTCACCCAAAGTGCTTTTCTGTCTAAGTTATTCCGATAATCACTTATCAAATAACTTCTGTCCAAATCACATTTCTGATTATACACTAAAGTTCCATTGTAAAACACCTTCACAGGATTATTCATCTGAACCATTTCAGGGCTGATTTTAATGGCAAATTCTTTAACGCATGATCCTTCAACTGTAAAGGTATTAGCAAAGAAAGAAGCTTTCAGGATCCCGGATTTGTTGGGATAATAAAAAGCAGAAAACTCCCGGACTAGTGGAAATTCTCCACGTAATTCCATTTTTTTCTTATTTCTGAGGATTGTTAAACTAAATTTATCCCCCAATTTCTTGGTTGCTTTTATTTTGCTCAAATCCTGGAGATTATCTATTTTCTTTCCATCCATGCCTACAACTATATCCTGAGCTGATAAACCAGCCTTTAATGCCGGAGATATCCCTGTTTTTTGAGCATTTGCAGAAGATACTTTCACCCCCTTTCCTGTGTATGCCATATCAGGGAAAAAACCTAATGCCATACTATTGTCTGTCAGAATTGTTTGATAATCCTGTTGCCAAGATTGAGGTGTTTGCAGGGTGTCTATGCTTGTGATTTTTAACCAGTCACATTCACTGAATTGTGTATATGCTCTCTGCCATACTAATTTGGGATTAAAAGGATCACGGGGATGTGTATTGAAGAAATTATAAATCTTGGGCATTTCCGTTGGATAATACAGAGGCTCATGACCAATTCCCGAAATTTCATTGTAAGTCAGGTTAGCACCTGCCTGAACCAGCACCTGCATTGTTTTGGGTAACTGTTGGTTAGGGAATAACGGATCAATATCGGTTCCTATAGCATACACAGCTCTGTTAGCCAAATTCGCCGGATAAACACTTTTATCCGAAAAAATGCTTACATCGGCAGGTGATCCATTCATGGGACAAAATGCTGCAAAATCATTAGGCTTGTTCATAGCAAAAGAAAATGAACCTGCCCCGCCTGCTGAAAATCCTCCCACATAAATCCGGTTATCATCAATATTGTAACTCTCTTTTAAAATTCTGATTTGCTTCAGAATATTATTAATCCCGATTTCTGTCCACCATATTGCTGCCTGACTGCCCAAGGGATATAAATGAATGAATTCCTTATTTTTGTCATATACCCAGAAATCTGCTCTTTGAGTTATACTGTCTGCATTAGCAGTGGCATTTCTCATGTCGAAACCTCCGCCGTGTAACTCAAGCATCAGGGGAGTCGGCTTATTGGGATTGTAGGACTCAGGTATATAGACAAAATAAGGTGCTTTTAAAGTATCATTTATCATGTTTACCATTTCTATAAATTTACCCTTATTCGCAACCTGAGTATAATCCTGAAAATTGCGGATACTTTTGTATAAAGAGTCCGCCGAAATACTGCTATTATTGATAATTTTGTTCAATCTCTCAGGAACTTTTTGTCCATAGACAAAGCTGAACATAATGAGCAGTAAAATTGTGCTTCCAATTCGTAACATAATTTTCTCCTTCTATTTTTTTTATCTTAAAAATTATTCCCACTTTTCCCTTTTCAAAAGGGAATGGTCGGAAATGTGTTGTTTCTTTTTTCACTCTCCTCTCTTCCCTATCTGTGATCATCTGTATGATCTGTGTCATCCGTGTTCTTTTATGTGTTCCCCTCTGCCCACTGTCGCCTATACTCATATCCGGTCTGCATTTTTGGGACAGCTACTTTAAAATAATTACCAAACATCCACTCTCCACTTCTCTTTATAAAATACATGCAACCCCGATGCCAACACTTTGTATATAATTTATATACACTCCTAAGGTTTTGGCAAACTATCGTTTACGTAATTTGCTTTTAGATTTTATTTGCTTTCATATTTTCGAACTACATATTATTTGCATTTTTGATACAATTGGTGTTCGATTTCGGACAAATAAGAATATCTCCAAAAATCAGATTTTGCTTCAAAAGTTTGTAACCCATTTTCTCCAATCAAATAGCAATCATTATTTCCCTTGACTGAATATTAAGTCATTATTTAATTACACATTGTTAAGTTTTGTTTATTTGAAATGAACAAAATTAAGTGTGTCCGGTGCTTTCTTCTCATTTGCCAACACAGAACTTCGATCAGAAATTAACCCTGAGTTATGTTTAGCAAAGTGTTTTAGCATACCTCTGCAAGCAGATTGAGAAGGAAAAATAATGTTTAAGCATTACTCTCTTTTATTAGTTATCGTTCTTTGGGGATTTACTTTTTTAGGTGCTGCAGGTAATAATGCAATTTATTCCAATCCCTTAGCAAACACTCCCGAACTATCTTCCCAGGATTCTGGAACACCACGTACAATTTATACTGCTCCTTATATGGATAATTTTAATTCATACAACACTAATCCACCATTTTTCTCGAATGATTGGACACCAACTACTGACACTGGTTATTGGTGGTTCGGTTGGATACAGGGTGGTAATGCAACAGTTGGTTATGCTGGTTTGGGTTTTTCCGAGTCCTGGAGCGGGCAAAAGGCTTATCTTTATTCCCCTTATATAATAATTCCAGGGCCTATGTACAAACTTTTTTTCAAATGGTCAAAAGGTGTACATGCCACATATCCTTATGATATTGGAAGTGTCAAGATCTCTGCTAACGGTGGTGCATATACCACAGTTTGGGAACGTTATGGTACAGACTTTGATTCTCATAGCGGTTCCTCGAATAATGGACCTGGAACATTTATTCAGGAAAGTCTGGATTTATCACTCTATGCAGGACAAACAATCAGGGTTTGTTTTGAAGGAACAAGTTGCTATGGTCCGGCCTGGTTCATGGATGATTTTGATATTCATTATGTTGATTCCAGAATCACCAGTTTCCCTGTAACTGAGACTTTTGCCGGTACTTTCCCTCCGGTAAACTGGGTGAATGCTTACTGGTGGAGAACGGATAATATTAATGCTTACGGAGTTGCAGGAGCCGGTTCTGCTACAACATACCTTAACACTACACATGATTTTTACGATCTTAGTACTCCTTTTATCAATACGGGAAACAAGACCAGTCTGCTGACTTTTGATTGCTTATATGCCCATTCGGCCCAGCAAATGGGAATGGGTAATAGCGACAGTTTGGAAATAATGTATTCCACGAATTACGGATTGAGCTTTACGTCTCTGATTACATATAGCGGAGCCCCCGGGGGAGCTTTGGAAAATGGTTCTGTATGGACAACTAAAAGTTTTGTTATCCCTCAGGGAGCTAATACTGTCAAATTCCGTGCAACCAATAATTGGAGTGGGGCTTTATATCTTGATAATGTAAAATTTGAATTGATTTATTTTGCTTCAGGAATAGGATCTCAAACTGATCCTTACCAGATTTATACTTCGGCTGACTTAAACATTATGCGTCAATATTTAGGTGATTCCTATAGTAACAAATATTTTAAACTGATGAATGATGTTGATTTAACGTCGTACCTTGCAGTAGGCGGGGAAGGTTATACTACCTGGGGCACTGCAGGATGGGAACCTCTCGGCAGTTCAACAACCCGTTTTGCTGGGCATTTTGACGGCAACAATAACAAAATCACAGGACTTAAATTCAACCGACCTGCTAATTCAGATTGCGGGTTTTGGGGTTATACTCAAACTGGTTCTACCATTGATAATCTCACTATCGAAACTGCAATCGGGTCGAATGTTACCGGTTATAATTCTACAGGGATTATCGCAGGTCATAATTACGGTACAATAACAAATAGTTCAGCAAAAGGAAGTGTCAGAGGCAATCTTTATGTAGGTGCTATATCCGGCATGAATGAAGGCATTATAAATCGTTGCTTTTCCAGCGGGGATGTTATCGGCACCAGTAACACTGTCGGTGGATTAGTAGGACAAAATTACACAACCATTACCAATTCCTATTCCACGGCATCTGCCAGCGGGGTACATTATATCGGTGGACTGGTAGGATATCATGGCAGTGGAACTATTACCAATTGCTTTGCTGCCGGAGCTGTCAGTGGTGGACAAAAAGGTGGTCTTTGTGGTGCTTCAGCAGGAACTGTCACCAATTGTTTATGGGATATGCAAACTTCCGGGATCAACACTTCTTATGGCGGAATGGGTAAAACTACTGCTCAAATGAAAACATATTCCTCATATACAAACTGGGATTTTGCAGGTGAAACTATTAATGGCACCAATGATTATTGGCAGCTTAACTTACTTTACAATAATGGGTATCCTTTCTTATCCTGGGAACGTCCAGATGTCGTCAGAGCTCCCATCATAACTTATCCTGCAAATGCTGCAATAGGAATGCCTATAGCCGGAGATGATCTCTCCTGGACTCCCAACACTGTCGGGCCAGCACCCATATTTTACAATGTCTATATGGTGAAGGGGGATGTTACTCAAATTCTAAACTCAGCTTATCCCGGACAACACACATATACCGGTATTTCAGGTACTTCCTTTAATCCTGTATATGAGGCTGGTCTTAGCATGAATTACTCGGATGTCTGGTATTGGACTGTCGATGCTGTGGCGAGTAACGGTTCCATGGCTCTTGCCCTGTCTTCATACTCATTTGAAGTTGAATCTTTCCCTACCGTTACAGTATTCCCGTGTATTCAAGACTTTAGCAGTTCATCCTTCCCTTCTTTGGGATGGTCGATTCCTGTATTATCACCTGCCTGGTCAAGATCTACAGCTAATGCTTTTGGATCTACTCCGGAAGGTTCTGCAATGGCCGGGTTTTATAGTTTAACCTCAGGAAGCATCGAAATGGTTTCCCCTCCTTTCAATCTGGCTGGTATCACTGGCAGATTGTCTTTTGATTATGCTTATGCTACCCGTACAACCCAGAATGATCAGCTTGAAATTCTCTATTCCACGAATAATGGAACAAGTTATACCAGCCTGATTGTTTATACAGGAGGTTCTGCCGGAACCATGGTTACTGTAGCTCCACAAGCAACTGCTTTCACACCAGGTATAACCCAATGGGCAACAAAAAATCTTGTTTTACCGGCAGGGACGAACAGAATTAAATACAAGGG
>CAYQPF010000011.1:0-62451 GCA_964419225.1 uncultured Candidatus Cloacimonadota bacterium | reverse complement strand
CATCTCACACTTGGAAGAATCAAAAGCAATCCTGATGAGGTGTCGATGCAAAAATTCCTCACATCACAAAGAACACTTGACAAACTTACTCTTAATCAGGTTACATTTTACAAAAGTGATCTCAGACCCCAAGGGCCTGTTTACACTCCCATCAAAATATTTTCCCTTAAGGAGGAATAAATAATGTTAGAAAAAGGCAAAGACAATAAAGACATGGCACTCAAAACTGCTATGACTCATCTGGAGAAAAAATACGGAATCGGCACGATCATGAGAATGGGCGACAAACCGAAAGTAAATGTTGATGTTATCCCGACCGGAGCCTTGAATCTTGATGCTGCTCTCGGAATTGGCGGTATTCCTAAAGGTAGAATCACCGAAGTTTACGGTGCTGAAGCTTCCGGTAAAACCACCATCACTCTGCACATTGCTGCTGAAGCTCAAAAACTGGGCGGTACTGTTGCTTTTATCGATGCAGAGCACGCTCTTGATCCTAAATATGCCAGAAAATTAGGTGTGGATACAGATAATCTGCTGATTTCCCAGCCTGACGGCGGTGAACAAGCTCTCGAAATCGTGGAAACACTTGTCAGAAGTAATGCTATCGACCTGATAATTGTTGACTCAGTTGCGGCCCTCGTTCCCAAACAGGAAATTGAAGGTAATATGGGTGACAGTCATGTCGGTTTACAAGCCAGACTTATGTCCCAGGCACTCAGAAAACTTACAGCTTTCGTCAGTAAATCCAACACAGCTGTGGTATTTATTAACCAGACCAGAATGAAGATCGCTACCATGGGTTACGGCATGAATCCGGAAACCACTACCGGCGGTGTAGCTTTGAAATTCTATGCTTCCATCAGACTGGAAGTCAGAGAAGGTGCAAAGATCAAGGAAATCGGTGCTACGACTGAAGTTCTTGGAACAACTACCAGAGTTAAAATTGTAAAGAATAAATTCGCTCCGCCTTTCAAGACTGTAGAATTCCCTATCTACTATGGCAAAGGTATTTCCAGATTCGATATTCTGATCAATCTGGCTATTGCAGGCGGACTCATCGTCAAAAGCGGTTCCTGGTTCTCTTATGGGG
Source organism: uncultured Candidatus Cloacimonadota bacterium (assembly GCA_964419225.1). Lineage (GTDB taxonomy): Bacteria > Cloacimonadota > Cloacimonadia > Cloacimonadales > CAYQPF01 > CAYQPF01. The sequence continues at coordinate 61,361 of CAYQPF010000011.1, read as the reverse complement.
AAACCAGACTTGGTCAGGGTGCAGAAAGAGTAAAGATGCTTCTCACTGAAAATGATGCATTAGCCAAAGAAATTGAAGCTAAGGTGAGAGAATCCATCAGCTTCTCCGGTAACATCGGAGATATCGAAGGCGATGCTGAGGTTGAAGAAGATTACAACGGATAAAGATAAACTTCAAATTATCATAGATGATCAAATGTGGGGGATTTTACCAAAGAAATCTCTCACTTTTTCTTTATCTGAGGATAACCTGCCTGCCATAAAGAAAATTCTCTATGACTATTACCTGGAGAAACTTCTTTCCTGGATCGAATATCAGGAACGGACTGTCAAGGATGCCAGAGAATATCTCTGGAAATACAATTTACATCAATCAATTACAGATGAAATAATCGACTATTGTGTTAGTAAAAATTATCTGAACGATGAAAGATTTGCGGAAATGTTTATCGAATCCTATGCTGATCGCGGGAAAAGCAAGTCTGAGATCAGACAGCGATTAATGCAGAAACAGGTATCCCCCGAGATCATTAACCGGCTTATGCCGGAAATCTACACTCCGGAAGTTCAGAATGAAAATTTGGATAAGCAGATTAAAAGAGCACTCCAACGCTTTGCCGATTACCCGCAAAAGATTCAATTTATTAAGTGCTCTGAATCCCTTGTCCGTAAAGGTTTCTCGTATCAGGATTTCAAGGAAAGACTGAGGGAAATGATCTTTACCAACGATGAGTCCACTCCAAAAAGATAGTAATAGTCACAAAAAGCACAAAAGGCACAAAATGTAAAGCCAAAGCTATCTCTCTTCTTGCACCGAAGGTGCATACTCCTATGATTGCCGGTGGCGGTAGCCACCGGATTAATGAATAAAAAGAATTCGCTCCGAAGGGGTGTTCATAATTTCTCTTACTATTTTAGAAAACATAGAGCAATAATACAACCACGATCAGTAAAACCAATGTGAATTTAATCCAGTTAAGATAATAGCCTTTGGTTAAGTAGTTCAGGAAATATCCGGAAAATAAGATAGCGATCAAGCTTAAAAACAACCAGGAAAAGCTCATTCTGTTCTGCTTTTCTGTGCGAAAGGATCTTTTCAAGATTGATAGTCCGCTTTCCACATTATCAACCGTAATATTGGCATGCAGCTTATAGGATTGTTTGAAGGGGTAAGAATGAGAAATAAAATTCTCCTCAATCAAAACTAACCACTGGGCTGGTTTGAAGCTACCCATTTTAGGCTGATTTTTGGAACTGAAAGCAATATCCTTCTGCTTCAAATTCATCTCAAAGATCTTCTTCAAATTCTCCTGATCAGATAATTTATATTTATCTTCAGACATGATCCTTTCTGCTACTTTGAACAAAAGATAATTATCACTATTCTCACTTTTCAAAAGTAACACCTGCCCTGCCGGTATCTTTGCAGCCAGACTGGTATAAATTGAATCAGCCGTCTGTATATATAACTGCTCTTCGACATTTACTCCCCAAAGAATACTCGTAAGCATCATTAAGAAAACATAGAAAACCTTGTTCATTTATATACTCCTATCCTGTGCATCCTGTATATCCCTGTAAATAATTTCTTCAAAGCGTCCTACACCAATACTATTCCTAAGAACACTAATACCAACATTTTTCTCATATGTCGACTCCACAAAATCAATTTCTCCTATATTTCTCTATCTGTGCTCCATCTGCGTTTTCTGTGTTGATCCGCGTTCTATTAAACGTCTTACACCAAACTCTTCAGTTCCTTGAAGATTTCCTTCATTTCCTGATCATTCAGGACAAACTCAGTTGAAGCATAAAAATCTTCCAGCCTGATATCATACTGTTTTTCATAAACAAACGCCTGAAACGCCATCTCCAGTTTGTCTAACTGTTTCACGAATCTGGCTTCCGGTGTTACACCTTCCTCAAACTCCAGCCATAACTGGAAAAAACCTTCTGAGTTAGGTATGGAATTCAGTACTTTCAAGACAGCTTCTCTTTCCAGATCAAATTTCTCATCCAGAGTAACAGAATCCTGAGGTATGAGATCACCCACATAGATTTCACCGGTCTCGTGCAGTAAAGACATGAGTAGAACTTTCTTTAAATCGATGTTTAAATCATATTGATGCGAGATTAAAACAGCCAGAATTGCAACGCCGAAAATATGTTCTGCCACACTTTCACACTTTTCTGTATTTATTTCTTGCCTCAGCCATCCTTGTCTGAATAATTGTTTTAGATGATTAAATTCCAGATAAGCTGTGATCACGGGTGATGCAGTCTTATCTTTGATCAGGGTGATGGGATTCAGGTTCTTTAATATCATATAGCCTCCACTATGAATGGTATTATATAGAATCAGCTCAAATCAATCAAGATATATTTTGGAGAAAATTATGATACCTATTATTGATTTACACGCAGATACTTATTGCAAGAAGATTTTTCAGTACCTTTTCAAAGGTGCGATCGAAGGTTATTTCGACAATATCCCTCTCACTATCACGGATGCAGCTCTAAAAAAAGGCGGAATTAAGGTTCAGGTACAGTCACTTTTCCTCGATGACGGCTTCCTAATCAATCCTTTGCAGACAGCTCTCAAAGTCACAAAGCTTATGAAAGATGATATTAAAGCCAATCCTGACCTGTTTCAAGTCAGAACCTCCAGCGACATAACCAGCAATCTGGATAACGACAGAACAGGAATTATGATCTCTATCGAAGGACTCGAACTCCTCAATCAGGATCTCGATATGCTCTATATTTTTGAGGAACTGGGTGTTCGTATGGTCGGCCTCACCTGGAACAGGATCACTCCTTTCCTGTCACCCTGGATGGAAAATTACGGTATGTTCAAGAAAGGTAAACCTCTCGTGAAAATCTTGAACGAACTAAATCTCATCGCCGATTTCTCACATTCCTCCACCCAATCCTTCTTCGAGATGTGCGAAATATTGACCACTCCTATCATTGCCTCCCATTCTAACTGTCTGGCTCTTAATCCATTCCCCAGGAATTTAAGTGATGATCAGATCAAACTGATTGATGAAAGAAAGGGTCTTATCGGCATAAACTTTGTTCCTGATTTTTTGCAGGATAGAACGCAATACTCCGATTTCGAATTATTATACAATCAAATAGATTACATTGCCTCCAAATTCTCTGTAGATATCATTGGCTTTGGTTCAGACTTTGACGGCTTTGATGATTATCTGCCCTCCATACCCGGGCCTGAATTCTTCCCGATATTTGTTGAATATCTCAGAACAAGAGATGTCAGTGCAGAAGATATAGAAAAGATCTGTTATAAGAATTTCCTGAGGGTCTTTGATAGTAAGTAATAAATGGTTTAGAGAATTATTCAACAGGGATATACAGGGATGGACAGGATAGGAAAGGCTGGTTTATTTGTCAAAACTCAAGTATTTTAAAAAGGAGAAGCTATGAAAAAAGGAATAATCCTCGTTATTATGATTACTTTAACAGGTTCTTTATTTGGACTTATACAAGCTAATTTAGGTATTGATTTTGCCGGTACTCACAACTGGTATTATGATTCCTTTTCTCTTGATACGAAACTGGACCTAGGGATATCTGGCTCACTGGAGTATTTAAGAAAAAGTAGTAAAGTTCTCTATGGTGCTGGTTTGGAATATCAAATACCTCGTGGTTTTGACACAAATACCGGGAAAGCTAAGATTAGTTTTATTCCTATCTACCTAACTGCCAAATGTTGTTTGAACAAGAAAGCGACATCTGCTTTAGGAGTTGAAGCAATTGGGCACATCGGATACAATTATATTCAGGCTAATGACATATATAAACATAATGCTAAAGTAAACGGTGGTATGTATTTGGGACTTGGATTAGGTTACAGAACAACCAGTCTAACTTATCAATTAATGTATAAAGTGAACTGTGGAACAAAAAAGTATATTCAAACACAAACGGAAGTCTCCAGTAATCAGGTTAATTTTTCTGTTGGATATCAAATAAAGTCTATTTTTTATTAACTCCATACACCTTTATAGACAATCTTAGAGCCATCTTTGGAAATATTCATTCTGTGACCATTTGCGATTCTGGATTTATGTCCAGTTTGTATATCCATTTTATATATCGAGGGGCCATATTTATAATAATTATCATCAAACGAGTAAAACAAGTATCTTCCGTTATTAGAAGACATAGGATAATAACAATGACCAAGTATAGCAATATCAGTTAGATCACTTAAGTTTTTCTGCCTTATCTTATCTTGTTGTGGATTATAATAATATAAATAGTCATTATTTAAAGTGATATTGCTAAACTCATCCAACCATTTATATTCTGCAATTAATAGATTCTCCTGTCCGCTTAACAGATTAATCCTATAAATACCATCCTTATTGTTTTGTTTATAAAATAAGTAATGTCCATTGGGAGATATTTTAACCCAAGTATAACCATTTTGTTTATTTGATGTAATTACTCTTAGATCAGAACCATCTGTGTTCATTGTCGAAATTGTATAATAGGTACTATCTGTGGAATATGTATTAAAAGCAATTTTATTGTTGTCTTCAGTTAAAGAGGGATTGTATTCTACAGCATTGGGAGAATTATTTATTAAAATTATCTCTCCAGTATTGATATTCAATTTGTAAATGTTTGTTACATTAGATCTGCCTTTGGGATGACCGGACACAATAATCCAGTTTCCATCTGCTGTTATTGGGGCATAATCACAAGGAACATTGAAATAAAAATTATCATAATACTTCTTATTTGTACCATCAAGGTTCATCGTATAAATAATGTTATTGTCAACATCTTGTTCAATAATTCTTGTTCCATCGGGAGAGAATTGACAATATCCTTCTCCGTCGTCATCTATAATAACTCGATTTGAACCATCAATATTTGCAACAAAAATAGCTTGATAATATGAAGCGTTTGGTTCTTCTATGCGTGACAGACATGATGACAAAAAAAAGCATCCCAAGCTCAAAATAATTATCATAGTTGCAATATTCCTTTTCATTAATCCTCCGGCTAAGAATTTATAATGTAAAATAATGATTATTGTTATCTGTTGTCAACTGATTATTTACTGAAATGGTTTTATGTAGTAAGTTATCCTTCTTCCCATGTTTATTGAGATATCCTTATTTAATAATTATCTCGATTTCTTTATTAATTTTGATTGAAACCTTCTTCCATAAATATTTAAAGATCTATTTTTTCTACAAAACAATCCTCTGTTATTGCTTTGCACATTGAAATTACTTGACTTTCTCAGAATTATTTAATAAATTGATAATGAAAATTGGAGGAAGTTATGCCAGAGTTATCAAGATTTTTAGGTATAATCATTTATATGTATTTTAATGATCACGATCTTCCACATTTTCATGCTAAATACAATGATTACAGAGCTAAAATTTCAATTGAATCTTTTGCTCTTATTGATGGATATTTGCCTTCAAGGGTCATGGGACTTGTTGTAGAATGGTGTGAATTATACCAAAAAGAGCTGATGTCAGATTGGGAAAGCATGCTTCGAGATGGATCCTACAACAAAATAGATCCTTTAGTATAAGGGAGTTAAGATGGTTTGGGTAGTTAATGCAAATTATATCAGTGAATATAAGATTCAGATTGTCTTCAATGATAATAGTGAAGTTCTAATTGACTTTCAGGAAATCCTACAGAACGACAAACGCAGTATTTTCCAAGAGCTACTGGATATTAATCGCTTCAAAGACTTCAAAGTGGAAATGGATACTATTATCTGGAGTAATGGATTGGATTTAGCACCAGAATATCTTAAACAATTGCAGAATTCAAGCGTTCAAGGACAAAGTCCTTTAGTTGTGTAGCACTTATAATTGCTTCTGTGATCATGTCCCGATCTACACCAGGAACTTCATCGTAACGGATAGTAACTGCAAAGTTGTTGATCATCAGTAGGAGAGGAGTCATAAATACTATAAATGTTGGTTCTATATCAGCACACATTTTAGTTAATACAGCTAAATTATGCGTCTTTAAAGGATCAATCTGGTGACTCATTAAGAATACTTTTAAATATTTCTCCATACATTGTTGTACATGAAAAGCAGCACCTTCTAAATAAGCAGGTTTAGATTCTAACAAAGCACGAGCCATCCCCAAATCATTCTCAGCTTTTTGCAGTAGCACCGACTTAAAGTCATAGCTCATACAATTATTCCTTCTGCTTTCACATGATAAGCCAAACTTCCGAAAGATTCACTTTCCTGCAGATATTGCTCCCGATTTTTTATAATTAAATCTAGAGGTGCTATTTTTCCGGTATCCCAGAGACGCTTATAGATTGAAAAAGTTAAATCATTATATTCAGTTTTTTGCATTGCATTATCAACAATAATCATCAAATCATAGTCGCTTTCAGGTACAGAAGAACCTGTAGCCCGTGAACCAAAGAGAATCAATTCCAGAGCATTGTATTTTGCCATTTCTTCTTTGATAATAGCAATAATATCATTTAATACTGAATCTTGCACTATCATCTCTCTGCATCCTCCTTTATACTAAAATAATATATTAGCAGAAATGAGTCAATTATAAATTATACAGAAAATCCAAGAATTTTGTATCCGACTTTCCGTTCCACTAACTTAGCAATTTGAGTATTTATTTATCCTTTAAATCCGGAAATCAATAAACTTAATAATGTGGCTGAAGCCGATATATGAAAGAGAGGAGTTTTTGATCTTGGTCACTAGCCTAAAGAGGCATGGACATAATTAAAATGGACGCCCTTTTCGGGCGTAATTATATGTTTTTTTGCCCGGTGGCTTCCGCCACCGGCTACCGAATGAGTGTGCACCTTTGGTGCAAGAAGGAAAAATTGCATTATGTCCATGCCTCTGAAGACCAGGGCTATTGGAGACAACAGTATTCTAATTCAAACAATCTATATAAAACTCAGCTTCGTATGCTTCAAATATTTCTTGGTTAATACTTTACTCAGATTCTTCATCAGGTTTCTGCGGATTTCCAGTTCCTGGGGCAGATTAGGGTCTTGATGAGCTTCATTGATTCTGGTGCCGACCACGATATGGATAATGTCGCTGTTAAGCAGCATATCCGTTAAATCACTTGCAGGAGTCTTGACCTTGCTGTCTGGCTCCGTTTCACCTTTCAACTGCTGCAGTACTTCGGAAAGCGTGATTGTTCCTTCTGTGATCAGATCTATCCCTTCCATGTACGCACTGGGTGGGATGGCATCATTGAACTTCAGATCCTCCAAATTGACGACAATCTCTCTTTCCAGTTCCCGGGAAATTATATTGGCTGTAGTACCTCCGGCTATCACTTTTCTGCCGACAAAAGTTGAAACCATCTGTGCCAGTTCCACATCTTTTTTCTTATCGTAAGGAGGCCCGCTGACCAGTAATGTTTGTCTGGGATTCCTGAAATAGATCACTCCGCAAGTTATATCATCGCAGGCTTTGCGGTTATCGATACTGAGGGCTTCCTCCACGACCATTCTGGATAATTCGCGTGCTGAAATATCAGGTTTTCTCAGAACCAGGTATTTGATAAAATCCTTTACTGCTGAGTCACCCCAGCCTAAGGGAGTATTGTTCCGACCAATACCGGCCTGAGTCACACCGTCTGAACAGAAAATGATCCTGTCATCCGGTTCCATTTGAAAGGTGGAGAATAAGAGTTTATTGGTACGATTATTTACGGACTTTAAAGGCAGATCAGTTTTTTCAATTTCCTGAATCTCACCATTGCGAATCAGAACAAATCCCGGGTTTTCGTGCTCAATTATGCGGGTCATTCCATCATCATCAATGTCCACGATCGTAAAAGTGGAGTAGCCAATTTGTCTGACAGAACAGATAGGAAGTGTACTCATGATGATCTCGGCAGCTTTGATAATGTCCATATCACTTGCTACGAATCTGGCAGCCATGGTAGTCGTCAAAGAAGCCAGTACATTGGCTTTCACACCGCTGCCCAAGCCGTCTGCCAATACAGACACAAGCCTGTCTTCTCCCGGTACTCTCACCGAATGAAATACATCGCCAGGTACATGCTGACCATGCTTATAAGTCTGATAATAATCACATTCAATATAATACTTCATTCTTCCTCCATTTCCAGGGATTTCCTCCACCTCTCTCTTCCCAAAACATAGGGATTCAGCACATCCTTCCCTTAATCAAAGGGAAGGAAAGAGGATGGGTTGTCGATTCACTCCCCTCTCTTCGCAAGAGAGGGGCTGGGGGTGAGTTGTTCATTTTCCTCCTAACCCCTAACCCCTAACACCTAACACCTAGTTTTTTAATGAAAACGAGCCAATTATAGAATTTAGCAAGATCTCACTTTCTGCGGCATTCTCACCCAGAAGGAAAGCTATCTGCTGTACTGTCGTGAGATTTTGTTTGATGATCTTTTCTGCCTTGGTGATGATCTCTTCACGTTGTACGGACGGCTGGGTTATATCCTGAATAATTCCGCCGACAATTCTTTTCTTTTCAATGGGAAAGACCAAAAGTTTGATGATCTTATCATTATAACGGATTTCTTTCTCCAGACTCTTGTCTTCGGAATCCAGAATCTGCTGGAAAGATTTATAAAAAGGTACTAATCTATTCAGATAAGCTCCGGTTAATCCGGGATTAACTTCATAAACCGTAACAGCATCACCTCCCAGAATATCCACGAATTTCTTATTGCATTCAATTACCTGAAGCAGATCATTAACGATAACCACTCCGGAAGGCATGGCTTTGATCAGAGCATTAGCTTTGTTCATGGCCAGTTTCCGCATATGAGCCACACACATGGAACCTTCTGCCTTGCCGTTCAGCATAGCATTAACGAATTCCCGGCAGGTATTATAACCGCACCCGCCGCAATTCAACTCATCCACCTGATGCACAATCCCGATCTTTCTTAAGGCTGCATCTATCTCCTGTGGTGTAAAAACTTTATCATAGACACCGTTTTGCACATAATAGTCACGGGTAGCCAGACCTGCCAAACAGGAGGAGTTGTCAGGTCTGACTGTGAGTGTATCATTTATTTGAATTCTTTTTAAAGCTGTAAAAGACTGACTTTTTGATCTTGGTCCATTGATACATCCGCCATCACAAGCCAGGATTTCGATAAAAACCTGTTTATCATCAGAAGCAAATTCATCCAATCCATCCAAAGCATGCTGTATATGAACACCACCGGATATGGACATGAAATGAACATTCTCAAACTCTCCATGTTTTTTTACACCATCGATCATTCCACCATCGATAGGATATAAAACTCCTTCAGCTGCAGCTTCAGGAATAAATTGCTCCGGTTCTTTACTGGTGAGATATTTAGGATTGATTTCCAGAGCTTGCCACCAATGCCTCAAGTCCTCAAAGGTTAAGGATAAGTCTATTAGTTCAGGATTTTCTGCTGCTTCCAGTTTTTTGCCGATACAGGGTCCGATAAAGACAATGCCAATGTCTTCACCGTACTCTGCTTTTAAAAATTTGGCATGAGTTAAAGCAGGTGATAGTAAAGGTGTGAGCATATTTGTTAAATGCGGATGATATTTTCTGATATACTCTACTATGACCGGGCATGCTGTCGAAATCATAACCGGCTGTGTCTTGGCTCTGATCAAATCCGCTACAGCTGAAGATACTATCTGAGCACCAAAAGCTGTTTCAGATACACCCCAGAAACCCAGTTTCTTCAGAGCAACCAACATCTGCTGAGAAGTAAGTTCAGGAAATTCCGTCACCCATGAAGGAGCTAATGATACGATTACTTTCTGTTTATCTTTAATGATCTGTTTTACCCATGGTAAATCATCTCTGATCTTCTTCGCGTTAACGGGACAAATTGCTACACAATTCCCGCACAATATACAATCCTGCGGGTTAACTATGGCGTTTCCATTCTCGACTCTGATCGATTTCACCGGGCAATGTCTGACACATTTATAACAGTCCTGGCACTGTGCCTTCTCTGTATATACGGGATATAATTTTGACATACTTACCTCTTATGTAGAGAGATAAAACGGGGAAGGTTCAGGGGCCCTCCCCGTCTTTTTTGGGGGTTTCTATGAAGGAAGAGTTACCAGCTCTCCCAAAATTATCTTTCTTTATGGTACCTGATGCCCGGTACCTTATCCTATGTCCGTGTTAGTCCATGAAAGTCAGTGACAGTCCGTGTTTTCTCTTATCTACTGCCCACTGCCGACTGCACACTGCCAACTCATTGCCCTTTCCATCCTTGGTGTTCAACCGGTATTTGACTACCCTAAACAAAATCGGGATTCACTCTATATTCAGGGCAGACGTGGGAGTCTGCCCCTACTTTCACATCTATTTCCCACTGCCAACTGCATACTGCCCACTGCCGACTGTCCGCAGCACCTTCTCCTTCAGCAGATTGATCAGCATCGGCTCTGTCACTTCATTATACCAGATCTCATCTATGCATACATTGGGACCCTTTCCACAATTGCCGACACATAATGTACCTTCCAGTCTGACTTCCCTCTGTAAGCCATGCTCATTCAGAAAGTCCTGGATAACCTGCAAGTTGTGCTTGTTCTGGCGACTAAAGCATGAACTGCCCATGCATAAGGTGATCTTCATTTTTACTCCTCACCTAATCTCTTAGCTGTTTCGTTGAGCATCAGTTTGCAAACCTGCTCATAATTGGCATGATGTATTACCTGATTACCGATAACTACTGTAGGGCCATGACTGCAATTCTCTGTACAGAAAGTAGCTTTAAGATCTATGTTTTCACCTAAACCCTGTTCCTGGATCTCATGCATCAATTTACCTAATAAGTCCTGAGAACCTTTCAAGTAACAACTGGTGCCTACGCATACTCTGACTGGTAACTGGGTCTTGCTGGTTCCGGGTATTAAGGAAATGTCATCTTCCTGGATTCTTTTTCTGCTGTGATAATGGGTATGCAGATCATGATGAGCCTTGTGGCAATTAGGTGCTTCATATTTGCCATCATAGAGTTTGAGTACATATGGATTCTCTAAGGGATTGTGCAGAGGAAGGTTTTTATCAACTTCGGAGATCCCGTAAGATCTGCTTTCTCTCGTTGTGCTGTTCTCTATAATAGGCTGACCGGCTCCGCCAATACAACCCTGAGGACATGCCATAACTTCGATGATATCCAGATCTTCTTCTCCTGCTAAAACTCTCTTAGCTAAGGCTTTGGCTTCACTTAAGCCATACACCATAGCCATATTTATAATAATGCCGTCTAAATTTATTTGTTTTCTGCGAATCTTGTCATTTCCGCGAACATCTTCCAAATCAATAGCCTGTGCTTCTTTGCCTGTATGTAATTTAACTGCATAACGTAACACAGCTTCACTTACTCCGCCTGACTGTCCGAAAATCACTCCTGCTCCCGTAGCAAAACCCATCGGTAAATCCATGGATTCGGAACTGAGATCAGCAAATCTGATTCCGGCTTCTTTGATCATTCTGGCTAATTCCTGAGTTGTCAGTACATAATCCACGTCCTGATAACCTTCGGTATTGAATTCAGGTCTCTTGGCTTCGAACTTCTTGGCTGTACAAGGCATAACTGAAACTACTACCAAATCTTCTAAAGCAATGTTTAACTTTTCAGGCAAATCTTTCTTGGCTAAAGAGCCAAACATCTGCTGAGGTGATCTGCAAGTTGAAAGGTTTCCTAATAAATCCGGGAAACTCTGCTCTGCGAACTTCACCCAGGCCGGGCAACAGGATGTAAAGATAGGTAACTTTTCGCCTGATTTCTTTCTCTTTAAATATTCGTTAGCTTCTTCAATTACTGTTAAGTCTGCTGCAAATGAGGTATCAAAGACAAATTCAAAACCCAAGATCTTCCAGGCTGCAACCATCTTACCGGTCATATTTACTCCGGATTTCATTCCGAAAGCTTCGCCTAAAGCTACTCTTACTGCCGGAGCAACCTGAACGACAACGGTCTTTTTCTTATCATAAATTGCTTTGAATACTGCATCTGTAGAAGTTTTAGGTACTATTGCACCTGTTGGACATACTGCTGCACACTGACCGCAATTCACACAGTCAACTTTAGCAAGACTCTTTCCAAATGCCGGGCTTACAACAACACCTTCACCACGGTTAGTGAATTCTAATGCACCAATGCCCTGTACTTCGTGGCAGAATCTGACACAGTCACCACATAAAACGCATTTGTTTGGATCTCTGACTAAGCAGTCTGAACTGTCCAAACCTCTGATTTCTTTGGTCTGACGGTAAGGAACTGTTTCCACTCCCATTTTGCTGGCTAATGCTCTTAGCTTGCAGTTGTCTGATCTGTCACAGGTCGGGCATTTCATATCATGATTGGCTAACAACAACTCTAAAGTTGTTCTGCGAATCTCTCTGAGTTCTTCTGTATTGGTTCTGACTTTCATGCCATTCATAGCTGGCTCTGAACAAGTTGCCACATAACCTTTACCTTCAACTTCGCAAAGGCATAAACGGCAGGCTCCATAAACACTCAGCTCTGAGTGGTAACAAAAGGTCGGTAAATCTATGTGAGCCTTGCGGATCACTTCTAATAAATTCTTTTCGTTTTCTATTCTTACTTTTCTGTTATCTATATAGATGAATTTGTCTGTACTCATTTGGAACCTCCTGAGATAGCCTTGAATTTACAAACATTTACACATGCCTGACACTTGATACATTTGATCGGATCGATCTTATGAGCTTTCTTGACTTCACCTTCAATAGCTCCAACAGGACATGTTCTCTTACAAAGGGTACAACCTTTACATAATTCGGGATCTATGGTAATGGCAGTCAAAGCTTTGCACTGACCTGCCAAACAAACTTTATTTTTTACGTGAGCCATATACTCTTCGCGGAAATAACGCAGAGTTGATAATACGGGGCTCGGAGCTGATTTACCCAAACCGCATAAGGATGCTAATTTGACCACTCTTGCTGTCTTTTCCAGTAAATTTATGGTTTCTTCTGTAGCATTGCCTTCGATGATGTCATCTAATAAAGCGAGCATCTGTCTGGTTCCTTCACGACATGGTACACATTTTCCACAGGATTCATTCTGGGTAAACTGCATGAAGAATCTGGCAATCTTAACGATACAGGTTGATTGATTTAATACGACCAATCCGCCTGATCCCACCATAGCTCCTACTGAGCTTAAGGAATCAAAATCCAAAGGTAAGTCTAAATGTTCTTCAGTTAAACATCCACCTGAAGGTCCACCGATCTGTACAGCTTTGAATTTGCTGTTGTCAACATTGCCGTTATCATCCAGAATCCCACCGCCAATCTCAAACACGATCTGACGTAAGGTAGAACCGAATGGCACTTCTATTAAACCGGTATTTACAACCTGACCGGTAAGTGCAAAGGTCTTGGTTCCCGGTGATTTCTCTGTTCCTACTGAACGGAAGTTTTCAACGCCAACTTGTAAAACATAAGGTACAGAAGCCAAAGTCTCTACATTGTTCACAATGGTGGGTTTTCCGTTAAGACCACTTACTGCAGGGAACGGTGGTTTTGGTTTTGGGTATCCTCTTTCGCCGGAAAGGGAAGCAATTAAAGCTGTTTCTTCACCACAGACAAAAGCTCCTGCACCTTCCATAACAATTATCTCAAATTTTCGGCCTGTACCAAAAACATTATCACCTAAGATCCCATATTCTTTGGCATCAGCTATGGCACCTTTGATTCTTTGTACTGCTAAGGGATATTCAGCTCTGACATAGATATAACCTTCGTCTGATCCAATAGCTCTCGCTGCGATCATCATACCTTCAATTACACTGTGCGGATTGCCTTCCATCACACTTCTGTCCATGAATGCACCTGGGTCACCTTCATCAGCATTACAAATTATATATTTCTTTTCATTATCCTGTTTGAGTGCAAATTCCCACTTGAGACCTGTTGGGAAGCCACCGCCGCCTCTGCCTCTTAAACCTGAATCTTTCATTAACTGGACAATTTCTGCAGGTTCCATGGTTGTGTGAGCTTTTAAAGCTGATGCATAACCATCATTGGAAATATATTCTCTGATATCATGTGGATCTGTTGATCCGCAGGCTGCCAGAATAGTTCTGCTTTGCTTGGCATAAAAAGGTATTTCTGCTGTGCCTTTGCATAACATTCCATCTGAAGGATTGGCATATAACAATCTGTCAATAACTACATTATTTACTATTGTTTCGGCAATTATTTCTGCTGCATCTGCCGGCTTTACGTGTACATAGAATACTCCGTCCGGCTCAATTCTTACTAATGGGCCTACCTGACAAAAGCCCTGGCATCCACTCTGGGATAATAAAAAATCATCCTTATGCTCTTCCATTTTCAAAACTAAATCAACATGTAAATTTCTATTTGCAATCTCTTCCTGTAAAGCTGCATGTACTTTCAAAGCACCGTTAGCTATACACCCTGTTCCGGCACATACAATAATTCTCTTGCTGTATGTTGCCAAAGCCTGCTTGTAATTTTCTTTTATCTTATTTAAATCATACATAATTATTGCTCCTTAGCCAGGATTTCTTCAACTACCTGTAAGGCTTTACCAGGTGTTACCTGACCATATACATCTTCGTTGACCATTAAAACCGGAGCCAATCCACAAGCTCCCAGACAGGATACTGTCTCAACTGTGAACATTAAATCTGCTGATGTTTTCTTCTTATCACTCAAACCTAGTCTCGCCTGAATGGCTTCCAGCATTGCCTGAGATCCGCGTACATGACAGGCTGTCCCGTCACAGCATCTGATCACATACTTACCTTTGGGTTCTAATGAAAACTGACTGTAGAATGTAGCAATGCCATATACTCTGGCGGGGGAAATCTCCAGAGCAGTAGCGATGAAGGTCATTACTTCCTGGGGAAGGTAATGATATTCTTCCTGTACAGCCTGAAGAATGGGGATTAGCTTGGATGGTTTCCGATCGAAGCGATCGAGGATTTCACAAACCACGCTAAAGTTACGAAGCGACTGCAGATTAGCATTTGTGGCAGTCATACTTACCTCCTGTAATATATATTATTATTATCGATATTTTTATATCTATATGGGTCAAAAAAAAAGCCCTCACCTCAGCTCCTCTTCTCTGTTCACCAATTTACGTGTTAATATAGCCAAACCAGCGTACATATCCACGTTTTCCACGATTATATCTGAGGGAACAATAAGGTTATGTTGAGTAAAATTCCAGATTGCCTTGATCCCGCTTTCCACCATCTGATCAGCTATTAGTTGAGCTGCATCATGGGTGGTAGTCAGAATCCCGATCTGGGCATGCATTCTTTTGGATAGTGTCATAAATGACTCCATACCAAACACTTTCACATCATTGATGGATAACCCTACTTTCTTTTCAGACTTGTCAAAAGCTGCGACGATCTGGATTCCAGTCTCCTTATAAAAGTCGTAACCTAATATGGCAGTGCCCATATTCCCGACACCAACCAGAAACGCGATTCTCAATTTGTTCCAGCCCAGATAATCCAGAATGGCCTTTTCCATATCGGCAATTCTGTGTCCGATCTTGGGAGTGCCTTGCAAGCCTGTAACCGCTAAATCCTTACGTACCTGAGTCTCATGCACTCCGAGTCTTCTGGATAATTCGTTGGCAGAGGTATAGTCCAGTCCTGATACTTTCAGTTTGGACAAGCAGTGCAAATAGCTGGGAAAGCGCCTGAGCGTCAGTTCCGATACTCCTCCTGCCTTCATCTTACCTCCATATTTTCAACTTACACATAACCGATAATTAAATATCGAATAACCTGTCAATATTATTTTTGCATTATTCCGATATTTTTTTCACGGTTAGATTTCTGGCACATTATTGGAAAAGGTTTTCCAAAAAGCTGTTTTCAATTGACATGGCGATGCTTTCCAAATTATTAAGATAATATCTATAATTATTAGGCACTCATTGGAGGGAGTATGAAGTCTTGGGTTTTCCTTTTGCTTCTCTGTATTTGTAGCTGTGCTCAGAATATAAATTATACTGTTGAGTCTGTCCATGAGCAATACTCCGTAGATAAATTAGAAAAAGCCAAAATAGTTGTTGCCTGCTCAGATAATGTTATTCTGAAAGATTATATTAAAACCTTCCGTGCAGTTTTTCCGAATTACGGCAATTTTCTTAACGATTTTACAATTATGTACACCAGAAGTCTGAGAAAATCTTTTCCGAATGCAACCATTACCAGAGTTCTGTTAGACACAAATGAAACAGAGTTTTTACCGATTGGTTTTAATGCAGGATTAGATGCAAAAAAAGTTAAGGATGCACTTTCTAAAGATGAAATTGAATACTTGATCTTCCTTAGAGATATTACAATCGATGAAGGAGTTGAAATGGAAATTGAGTACAATATCAATTTAAATCAAGCATTAAACGGATTGGGAACAAACATTTCCGGACCGACGATTTTACCAACTCCTGTATGCAATGTTTCTGTATTAGTTGAAATATGGTCTAAAGAATATAATCAGGTAATTTACTCATATAATGTAAAACATTTAACAAAATTGGGACTTTTCATAGGCTATAGAGAAACTTTGTTGAACACCATACTCAACACAACAAAAGACGCTTCCAATAGAACTATATTCGTTGAAACAATCAAAAAGTAAATTCCCTTATTTAAAAATAAAAAAATCAGTGAGTTTTGCTGATTTATAGGGGCATTTGTAAGGTCATTGTTACTGGCAAAAGTGTTTATCCTGAGAATATGGTTGTCTTCAGATAATCCTCTGTAGCTTCGAATAAGGGTTCTGTCTTATTGAAATTCTTCATCGCCGGAATAACTTTTGTACGTACGCCCATACCTCTGGCATCGACATATTGATAGTCTCTCAACACTTCCATAATTAAAGAATTACGCGCTGTTCTTCTCCCTGCAATCATCTTTTCCACAGTCATAGAATTTGGTAAAGCTCTCGGACTGATAACTTCGAGACGGTCATCATACCTGCAAATCTCGATATCGGTTCAATTCTGAGAAAGACACGAACTCCATACATATTAGCAAAACCTACTATCTCTTTAGCAATCTGTTCCGGTCTCAAATCATCGCGTTTGAATTCTACTTCTGAATTCTCACAATTTGTAATAATTTCTAAGAGTTCATTCTTTAGCATAACATTTCCTTTAGGATAATGGCAACAATATGATCAGAAGTATTGATATTACAATGTTTGCAGTTATCATTTAATGTGATTGTAAAGTTAATCCCGGATTTTGCAGTAGAGGTTTGCAACTGAGTCGAAGATCATGTTGCTTGAGGGCTTGCAATCGAACGAGGTTATATAATAAATATATGGTGAGTGAGATTGTAAGTCATTCAAGTACATTAGCTTCAGTCAGGTTATAAAGATCTACTGCACTATTCGGGTTAAATATCTGGATGATATTGATTGGTGTGTTTTTCAACCAATATCATCCAGCGTTAATTAGTTTTGAACTGATTTATTAGGTAAGAATACTTTACCAGAGAACAGTTATTATTCTCTTGCTAATTATTTTGCAGGATAGGTACTCGATGCTATCACTTTAAAGAATTTTTTACTATCTGTTGCAGGTATAGACCAGGAGACAGTGTTTGCTGTATTACTGAAAGTGCCAGTTCCTGTTATATCTGTAAATGAATTATAAGGAATGTCAGATCCCTTCACGATATATGAATTGGCATTAGTAACCTTGTCCCAGGTAAGTACGGAAATTCCATTAATGACCTGAATACTTACAACAGGTATTTCCAATTCAAGTATAGTTGAAAATGACCAAACAGGACAATTGACAGCATTATTTCCACCGATGTAAGGCACTATTTGCCAGTAATATTGTACTCCACTCAAAAGTGACACGACTGGTTGATAAGATACTACATTTCCAAGATCCATACCATTAACCAGGTTTGTGGGAGGATTATCAGTTCCCAAATACAGATGATAGCCGGTTGGTAGAAGCCCTGAGCCGGGTGACCAACTTAATGTTGGATTTATAGATACATCTGAAGCTGAATTGGCTGGATTAGGTGTTACAGCTGGCTCTGGTGAAACAACATTAAAAGCATAAGCACCTAAATCAGATGGAGTAAAAGAGCTTCTCAAATTGCCAGCCAAATCATAGGTTAGCCATGCCGGAGTAGTATATCCAGGGTATGCACTGAGTTGACTGGAGTTGGGCGTTAAATCTGTTGTTGAAACAAACAATGGATTTATACTGATTGAATTTATATCCTTTGCATAGCTTGAGGATTTCCAGTCAGTCAAAGTGTTATAATATTCTGTATCAACTCTTACTAAACTACCTGTTGTCCCAATATTATTAGGAAGATATAAATCATTATAATTTGATACAGAGCTTGAGCCGCCTATTCCATCTGTAGCTGACGTAAATATACAATGATGAAAAGTATCTGGATTCGTTCCAGCCGATGTATTAACTAATATATTACCCTCAACATCAACGTTGCCGTCATAAGCTTGTAAACACATTGAACTCATAGAAGAGGTTGATGGCAAATTAATTTCTATGGTGTTATTCATAATTTTGGCAATACTGCCATTCCCAACATTGCAGGATAGACCCGTTGTATATAATCCTGTATCACTTCCTTCATACCATGGGTGAATATCATAAATACAATTATTATAAACAGAGGCATTAGCAATATTGGTCGAATTTGTAATATCTATTCCTGTACAAGTCTTTAAAACATCGGCAGACCCTGCATGTATATTGTAAACTTTATTATTGTAACAGCCGATAGTACCACCACGAGTTTGTATATACATACCCGCAACATCTCCTGCTGGAGAATATATGTCTGTTACATCGCAGTTAAAAACCTTACACCCTATTTGACCAAATACTGTTATTGCCTGAATCGAGTAAAAAGCATTACTGATATTGCTGATCAGGTTTCGCTTGGTTAATTCATCATCAACCCCTACAATATTCCCCGATTCAAAATAATTCATTGCATTGTTGATGAGGAGTACACCATTTGTTGCATTGGATACTTGAAAATTCAAAATACTATTATTGTTATTTAATCCATCTGCACTTGTGACATTATATGCACCTATACTACTATGATTTGTTGCGACAATAGCACCTGATTGTGCAACCCCTGATCCATAATTCTTATTTAAAGTAACCGAACAATTTTTAATTACATCATGATGAGTTCCGTTGGTTGGTGATGCATTTCTTAACAAATATCCAAACTCAACACAAGTTAATTCATCTGTAGAACCAGAACCATCAATATCAATGCCATTAAAAGTAATATAGTCACTTCCCCATAAACTAATACCACAATCGAATGGATAATATTTAGTTTTACCTAGAATCTGAATCAGAGGATTATTGCCAGTACCTTCCTTTACAAAAGTAATTGTATTAGTAGATGTACCGGTAGCAAATATTTTGGGACATAATTGAGTAAATACTTGGTTTGATGACACCTTAAAAGTTACGGGTCCTCCGACACCAACGGTATTCAAATAATCAACAGCATCAACAAAATTGTTAAAATTCCCGGTATTATTGTGAACCATAGGGTTTGTTGTAGGCAGTGTATTATTAATGTAGTAAATACCTGTCATCGATGGTGTTTTTAAACTAATAAGTGAAATATCATCAATGGCTGGTGGGGTAAATCCGTTGCTGGCATCGATTCTAAAAGTGAATATAAGTCTTTTGGTTTTAGCAGCAGTTGAATTTCCCGTTACAGAGGAAGGTATTGTGATACATTCGGTTTTAGGAGTTGTTTGACCATAATAAAAAACATTGCCAACATATGTACTATTGGTAACTATTGCAGCAGTAACAGCTCCCGATTGGGCTGTTGCTGAAGCAGCAGGGGTAACTGTAGTATTAGCTAAAGATACTTGAAACCCATCATATCCATAACTTCCGCCATTGCATTTCCAATTGAAAGCTAACTTGATGTTTGTTTCTCCTGCAGGGAAAGTTACTGTTTTATAAAAATGCACAATATACATTGGCCCGTTATTGGTGTAACTATAGGCTTGTGTTGTTGTGTTATTAGTTATATATGCAACATTGTTCGCACCGAATAAGGTTTTGTCACAAGATCCGATTGTCCACTGATTTTGAGTTGATGTAGCTGATCCATTCACAACAGTCCATCCGTTATCAGTGAAAGTCGAACCCAGATTAAATCCTCCATCACCATCTGGATCAATGATTTTGGTAGCATTTAATTGAATTAGACTAAAAATCGCGAAAGCGAATACGAGAAAGAGAGGTAATTTTCTCATGATAGCACTCCTTTATATATTTTTTCATAGAAAATTTGAAGAGAGTTGGCAAGCACTGCTAACGTCTCTACAACAAAATCGTTGCAGAATGATTTTGTTGAAATAGTTGTCAAACAGAATATTCCCAATTAAAAAAATAATATATAAAGGATTGAAATTTTGGGTACAATGAATACAGGAATTTCATCTAAACTCCATCATGTTTATGTAATTCTGAATCACCCTAAGCAATTCTATTTTCTATAGAAATCATCATAAAGATTTTTAATATTACCGGGAGCAAGTTTACCGCTTTGGATTAAGCGGACGAGAAAATCACGAAATACTTCATCTTTAGAGTTATAGTTTTCTTTGAGCATGAGAGAATAGATAGCTACTGCGAGAACATGCATTCCGTCATCACTGTGTTTCCAGCGTTTTTGGGGTTTGATAGCAATATCCATATTGCGGCAGGAAAGTTGTTCAATTGCCTGTACACAGTCTTCTTCAACAAATCCAAGGAAGCTGTTGTATCCGAAAGAAGGATTGTGATGTTCTACCTTGTCCATCAGAAAGCTGTCCTGTTTTAAGGTATTCAATAAAGAGACAAGAAGAGTATCATTTTTGAGGTCAAAGGGCGGATGCATCATTTCATGAGCCGCATTTCTAATAACAGTTTCGAACGGGTAGCTTTGATCTGTCAGGAATTGAATTCCGGTAATACGTATGCCGTGGGGTTGGCAGTAGTAAAGCAAATTAACTGTAATAATGTTAGATTTGAGAGGAGTGCCTAAAAGAACTTCATCTTCATGGATGACGTTATATTTGGGGAGTCCTTTGTTAATTTTTTCAATCTTTTTCTCAACTTTGGGTTTAATGAGAGTTTCCCAATCTTGATCAAAGCTGATTTGCTTCATCCAGCTGAAGACAGTATGCATGTCTTTGCTTAAAGCTCCAAGATATTGAACTTCTTTTTCCTCAAACATCTTTGCGTTTGTAAATGCCCTTAATGTTGCTTCTTCAGAGGAAGTGGTGTTTATTAATTGGTCAAGAGTGGAGTCCGGCAGGGCAGAAAAATACCAACATAAAGCAGCAGAGATAATATCACTTTGTTCGTCTTTTATTACCCTTTTCAAATTAGTAATAGCAATTTTGGCTTCAGGAGTGAGTTTATTGCTATAAGTCTTAAAATCTTTCTTATAATATTTTGTATAAAAAGGGTCAGCAGAAATGATATTAAGAAAGCACAAAGCATCGTACTTAAAAGATGGCTGGAGATTCCAATTTGTCTGTGAATGCAGTTCTGCTTTATTTGCAGAGAGATTGCTTCCGATAAGAATAAATAGGGTTGTTATGCAGAGTAATAATCTCATGCTTTTATGCATAATAGACCTCCTTACAAATGAGAATAATTTCAGAGAATAAATTTATAACAAGGATTTATGTCAATGTGAATAGTCAGCAAAAGTGCAAAAACAAGCATTGTTTTAGATTTGTAAACTACAGTATGAACACCAAGGATGGAGAGGGATAGTTGTTAGTTATTAGTTGTTAATTGTTAGTGAAGGGAGGGGAAAGAAATATCGAAACCCGCAGGTTAATTAGTTGAGAGTTGAGAGTTGAGAGTTGGGGGAGAGAGATGATTTTTCGGAAAAGGGACGCTTAATAGAACGCAGATGACGCTGATTAGGCGGATGGTCACAGATAGATCGGAACACTGACTTATACGGACTTTCACAGACTAACACGGACAAGAGAAAGGTGTGCCAGGTATCGGGTGTCAGTAGAAAAGGATTAAGGTGTTTGGGATAAGGATTGAGCATAGTCAGACAGGTCGGACAGGTCTGAAGTTTTTTTAATTTGACATGAATAGCTGTATGATATAATTTTATCTGATTTATTTAGAGGATGTAAGTTAAGGGGGATTTTTGAAAAAGTATTACTTCATTATTATGCTATTTATCTTTGTTCTTAGTATAAATGCACAACAGAACATAACCATTGGTACGGCTACAACTGAGGGCAATAATCCTTTCAATTCCTGGTATGGATACGGACGGAGTGCATCGCTCTATACTGCCTCAGAAATCGGGGTTTACGGGAGTATTTCTGCTTTGAAATGGCAGGTCAGTAACAACAGTTCTGTGAGCATTCCTGTAAAGATTTATATCAAAAGTACCGTTAGCTCAACTTTATCTGCTGATACCTGGGCTAATACGATTTCCGGTGCCACTTTGGTGTATGCGGGAAATGTCGTATTCAGTTCGACCGGGTGGAAAGAAATCACTTTGAGTACTCCTTTTGATTATACGGCCAATAATTTAATGGTTTTATGTGAAGCTAATCTCGGGGCAACGGGTACATCCCAGATACCCAAATTCACCTACACAGAGCAGACAAGCGGGCATCAAAGCTGGCAGGCAGACACCACTCCCCCATCTTCAAACGGGACAGTTAATGCTTACAGACCCAATATTCAGATATCTTTATATGCCCAGATGACCTATGTATCAGCTAACTGTTCTCAGCCAAATACAAATTATTTGTTGAATAATTCTTTGAATCAACCGCTTTTATTAACCAATATCAGCACAGCTGGCTCTACAACTCCTTTGACCTTGAGTCAGATGGGATTTGAATTGAATAACGGCACCTACACCAGTGATATTTCAGGAGCAAAACTCTATTACACAGGCAGTTCAGCAACTTTCAGTACAGCCTATCAGATCGGATCGCTCAGCTCGATCAGCAGTTCGACATTAACTTTCCCGCTGAGTTTCACTTTGGAGGCAGGGAATAATTATTTTTGGTTAGCATTGGATGTGAAGAATTCTGCTGTAGAATATCATACCCTGGATGCACAGGGCAGTCAGTTTGTTCTGGGAGGAATAACCCGGACACCTGATAGTGCCAATCCATCCGGAAGCAGGACAATCCGGTATCCTCTGAATGGAATAAAAGTTATCGGAACAGGCGAAACTTACAGTACCTTAAAGCAGGCTGTGCAGGAGTTGAATGACCTGGGTACAGGAAGCGGAGGCATTTTATTCCGCATCAAAGCAGGGGAAACCTTTACAGATTCAGTGGAAATTACAACCACAGGAACCTCGGCTAAACCAATTGTATTCCAGAAATATGGATCAGGAGTCAATCCGATAATCCAGAGATATGGCACGATCTCGGCGAACGAGGCAATAATAAAAGTAAATTCTGCAGATTACATAACTTTTGACGGATTTACCCTTAGGCAGGCAGGCAGTGGAAGTTCTTTGGAATTGGGATTCTATTTTGCAGGTTCTTTGACAGACGGATGTGAGAACAATGTAGTCAAAAATTGTGTTGTTGATCTGAGTAAGGGTAATTCTCAGTCGAAAGGAATAGCATTGGTTAACAATGCCGGGACTGCGAGTGCAATTAACAGAGATAATCAATTTTTGAATAATCAGATCACGGATTGCAGTTATGGTTATTATCTGCTGGGTAATTCATCTTATTATGATGATCAGAACACAATCAGTAATAGTGAATCGGGCACAAGTTCCATCACAGGAGTGGGCGGATCCAATTATCCTGCATGGGGCGTTTATATTGGCTATAACTCCAATTTAACCGTATCCAATACGCAGATCAGTTTTAATACAAACAATGCCGGGATTTATGGTATTCATTCAGCCTTAGGTAGTTGTAATACGCTAACAATATTTAATAATCAAATCTCCCAATTGAACACAAGCAGTACGAGTGCTGTTTACGGAATATACGGTCAGGCCGGTTCAGTATTTAATATCACTGCAAATGAAATCAACGGTTTGAGTTCTTCAGGCAATTGCCACGGAGTTTATTGTAATGGCGGAACGAGTAACATCAAGAAAAACAAAGTATATAATTTAGTATATAACGGGACTTCGACAGGTGTAGTAAACGGAATTTATACAGTAACGACTTACAGCAACATTTTCAACAATATGGTTTATGATATCAAAGCCACAGCAGGAACCACTAACAGTCTTGTTTTGAATAATACTGCCGGAATTAATGTGGGAGGCAGTGATAGTAAAGTGTATTATAATTCTGTACTTCTGGATTATACTTCAACGGGAGTGAGTAATAAGAGTGCAGCATTGAATATAATCTCACAAAATACGTTAGTTGATTGCCGGAATAATATTCTGGTGAACAATTGTAATATGAGTACCGGAAGTGCGGCTATAGGTTTCAGATATCCTTCTACAAATTATGCCAACCTTTCGGCTAATTCCAACCACAATCTTTTTTATGCAGGGACTCCGGGAAGTAAGAATCTCCTGTTTTCAGATGGAACAAATAATGTCCAAACTTTGAGCAGTGTAAAGACATTGTTAAGTCCGAGAGAAAGTGCTTCTGTGACAGAAAATCCACCGTTTTTAAGTGTCAGTTCGCCTTATAATCTGCACATCAAAACTGATCTGGCCACACAGGTAGAGAGCGGGGGGAGCGCAGTGAGTCAGGAGTCTTATGATATAGACGGGAGCAGCAGAGCCTCAACACCGGATATAGGAGCTGATGAAGGCAGTTTTATTCTGCAGGATACATCAGCACCGTTGGTCAGCTATACAGTTTTGACGAATTCCACGGTATCGGCAGTAAAGACACTTAATGTTACTTTCACAGATGTTTCGGGGACAGATCTCAATACACATAAACCAAGAGTGTACTACAAGAAGAGCGGAGATGCCAACAGTTTTGGAGTTGCCAACAATAACAGCGGAAATGGTTGGAAATGGGTTGAGGGGACAAGTCAGTTAACTTTGGACTACAGCAAACTGAGGACAACACCTGTACTGGGAGATGTGATCCAGTATTTTGTAGTCGCACAGGATATAAGTACGAACGCTAATTTAGGTGCAGAACCTGGTACAGGTTTTGCCGGGACTTCGGTTTCTGATATATCAACTGCACCGACGAGTCCGAATTCATATCAAATAGTAAACAGTTTTGCCGGAAATTATAACATTGGGATTTATGCTAATTGTCAATACACGAATTTAAGCGGAATCAACGGAGTTTTCAATGCACTGAACCAGGGAGTTGTATCAGGCAATATTACTCTGACCATTGTCGGCAATGTAACAGAAACAAGTGCAGTTGCACTGAATCAAATGGTAGAGGAAGGAGCCGGGAATTTCACAATAACTGTTGTTCCACACGAAGCAGCTACTCATTCTTTACAACTTGGGCAAGATTCAGATGGAATTATTGAGTTGAATGGAGCAGACCGGGTAATATTTGATGGACGTTATGGTGGAAGTGGTTCATATCTTAAATTTAAGCTTGTTGATGGAGTAAGTACTAATACTCCGACAAATGGATTAGTAATAGGAACAGGATCTAAGAATATAACAGTAAGAAACTGTTTATTTTCGAATCTTTATCAATCAAATGCCAATGCAGGAGTAGTTTTGCAGGGTGACAATGATGATGTTTTAATTGAAAGCTGTACATTCGAGGCAAACGGTTCGGGCATAATTATTCAGGGAAGCAGTCAGAATATCAGTTCAAATGTAGTAATCAACAATAATATTATCGGGACAGATGATTCAGCCAAATATTTGCTCAGGTATGGCATATACTCTCAGTATAGTGATAATCTAACAATTACGAACAATACTATAAAGAACATTATTACAAGCAATGCTAACCCTGCCGGGCTTGTTCTTTCCACGGGAACAACCAATGCAGTTGTCAATGCCAATAAAATCAGCGGAATTTATTATGATAGAAGCAACAGTACCGGAGCCTGGGGAATTGATATTGATACTTACAACATGACCAGTAATCTTCTGATCAGCAATAATGTGGTATATAATATACTGTCTAAGGGTTGGAACAATCTGGACAACGATGCTTTAGCAGGAATCAGAATCAGGAATTTCAGCGGGGGAATTAAGCTGTATAACAACAGTGTGAATCTTTATGGATACTCAGATAATTCCATGATTACTTACAATGCAGCTTTGTTTATTGCTAACACCACTGCAAATCTAAGGATCAGAAACAATATTTTCAAAAACAGTATATCCAACAGAACGACAGCCGGATCAAAGTCTTTTATAATAGCTTCTGATGTGATAAAAACTGCATTTAAAGAATTGGACAATAATATTTACTATTGTAGCGGAACTCAGGGTACTCTGGGAAGATATCTCTATAATGATGTTACTTCACTGACTCAATGGAGAACAAATTTGGAGAAAGATATTAATTCTTTTGTGGCAAATCCGCATTTTGCTTCGGAAACAGATTTGACACCTTCCAACTCAGATACGACAGCATATTATATTAATGGAAAGGGATATCCATTATCAGAAGTGGATAAAGATTATCTGCAGAATACCAGAAATACTTTAGTAACACAAGGACCGACAGATATTGGAGCTTATGAGATTACACCACCGGAGGGAATTTCACCCACACCGGCAGTGATCAGCAGTCCTGTGGCAAATACAGATTTGAATTGTATGGTTTCCAATATGGAATTGGGAACTATCAGATTTAATGCAGGAGGAACACTTCCGACAGCGATTAATATGTATTATTATTCCGGTACGAGTATAACCTCAGCCCCGGACGGGAGAAGTGTATCCAGAAGTTATTGGGAAGCTTCAGCAAGTGGAGGCAGTAATTTCAGTTATAAATTAACTTTAAAGTATCAGGATACAGATCTGGGAGAGCTGGATGAGAGCAGTATGCTCATAGCCAAGAGATCAAGTACAGTATGGGAAATTCTTGCTCCGGCAAACGGATATTTTTATCAGAGAGATCTGACAAATAACACTCTTACAGTTTATGGAACTAATCTGAAGACTTTTTCCGAGTTTGTTTTTGTTAATCCGCTGGGAGATGAAACATTGCCAGTAAACTTATCAACTTTCAATGGCACATATTTGGAAGCCGATAATTCTGTAGCGATCAAGTGGATGACTGAGAATCAAAGCGATGCACTGGGATACAATCTTTACAGAAGCTCTGATAATAATTATTTGAATTCTCTTAGAATCAACAATTCTATAATCACAGAAGGAATTGAACAGAGCACAGCGTGTTCTTACTCATACACAGATAATGCTTTGGAAGATTCGGATCTGTATTATTACTGGCTGGAGGATCTGTCTTATGAAGGCACTTCGCATATTATGGGACCGATTCTGGTAAAAGTTGTTCACAATTCTTCTGACGGGCCGGAGATACCTTTAATAACAGAATTGAAAAATGCTTATCCCAACCCTTTTAATCCTGTAACAACCATTCCATTCTCATTGAAGAAAAGTGGTCAAGTTATGATTGAGATCTTTAATATTAAAGGACAAAGAGTGAGTAAACTGATGGATACAGAACTAGCAGCAGGTTATCATAAAGTGATTTGGAAAGGTTTAAACAATAATAATCAGAAGGTTGGTTCCGGTGTGTATTTTTATAAAATGCAAGCAGGAGAAACTGTTCAAATCAAAAAAATCCTTTTACTTAAGTAGGAGAACCTATGAAATATATAATGATGATTTTTATTTTACTCAGCAATTTGAGTTTATTCGGATATTACAGAAGTGTGGCTGTGGTGGATCTTTCCACCCGATATAGTGAGACCAAGACCGGGATTTATTCTATAAGGCAATCATTGCAGGTGGCAGGTGTACCATTTACTGAGACAACTGATATTACGTCTGCAACAGAAAGCTCTGTAATAATCCTGGCAGACCGGATTTCGACAGGGATTTTGACCAGTGCAGAGAAGACAGTGCTTACACATTATGTCAGTAATGGGGGTACACTGTTGGCTTGTGTGGTAACGGATACAGATTTGTACAGTTTATTCGGCATCACAGGTTATACTTCCGACAGAACAAAGCACACTATGACTTGGAATGTTGGTTCATTGGATCCAACCTTAAACTGGTTTGATGATGATTATGAGATAACCATATCCTTAGGAAGTGAAGAATATAATACATATTTTAACACCTATAGTTACACCTTAAATACTGCTTCAACTCTGGCTAACTATTCTGATGGATCCATATCTGCTTCTAAAAATATTTATGGTAATGGCACAACGTATTTAATGGGAATTCAATGGAAAGATATCATTCATAGGAGTCTGGCCAATAAGGACAGTGAAGCCCAAAGAGCTTATGCCAATATTTTTGAGCCTACAGTTGACACTTTTTACCTGTGGATGCGGGAAATCTATAATCAGGCGAATCCTTATGGAGTTTATAAACATACTTCTCCGGCCAATACTAAATCGAGTTTATTGGTGACCCATGATGTGGACTGGGGCCAGTCTTATAATTTAATGAACACTTATGCGGCCTGGGAAGCGAAAATGGGATTCAAAGCAGAGTATTTCATGACCACACATTATTTTAGTGATTATAATGATGGAGATTATTATACAACAAAAATTCCATACATTCAGGCAATAGGTAATTCACAGCATAGTGCCGGAAGTCATAGTGTAGGTCATTTCCCGGATTTTATGCATGAAGACATATTTCCTAAAGGGACAAGAGGTAATAAAAGATCTACCTATGCCCCGCATTATAATGGAACGATAACTCTTGGAAACGGAACAGTTTTTGGAGAATTTGAAGTATCCAAGAACTTATTGGAAAATGAGGGTAGTTGTCTTGTGAAAAGTTTCAGAGCAGGGCATTTATATAATAATGATTACGAGGCAGAAGTATCTGAATCTTTAGGATATAAATACAACAGTTCTTTTAGTTCAATAGACCAGTTAAACAATTTTCCTCATTATTTAATTTATAATAACTCATCGTCAGGACATCTATCTTCAATTTTACAATTGGGAATCACAATATCTGATGATTACATGGATTTTGCATTGAATTATGATGCATATATGAGTAATTGGAAGAGTGTTTTTACTAAGTTAAGAAACAATTCTGCACCTTGTTGTTTACTGATACATCCAACAGTTACGATCAAACTACAGGCAGAACAGGAGTTTTATAACTGGTTACCTTGGGATACGGCAGTGATGTCATTGACTCAGTACATGGATTTCTGGAAATTGCGGGAGACAACACAGACAGAATCATATGTATATGGGGATACTTTGTATCTTTCACTTTCGACGTTGACATTCCCGACAGAGTTAAGTTGGGTGGTTAAGGGCGGGAGTACACTGGGTAGGATTGTTGTTTTGAATTCTAATGGAACCGAATTGCCTTACGAAGTATCAGCTTGGAATGAGAATGATCTGTTGATTCACAATGCCGGAAATTATTCTTTATATACGAGTCAACTTGCCAATCCGTCATTTCCACAAGGTACAACTCTGGAATTTAATGATGTTAACCCGGGAAATTTTACAGCTCAGAATTTACAGATCGCTAATTCAGGAAATTATCCTTTAGTAATCTATAACATTCAGAAAAAAAACAGTAGTTCTCCATTCTCATTTTCATTTAGTCCTTTTGTTGTTTATCAGGAATCTATCAAGAACATTAATATTACTTTTCAACCTGCAGAATTGGGAACATATTCAGACTCTTTAATTATCACAACAAATCATCCTGATACTCCGACTATGAGAATACAAATACAGGGAACAGCAGTTGAAGAAACTTTACCGGCACCGCAGAATCTGCAGATAATGCCCAGTGGAGACAGAATAAATTTGAGTTGGGATGAAGTAAATGTACGCAACAGAACAAATCTGGTTTACAGAGTTTATTTAGCAGAAAGTGCAACACTTACGAATGCGATTGTGCTTGGAGAGACGAGTGAAACAAGTATTTCCTTCAGTACCTCAGTATTAAAAAACAGACAGGGGACATTCTTTGTAACAGCCAAGCGGGAAAATTAGTTCTTGACAAAAGTAGATTGT
Source organism: uncultured Candidatus Cloacimonadota bacterium (assembly GCA_964419225.1). Lineage (GTDB taxonomy): Bacteria > Cloacimonadota > Cloacimonadia > Cloacimonadales > CAYQPF01 > CAYQPF01. The sequence continues at coordinate 31,164 of CAYQPF010000011.1, read as the reverse complement.
CTGGTTATGTTATATAAGTAATAAATAATTATTGGAGGAATCATGAAGAAATCAGTAAAACTTATTTCGATGTTAGTTTTGGTAAGCTTTTTAGCTTTAACACTCAGTGGGTGTTTCGGATCATTTTCGTTAACCAAGAAAGTGTACAAATTTAATAAGGGTGTTGGTGCAGAACCGATGCAAACTTTGGTTATGTGGGTATTCAACTTTGTGCCTGTTTATGGTGCAGCAGTATGGTTAGATATGGTTGTATTCAACACACTCGAATATTGGACAGGTTCCAACCCGATTGCGATGAAAGCAAATGAAAAAGAAATTAAAAAATATGCAGTAAACGGCACAGAATTGCAAGTTGTAACAACTCAGAACAGATATGATTTTGAAGACATGAAGACACATGAAAAGATGTCTTTTGTTTATAATCCTGCAACCAACGAATGGTTAAAAGAGAGTGATGGTAAAGTTGTGATCATTACAAAACAAATGGGCGACAGTATCAGATTAATCTCTGCTGACGGCAAAAACGTAAAAGAAGTTGCTAATAACTAAGCAGATTTATAAGTAAATATTAATCGAAAAAGGGATGTCTTAACGGCATCCCTTTTATGTTTTCCAGGAGTTTTTTGCCACTGATCAACACTGATTATCACAGATCAAAGGAAATTATTACTCAAGAGAACAATTATTTGCATAAACTTGCCTAAAATCCTTAAAAAATATTGACCTTTTTTTATAATTTATTTCAAGTGGAGAAAATAATAAATACTTGGAGGCTAAGATGCAATATCGTGTATTGGCGATAAATCCCGGATCCACATCGACTAAGATAGCTGTTTTTGATGATACAGAAGCAGTATTTGTAAAAACACTTAGACATGATCCTGAGGAATTGGACAAATTTGGCGGAATTATTGAGCAGTATGAATTTCGGAAGAATTTAGTAATTGAAGCAATGAAGGAGAATAATGTATCTCCTGACACCTTGGAAGCTGTAGTAGGCAGGGGTGGATTGGTTCGTTCAGTACCAGGTGGAACCTACGAAGTATGTCAGAACATGCTGAGTGATTTAAAGAATCCTGAGATTTGGGGAAGAATTCATGCTTCGAATTTAGGTGCCTTTATTGCAAATTCGATCTCGGAAGAATTAAAGATCCCGGCATTTATAGTTGATCCGGTTACAGTAGATGAGTTTGAAGAAATAGCCAGAATTTCCGGAGTTCCGGAAATCGAGAGAAAATCATTATTTCATGCTTTGAATATCAGATATACAGCCAGATTATTGGCAGCAGAGCTTGGTTTGAAGTTTGAAGAGAGCAATATTATCGGGATTCATATGGGTGGTGGAATTTCAGTAGGAGCGATCAAGCAGGGAAAAGTTGTTGATGTCAACAATGCCTTATTGGGAATGGGACCATTTTCACCACAAAGAGCCGGAGCATTACCTATTGGTGATGTCCTGGATTTAGCTTTTTCAGGAAAATATACCAAGAAGGATTTGATCAATCGTTTTACAAAGACTGCCGGATTTATGGCATATTTGGGAGTTGACAGTGGTATTGATGTAGCTGATATGATTGACAAAGGAGACAAAAAAGCTGAATTAATTTGTGAAGCTATGTGTTATCAGATTGCCAAAGAGACCGGTGCCTGTGCAACAGTTTTGGAAGGAAAAGTTGATGCGATTTTCCTTACAGGTGGTCTCGCTTACAATAAATACGTAGTAAACGGAATCAGCAAAAGAATTAAATTCCTGGCTCCTTTACACATTTTCCCAGGTGAAAAGGAAATGGAAGCATTAAGTCAAGGTGGAGTAAGAGTATTAAAAGGTTTGGAAGAAGCCAGAAAATACTGATAAATCTTTAAACAATTCATTTTATCCCCTCTCTGTACTGAGAGGGGAATTTAACTTAAGGCAGTCTTAATGACAATAAACGACAGTTCACTTTATTCGAATCATTTAAGCATCCAGAATCTCAGCATCAGCTTTCCTGATTTCCAAATTCAGGACATCAACATCGAGTTGAAAAAGGGTGAAATGCTGGTTTTATTGGGGCACAGCGGTTCAGGAAAGACAACTTTGATTCAGATCATTCTGGGGATACTTCAACCTGAAGCTGGAGATATTCAAATCAATGGGGAAAGTATTTTGCGAAAACCGATTCACCAAAGAAGTGTGGGAATTGTATTTCAGGATTTAGCGTTGTTTCCACATTTAACTGTTTTTGACAATATCGCCTATGGACTAAAGATAACAAAGTTGAAGAAGACTCAAATTCATGGGAAAGTAAACTATTTATTGGATTTAGTAGAATTGTCGGGGTTCGGTAAACGCAAAATCCAGACGCTTTCAGGTGGGGAAAAACAAAGAGTGGCCTTGGCCAGAACACTGGCACCGGGTCCAGAAATAATTCTTTTTGATGAGCCTTTAAGTGCTTTGGATGAATCATTGCGTTTAAAGATTCGTGAACAAATCAAGAAAATTCAGCAGGAATTGAAATTCACTGCGATCTATGTTACACATGATCAGGAAGAAGCGTTCTTCCTGGCAGACAAGATGGCCATTATGTCAGAAGGAAAGATTCTACAGATCGACACACCCGAAAATATTTATTTAAGGCCTAATAGTAGGATAACAGCAGAATTTTTAGGTTTCACTAATTTTTTGTCGGGTCGAATTCTTGAATATGATCACAAGAAAATTGCCATTATGGAACAGGAAAAATTGGTAATAAATAATGCTGACTGTTTTATTGCCGGTGAAGAAGTCATGCTAATCATCAAGTCTGAAGCGGGAATGTTGAGTACAACAAAAAGAGAGTTTAATTCGTTACCCATAACAATAGTAAAGTATCAGTTTCTCACGGGAAAAGTTCTTTTGGAATTAGACTACAGAGGGAATACATTGAAAGCAATAGTACCCAGAGTCCAGTGGACGAGTGAATGGATTGGGCAGACGTTATTCTATAATTTACCGCATCAGGGGATTAGTGCAATAAAAATTATAATTGACAAAACAAATAGGTAAATCAGCCATAAAACAATGGAATAATAATTGCTTATAATAAATAAAGAATAAGAATTGGAGGAAGTATGAAGAAGGTAATAGGAATTGTCATATTGGCAGCAACACTATTCATGGGCTGTGCAAAAGCCAATGATCCTTATAAAGACACCAGTTATACCATTGACAAGATTTATCCCACGATGGGAGAACCAGTAGATTTTGTAATAGGACCGGACAAAATATACATAGCCGAAGATCAGGGTGGATTTTCGATATATGACAAAAGCAATGGAACTAAATATTTTGGTGGGACTATTATCTATCCACAAGGAGATCCAGCTACAGAGATACCTTACCATTTAACAAGTGTTCAGTTTATAAATTATTCAAGAAATTCCAATTATATTTTTGTCTATAACAGAGATAACACTACATCAAATATAATATACTTTTTAGATATAACTGATCCGACCAGACCGATTTACAAATACAATGAAATCGGAGGCACTTACAATATCAAGGACATGTTTTTTTATAATACTCCTTCACCAGGTTATCAAGACAGATTTGCTACTATAAATCCTGATGCGAATGGCAGTAAATCGTATTTACGTATATCTGATTTTTTAAGTAATGATCCATATTCCGGACTACCAAATTCAAATCAAAATTTTGTTTTAAATTTGTTTACAGAATTAAAGGGATTGGATATCGTTGACAGTTTGGCATATATAGCTACCAGTCAAACGGGTGTACAAGTTTATGACACAAATGGAGAGACTTTACCAATAACTCCACCTTTGTTAGGGTTTATTGATACTCCTGGGGATGCAACGAAGCTTAAAGTTGCCGGGAATTATATATATGTTGCAGACAAGCAAGCAGGATTACAGGTTATAGACAAAAGCAATTTATTAGATATGAAGATAGTATATAATTATGATACTGTTGGATACGCTGAATCAATTGCTATTGAAGGTAATCGTTTAGTTGTAGGTTCCGGGGGTGGAGGAGCTTATGTTTTTGATATAAGTAATCCGGCCCAACCAAAATTGTTAACTAATATTCCTACTAACGTACTGGGTTATGTGAACAAAGTCTTGATTGATGATGGATTTGTTTATGTAGCGAGTAGGGACAAAGGGATAGTGAAAATCAAAATTTAAAAATCAAGGCAGAGAAATCTGCCTTTTTATATCTAAAACCTCAATTAGAAAATCGTTTTACGCGAATACTAATTTGAATCGAGGAAGTAAGATTATTCCCAATCTATGTACTATGGGATTAATTCTTGGAACAGTAATTGCTTTATTGTGTGAAGTAGAATAGTGGAGGAAGAATAATGAAGAAGTTAGGGATTATTATATTTGTTGCAACTCTTTTCCTAAGCTGTGCCAAAGCTAATGATCCTTATAAAGATACGAATTACTCAATCGAACACATTTTTTCTACTATAGGCGAACCTGTTGACTTTTCAATAGGTCCCAACAAACTATTTGTAGCAGAAGATCGGGGTGGGTTTTCGATATATGATAAAAGTACTGGGGAAAAATATTTTAATGGGACAGAAGTTTATTCAAAGAATGACTCAATGCATATAGAACCTACATTTCTTAATCATGTCAAGTTTATTAAATATTCGAGAAATTCCAACTATCTTTTTGTTTATAACATTGATGAAACTGATACTAACTCAATTTACATTTTAGATCTAACTGATCAGTCTATCCCAATTTACAAAGCCATTGCAGATGGAAATCCTTTAAATATCAAAGATATTTTTTTTTACAATACCCCTTTACCAGGCTATCAGGACAGATTTGCGATTGTAAATCCTAAATTTCCTGAAACAGATGGTACTGAAACTTCTTTCCGCCTTTCTGATTTCTTTAGTTATCATCCTTCTACCGGGCTACCTGGTTCAGTAGAACATGATTCTTTGATTTTTTTTACAGATATTAAGGGACTTGATATTGTGGATAATTTGGCATATTTTGCCACCAGTCAGACGGGGATAAAAGTATATGATATAAGTGGAGAAAATGCTGTTTTAGCCGGATCAGTTGACACTCCGGGTGAAGCCATAAAGCTTAAGGTTGTCGGGAATTATATATATGTTGCAGACAAGCAGACAGGCTTACAGGTAATAGATAAAAGTAACCTATCGAATATGAAGATTGTCTATAGTTACGATACGGCAGGTTATGCTGAATCAATAGCTATTGAAGGTAATCTTTTGGCTGTTGGATCCGGTGGTGGCGGAGTTTATGTTTTTGATATAAGTTCACCTGCTCAACCGAAGTTGTTAACGAATATTCCTACTGACGTACTGGGTTATGTGAACAAAGTCTTGATTGATGATGGATTTGTTTATGTAGCGAGTAGGGACAAAGGGATAGTGAAAATCAAAATTTAAAAATCAAGGCAGAGAAATCTGCCTTTTTTTATTATAAAGGGGAAACAAGTATGAAAAAGATTCTATTTTGCCTGTTATTAACAGGAATGTTTCTTAGTTTAATGGCGGAATATCTTCCATTATCACAAGAAACCGGCAATACATTTACTGTCACAGACAGTAAATCATCTTATACTGATATCAGTTTTAAACTGAACGGAATTGACATTACAACCGAAAATTATTTAGGTAAGGAGTATTCACATTTAAGACACCCTGAAGCCGGATATCTTCTGGAAGCAGGAAAACCTGAATTACCTATATTTTCCACTACTATTGCTATTCCCAACGGATGTGAATATGATATCGAAATAGTAAATGAAGACACCAGATTATTAAAGAACATTTTACCTTATCCTTCCAAAGGATCTGCGATTGACCCTCAACTAAGAAACTTTACCATCGATAACAATTATTATTCTTCCCACAATATTTATCCTATTGAAGCTGTTAAAATCAGTGAAGCTTCTGTTTTTCGAGACTTTAGAATTGTAACCCTTACAGTCCAACCTTTATCATTTAATCCGGACAAAAATGAATTAAATATTAGAACGAATGTTAGTATAAGAGTAAATTATCGTGGTTCATTGGGATCTTATACTATATCAAACAGAAAATTATCCAGAAGTTTTGAGCCCCTATACAGATCTCAGATTTTGAATTTTGATCAAATCAGAGATGAGATGCCACAATATCAAAACCGTTCTCTTTTGATAATTCATCCAAATTCCACTCAGATCACATCAATTTTGCAACAATTCGCAGATTGGAAGCATCAGAAAGGTTTCATTGTAAACACCGCATCAACACAAGTTACCGGCACTACAACAACAGCGATCAAAACATATATAGCAAATGCTTATAATACCTGGGAGAATCCTCCGGAATATGTGATCTTAATAGGAGATGCTTCTGGCAGTATTATGATACCTACGTACAATGGTTATCAAACTACTTATGGCGAAGGCGATTATCCCTATACCCTTATAACAGAGGGGGATAGTTTTGGGGACTTGTTCATAGGTCGTATTTCTGTTTCAACTGCAGCTCAATTCAGCACTGTCTGGGCCAAAATTAAACTCAGTGAGATGACACCTAATATGACTGGTGATACTTCCTGGTATGAAAACACAGTTTTGGTTGGTGATCCGTCACATTCAGGACAATCCACCATAGATACAAGCCATTATATTAAGGAAATGATGCTGGATTATAACAGCAATTACACTTTTTCAGAAATTTATGATAACGGACCAAATCCAAGTGATATAACTAATGCAATTAACGAAGGCTGTACAATCTATAATTACCGTGGTTATTTGGGTATGAGCGGATGGAGTCCTTCTTCCCTCAATAATCCCATGAGAATGCCGAATGCAGTCATCATCACATGTGGAACAGGAAGCTTTGAAAACAGTGACAGTGCAACTGAAGTTCTTTTAAGAAGCGGAACTACAACAGCACCTAAAGGAGCTTTATCAGCAATAGGTATGGCTACAACAGGAACTCATACAGCTTTTAATAATTGTTTGAATGGCGGAATTTTTCATGGTATTTTCCGTAATAAAATGAGAGATATGGGACAGGCTTTATTGAATGGCAAAGTACTCATCGCGAAAACATATGGTATTACAAATCCCAGTCAGGCACAGAATTTTAACCATTGGTGCAACTTAATGGGTGACCCATCAATGGAAATTAATCTTACAATTCCTCAACCGTTGACAGTCAATTACCCCGAACAAGTAGCTTTGGGAAACAATCAAATCACAGTACAGGTATTGGATAGTTTACATATACCTGTAACAGACGCCTGGGTAACCATTTCTTCCCTGGGAGACTCTGTTTTTGCCACAGGCTATACAGATCCTTCAGGTTATATTTCACTTACCTATAATCCTGCACAAACAGGACAAATAAATCTGGTTGTCACAAAGAACGGATTTATCCCCTCTATCAATACAATCGCTGTAAATACTGCAGGAAGTGTTGGCTTAGTCGGCTATACTATTGATGACGACAGTCACGGCGAATCAAACGGAAATGCAGATTCAATACCAAATTCCGGCGAAACTATAGAGCTTTCGGTATCACTAAAAAACTATATGAACAGTATAGCTGGTGAAGTAACAGCCAGTCTGAGTTCGACTGATCCTTATATTTCTATCACAGACACCTTAGAGACATTTGGTTCAATAGACCCAGGTCTGATAGTGCCAAGTTTGGATGATTTCAATATATTAATTTCACCAAATTGTCCAAATCAACACATAGCCAGATTCAATTTGGTAATTATGTCGGGAGAATCTGTCTGGAACAATACCTTGGAAATGACAATTTCCGGAGTAGATTTGGATGTACTCTCCTATCAAATCTTAGATAGTGGAAACAATATTTTAGAGCCGGGTGAGACCACCCAGTTTAGAATAACATTGCAGAATAATGGAATGGTACCTTTGGAGAATATATCCGCAACAATCATCTGTCCCAATGGGAATTTTGAAATTACAGATTCTTTGGCTACATTTGGCAATATTCTGTTAGGAGAAGCGATCTCATGTAATGAAAACTGGTTTGAGCTAAGAGCTCTTCCCCATCTTGTACCGGGAATGACAGTACCTTTGGAAATTACAATTTTTAATGAAAACTATTCTGAGACTGAAACCATCAATATTCCCATAGGAACACCTTCTCTTACAACACCATTAGGACCTGACAGTTATGGTTATGTTTGTTATGATGATGGAGATGCTGATTATCCTGATCGTCCCGATTACCAGTGGATAGAAATTGCACCATCAGCGGGTGGAAGCGGAATCAGTACAGGAATTAACGATCCAGGCGAGAATCAGGATATTACAATGTCAATGGATATGCCATTTACATTCTTGTTCTATGGGCAGGTTTATAACAGAATCAGTATTTGTTCAAATGGTTGGATTTCCTTTGGAGATACTGAAATACATGATTTCAGAAACTGGCCAATACCTGGACCAATGGGACCAAGCCCCATGATTGCAGCTTTTTGGGATGATTTGGTAACTACAGGTGGTGGAGTTTATACTTACTATGATGCAGCAAATCATATTTTTATTATTGAGTGGAATAATATGAAGAATGCTTTCAATACTCAATTAGCTGAAACCTTTCAGATTATTCTCTATGATCCATCTTTCTATGCTACATCAATGGGGGATTCACCTATAAAAATCCAGTATCAGATCGTAAATAATGTTGACTCACAATCAGGCACAGAACATGGCAATTTTGCCACTGTTGGTATTGAAGATCACACAGGTCTTGTCGGTTTGCAATATACAGATCAAAACATTTATCCACTAACTTCCAAACCTCTGCAAAATGAAATGGCTATTCTTTTTACAACTGTACCAGTTTTGCAGAATCAGGCCAATCTGATTTTAGGTGCTCCAATTGTGCATGATGCTAATAATAATCAATTTTTAGAGTCAGGTGAGTTAGTTAATTTAGGTATTACCCTGAATAATCTGGGAACAGTAGCTGCAGAAAATCCCTTTGTGACTATTGCCACCAGCGATCCATTTGTCTCAATTATTTGTGACACTTCATCATATCATACTGTTGAAGGCAGTGCTTCCGGTGTTAATATCAACTATTTCCAGATTCAGGTTGCACAGAACTGTCCTACCCCTCATACCATCCTGTTAAATGTACATGTAGAATCTCAGGAATCAGCCTGGGACAGAATGTTATCCTTAACTGTAGTATCATCCAGTTTAACATTTGATAAAACTTATGTTAACGACAGACTCGGGAATTTGGACGGATTAGCAGATCCAGGTGAAACTATAACATATATTGTAAATTTGAAAAACCAGGGCTTGATACCAACAGCTCCTGGAAATGCAAATTTATCCTCAACAAGTCCTTTATTATCGATAACCACACCTCATGTAAGTTATCAATCTGTTCCGGCTGACAATACATTACAATTGTGTTTTGATGTCGCTATAAGTGCTACAGCCACTCCAGGAACAATCCTGCCCTTACAACTTACTTTGGATGATACACAAAATTATGCAGTAAGTCTCGGAATTCAAACAAATGGATTCGCGACTGATTTTGAAAATGGTAATGCAGACTTTTCTGCACAACCTGCCGGAAGCTGGTTCTTCGGTACTACTTCCGATCCGGCTCCCTATTCAGGTAGTAATTGCTGGTCTATAACTCAGGATGGAGATTATACTGACGGATTGCAAATAGCCCTTTTATCAGCACCAATACAAATTGGTTCGAACTCAGTACTCAGTTTCTACCATTTTTATGAATTTGAAAATAATTATGATGGGGGAAATGTTAGCGTTTCTACAGACAACGGAGCCTCCTTCCAATTAGTTACTCCTGAAGGCGGATATACTCATCAAAGCGTCTCTGCTCTTCAACAACAGCCAGGCTGGAGCAATGCTAGCAATGGTTGGGTTCAGGCATCACTTAATTTATCTGCTTTTGCCAATTCCACTGTTATTATTAAATGGCGGATGGGTTCTGATGGCTCAGTTGTCAGACGTGGTTGGCTGATTGATGATATCTATATTTCCGGTTTTGTTCAGAATGTTGCCAGTATTTCCGGACGTGTTTATCTTATCGATAGTCCTTCAAACTTTGAAAAAGTTTATGTTAAAGCAAATAATAATATCGTCTATACTAATGACCAAGGTTATTATCGTTTATTTATGCCATCAGGTCAATATTCAGTAACTGCCGGAGAAGTTTTTCACGAAACAATATCTCAACCCTGCAATTTGGAGACAAGCAATTCTTATGTTGACAGTCTGAACTTCCAAATTCACTATCTAAACGCTCCCACAAGTCTGGTATCCAGTATCGACGTGCCATCCAATTCTGTGCATTTAGGATGGTCTTTTGACGCTCCCAGACAGAATGAGTTAGCAAGAAACAATAGTAAAAAAAGTTCCAACAGCAGCCGTATGGTCTTTCTGGGCTATAATGTTTACAGACAAATCAACGCAGGTGCACTTCAATTGATAGCCACAACTCAGCAAAACAGTTACGATGAAGTATTACTGCCCTACAACAACTACAAATACTTTGTAACTGCTAAGTATGACACTGGGGAAAGTGATTCCACAAATAATATCAATTTCTTCTATGTGCCAGTCTCAGAGCAGGATTCAGATCTTGAAAAACCTGTGAATAAATTAAATGCAAATTATCCGAATCCTTTCAATCCGGAAACTACAATTGGCTTCAGTTTAGCTAAAGACACAAAAGTGGAATTAACTATTTACAATATCAAAGGACAGCTGGTGAAATCATTGGTGAATAATTACTTGACCAAAGGTACGCATCGGGTAGTTTGGAACGGTAAAGATCAGCAAGGCAAGAGTGTATCTTCTGGGGTTTATTTCTATAAGATCAAAACCCGGGAATTTAATTCTGTGAGAAAAGCATTGCTAATCAAATAATCAAAACAAATAACAAATAAAATTGAAGAGGTTGGGCCTATGTTCAACCTCTTTTTTTGGAGATGAATCTATGTTTTCAGGATTTTTTACCTATCTTCTTGATACTTTCGGATCAATGGGATATACGGGAGTAGCTGTTTTAATGGCGGTTGAAAGTACAATAATCCCATTACCTTCCGAACTAATCATACCTCCTGCAGCTTATCTGGCTTATCAGGGCAAACTTAACATTTATCTGGTGATTTTAGCCGGTGGAATCGGCAGTTTAGTAGGAGCAAGTATTAATTATCTGGTAGCTCTGCTCTTAGGCAGAACCATTCTCCATAGTTTTGTCAAACATAAATATGCCAAATATCTTCTTTTATCCGAAGAAAAACTAGTAAAATCTGAGAAGTTCTTCAATAAACATGGAAACAGTTCGATATTTTTTGGCAGATTAGTACCGGTTATCAGACATTTAATATCTATTCCTGCAGGCATAGCTAAGATGAATTATTTCAATTTTGCCTTATATACTTTAATTGGTTCCTTACTTTGGTCTGCTGTGTTAGGTGCTTTAGGTTTTTATTTCGGCAAATACCAGTACTTAATGCAAGAGTATTACAAAGAATTGAATTATATTTTACTTTTCAGTGGTATTCTAATTTTTGTTTATATCTTCTTTAAGGATTCAATCAAAAAGGCTCTCAAAAAATGAGAGCCTTAATTTTATTGCTTTTATATTTATAATTTCTTCAATTCTTCTTTAACAAAAGACACAAGTCCCTTAATATATTTTTCATTGAAACTAAATTCAATTCCAGCAGTTTTAAATAACTCAGTTAGTGGTTTTGAATAGCTTAATTTCAAGAAATCTTTATATTGCCCGATGGCTATTTGGCCATTTTCCTTATAATTTTTATACACAGCCAGAGCACCTAATTGTGACATTCCATATTCGATGTAATAGAATGGAACTTCAAATATATGTAATTGGAACAGCCAGCCAATTTTCTTCAATTCCTCGAGATCTTTCCAGTCAACACCATTTGCAAACCTGTCCACAAGCTGCAAATATTGCTCATATCTTTCTTCTATTGTATGATCAGGGTGCAGGTATATCCAATGCTGAAAAGCGTCCACAATCATGCACCAAGGCAGAAATTTTAAAGCACCTTCCAGCTGATCCCGTTTTGCTTTCTTTAAGTCTTCCGGGTCTTTATAATACTCATCCCAGTATTCCATTGTGAGAAACTCCATAGACATGGAAGCAAGTTCTGCAACTTCACTGGGCAATGCCCGATAATGTGAAATCGGCTCTTTCACAGAATAATAGGAATGCATAGCATGGCCAACTTCGTGAAGAAGAGTTACAACATCACTATGCAGGCCAATAGAATTCATGAAAATAAAAGAGGACCCCATTTCTTCCAAAGGATAATTATAACCTCCGGGAGACTTTCCTTTACGGTTTTCCAAATCTAACAGTTCTGTGTTTTTCATTTTTAATAAAACTTCACCAAATTCAGGATCAACTTGATTAAGAACCTTTATGCTCTTTTCAATAAAATCGGCAGTAGTCAGGAAAGGTTTGAGAATTTTACCATCGGTATCTACTGCAGTATCCCAAGGTCGGACAGAATCTATATTTAAGGCAATTCTCCTTGTTTCATTTATTTCTTTAATAAATGGAATTACTACTTTCTCTACAGCTGCATGAAAAGAATACAAATCTTCGGGAGTATAATCAAATCTGCCTTTCTTCTTATGATTAAAGTCTCGGTAATTCTCAAATCCGGCATTTCTGGATTCATCTACACGTACATTTAAAAGCTCAGTAAATAAGTTGTTTAGTATGTCTTTCTCCTGAACCATCCTGTTCATTTTCAAACGCCACACATCCTCTCTGATTGAACGATCTTTGTTTTTCAAAAATATATTTAACTGCTGCATCGTTTTTTCTTCACCATTATAGATTACAGACATTTTACCATTAATTGCACCATATTTGTTAGCGAGTTCTGATTCTTTAGTAAATAGAGGAATATTTTCTTTACGGAATATTTCCATTTCATTACTAATAAGCTTGTTTAAATGAGCATATCTTATTGCATCCAATTCCTTTCTAAAAGGGCTGCTATAAAACTTCTCCTTAAACTGGAACTCATAATCCTGAGAAGGTCCAATAATTTCAGAGTAAAATTTGTTGAATTTCTCTTCGTTTTCAGGATTGTCAGATTGACAGGTCATTCTGATATACAACCAAGCTTCAATCTGAGATAAAATTGCATTAAATTCACTAAATTTTTCCACCATTTCTTCCAACTCTTCGACTGAATTAAGCGGTGTATTTATAATATTATTCCATTGTTCTTGAACAATTTCCCATGATTCCGGTTTAAAATCTTCAGAAAAATACTTACGTGCTTTTTTTTCGATAATATTCTTAGACATTTCTACCTCTTTATTTCTAACTTTGTGCTACACACTAAATATATAGGAGATAAAGGCAAGATTTTTTTCAAAAAAAAAAGAGGCACCAAATGATGCCTCTTTTAGTATTATGTTTATTTTACTATTTGTTGCCTGCACTGATTGCCATACCTAAATTGAAGATAGGCAGATATACAACAACAATAATTGTTCCTACAACTGCAGCCATGATAATAATCAGGAAAGGTTCTATAAGTGTCGTTAATCTGTCAATTACAGAGTCAACGAGTTTTTCATAGAATTCTGCAGCTTTGGATAATAACTTATCCATATCACCGGTTTCTTCACCTGTTGCAGTTAACTGGAGCAATGTAGAAGGAAAAACATTGGTCTTTTTGAAAGCACCAGCTATACTGTAGCCTTCTTTTACCATTATTCTCGCTTTTCTGACTGCATTTTCCACAACAGCATTTTGTACAACATGCTCTACCAATTCTAAAGTATCTAGAATTGGCACACCTGCTGCCATTAGAATACTGAAAGTTCTCGCAAATTTACTCATAATGGAATTATTAATCATATTTCCTATTACTGGTATCTTTAGCTTTATTACATCGAAAGTATAACGACCTCTATCTGTCAGATATATAAGAAATACACAGAAAAGTGATAGTATTATTAACACTATCGTGGCAAATAAATTCTGAGTGATTATATTACTAATTTTGATCGCAACCTGAGTCGGCAGAGGTAAATCAGCACCAAATCTGCTATATACTTCTGCAAACATCGGGATAATATAGTAGAATAAACCCCATACTACACCACATAAGAAAACAATAATGAAAAGAGGATAAGTTAGGGCAGAGCCAACCTTTCTTCTGGTATCTTCAACTTTTTCCAAATAATCTGAAAGTTCATTCAGAACAGTATGAAGTGTACCGGAAACTTCACCGGCTTTAACCAAAGCTATATAAAGCGGGTTAAATATACCGGGATGTTGTTCCAAAGATTCAGATAAACTAAAACCTTTTCTAATATCATCACTGATTTTCTTCAGTACTTTTCGGAATTTCTTATTCTTTTCTTCTTTTTCCAGATCGCTGATAGCTTTTTCTATTGTAAGACCAGCGGAGAACATCGTAGCTAATTGTCTTGTGAAAAACACTAGGAGTCTCAAAGAAATACCTGTTCTGAGTTTGTAAATTGTAAGCAACAACTTATCAAACAGAGAAAGTTTTCCTTTGAAAGCACCTTCAGTGATGCTCTTCACAGCGATAAGGGTACCGCCTTCTTTGCTGAGTTTTTCAATAGCTTCATCAAGAGAAGAAGCCTTGATCGTACCTTCTACTCTTGTACCCTTAACATCCTTTATTATATATGAAAAAGCTGCCATATATTAAATCCTTTTTATAAATCGATTACAGTCATTTTTACAACTTCCTTTATGGAAGTCTCGCCGTTACACATTTTCTTCATAGCACTTTCATGAAGCGTTTGCATACCATTTTGGAGTGCTTTCTCTCTGATCAGGTCCTGATTTGCACCTTCAAAAATCAGCTTTCTGACTTCAGAATTTACCTGCAGCATCTCAAAAATACCGGTTCTGCCTGCATAGCCGGTGTTGTCACAATGTACACACCCAGCACCGATTTTGAATTTGATTGTTTTGGCATCTTCTTCCGAGATACCGGCGTTCTTGATTTCATCAGGTTTAGGAACATAATCTGTCTTGCAATGCTTACAAATCTTTCTCATAAGCCTCTGTGCCATTACAAGATTAAGCGATGAACCTACCAAATACGACGGTATTCCAATATCTATCAAACGGGTAACGGTAGATGGAGCATCATTAGCATGGAGTGTTGTAAACACCAAGTGACCGGTAAGTGAGAATTTTATTGCAATGTCTGCTGTTTCTTCGTCACGAATTTCACCAATTAGAACTACATCAGGATCCTGACGTAATACAGATCTAAGTGCAGCTCCAAAAGTTAAACCGATCTTCTCATATGCTTCAATCTGGGTTATACCTTCTAAACGGTATTCCACAGGATCTTCCACTGTTACTATATTGGTTTCAATGTCCTGAATAGTTTTTAATGCAGCATGCAATGTGGTTGATTTACCGCTACCGGTAGGTCCGGATACGATAATAATACCATAAGGTCTTCTGATCCAATTCTTAAATATGGTCAAATTCTCTTCATCAAATCCCAGTGTAGTTAAGGTAAAACCAAAATCTCCTTTATCAAGAAGACGCATAACTACCTTTTCACCCCATACTGTCGGTGTAATAGATACACGCACATCAACGCTTTTGATCGAGGTCTTCAAAGAAATATGACCATCCTGTGGTAAACGTCTTTCCGCTATATTCAATTTTGACATAACTTTTACCAGGGATATTATTCCCGGGTGCATTCCGATAGGAGGATTCATTACTTCTCTCAAGGCACCATCAATACGAAATCTTACTCTCGTGCATTTTAATAAAGGTTCTATGTGAATATCTGTTGTATTGGATTTGATTGCTTCTGTTATGATCAAATTAAGAAGCTTCACTACAGGTGCATCTGCATCTGCACTGGACTTATCAACATTAATCTCGTTCTCTTCATCATCTACTGCTACAAACTCGAAACCACCTACAGCATCTTCGACCTGACTGGTTGTACGAATTGTCTTATAGTATTTTTCCAAAGTATCTGTTAATGTTGTGTCGGCGATTAATACAGTCTTAACATTCTTCTGCAGAATTTTCTTGAGACTATCTATTACAAGTATATTCTCCGGGTCTGTTGTCGCTACAACAACTGTATCACCATCAGCTCTTAATGCTATTACCCTGTTTTGAACTGCAAAAGGTTCAGGGATCAAACTAACGGTATCTGCACTGAGTTCCATCAAAGAATTTTCATCAACAATATCCAAATCAAGCTGTTGATGAAGTGCCTGAAGAAGATTCTTCTCAGTCAAATACCCCATCTTGACAAGTGCTTCCCCGACTTTCAAACCAAAGTTAGCCTGTTTTATCAAACCTTCTTTAACTTGCTCCTGGGTCGCATAACCATTATGAACTAATATTTCACCCAATTTTGAAAATTGAGGGTTAAAAGCCATATCTTCTCCTTAAAACTGCGGGTGAAAGTATTTCACCCGCTATATTTTATTCTATTAAGCGTACACTCTGACTACAAAGGAGACTGGGAAAGGATTTGTCCCGGCACCCAATAAGGTAATCGTAATATTTACCGGTGTATCCAAATATAATGCACCAGGTCCTGGTGGATTGAAGGATGCTTTCTTAAAGTAAATATACTTATTAAGAGCTCCTACTCCCGCTGGTGGTGAAACTAGGATATCATCTGGATCATCTTCAGTATATGAATATGCTAATTCATCACCCGGATCCCATTGACCATTCGGAGCTAAATCATTATCAAAATAACCAAAGTCAGAACCAAATGTTACTGGAACATTATGGAGCAAGTTACCCTGATCATCTCTAATTATCAACTTTATCATTACTTTGCCTGAAGTTGCTGTATTACCATTACCAAAATCATAGTGAGACGGTACTACTACTGCCTCTACTGTTGCATTCTGCATCGGTAAAACTAAGGTTGTTTGTGGCTGAATACCACCAACAATAGCCTTTATTGTAAAGCTGTCATTAGAATTTGAACCGTCATATATCAATGTTGTATATGCTGTACCTGCAGTAGAATCTCCGTCAACATTCCAATTACCAATATATGAAACAGCTTCTATTGTTGCATTTACAAGTGAATCAGGATCTCCTGTTACTGGAGGAACTATCTGGAATGTCACGGCTGTACCGTAATCACATGGATTACCCCATTCATCGGTTACCATTGCTGATACCTGAACTTTATAGTTACCGGCACCTACAGATACACCTGTATTATTACCACCAATCGCAAATGTTACACGATGAGGTGGTCCTGCATGTACAATAATGTTATTCTTTGTAGCCATAATTTCTGTATCAATCCAGTCACCTTCATGACCAGGTCTGGGATCAGGTTCCTGTAAAGTAGCCTTTAACTCGACTATTCCTGCATTCAAACCTGATAATACAGCTACTGATGCTATCCCGTTAACTGTGAAAACTGGCACTATTGTCCCTGTTGTTCCATCTCCGTTTAACGTTGCATTAGTTGCATTAGGCCCTTCAGTATTATGGATAATTTCGAACTTAATCCGTTTACTATCCATTACTATGTTGCCATTGGAGTCAAGTAATTTTAAATCAATGTTAGCTGACTCGGTTCCACCTGTTCCGGCAATATTAATATCAATATTACCAGTAAAGATGAACTGCATACTCTGAACTTCATCAGAAATAATGTTAACCTGACATTTCGCTGTGATTGTGTCACAGGTTGCTGTAATTTGAGCATTACCAGGAATCATTCCTGCCGTAAATATAGCCTCTGCATAACCAATAGAATTGGTTGTGTCAGAACTGGTAATTGTTCCCAAAGTGGTCGTATATCTGACTACCTTGGCAAAAATAGGATTGTTATACTGATCACTCAGGAATGTCCTGACTCTCAATGTATGATTCTCATTCGTGTCAATATAGGTCTGATTCGTCGCTGTAGTATCATCAACTGTGTATGTTGCCATATTGATTGTTTTAGGTGTATCTGCCTGAATATTTATATTTTCCGTATCATCTTTACTACTACAGGTTGCTTTTATCTCAACTATACCTGAATTCAACGGTGCTCTGTATGTAACATTAGCAGATCCATTAACTGTTTTCGCAGTTACAGAACTAATGTATTCCATTCCGTTATATAATAAAACACCGGTTGGAGCTGTAAATGTTATATTCGTACTGTCCTTTACAGGATGTCCATTATCATACTGTGCAGAAGCCTGAATATTATTTTCCTGATTTACTATCCAGGGAATTCCGGCATTATATGATATCGACACACTCTGTACTATTGGCTGACGTACTATGGTTACTGTCCTTCTTGCCATTACTGTTTGGCCAATTCTGGCTGTAATTATTGCAGAACCAGGAGTAGCATGACCAGCCTTAAAGATAGATCTGGCAACACCCTGATTATCTGTAATTGCCTGGAATATCAGGAATGCATTATTTACATTACAACTGAAATTAACTGTTAACCCTTCAATGGCTTCCTGTGGTACTTTATTATTCTTCACAAATATTGATATGTCTATGTAAGATCCATCATCATTTGCATAAACTACGGTATCCTCAGGATTAGGGAAATAATCAACTTCAAATCCTGTGATCTTTAGTGAATCATCTGGAGATGGAGCTGTCTTCATTATAATTTTTGTAAATGTTTTAGTTAAAGAGGTTCCAACACTTGCTACGATTTTTACCGTATCACCTGTTGCATTTGTCAGCTCAATATTGCCTGCCTTAAAACTTGTTGTGGCAATACCCTGCTCATCTGTTAACGCTTCACCGATAATATTACCAATAGATGTACTATCATTTAAATTGGTACTCTTAAATTTAACCAGTACATTTGGCTCGGGTTGATTAGTCAAATCAGTAACTTTACAGCTGATTGTGGATATAGAGTTGTCATCATTAGTATATACAACTAAAGGTGATGCACCAATATATGCAATTTTCAGTGTATCTGACTCAGGAATGGGAGCTGTTACTTTTTTGGATCTGTCATCACATGCAGATAAGAACAATCCCAATAAAATAATTACGACAAGGAACAGATAGTTAATTTTAAAGGACTTCATTGTTACTCCTGTTTTGTCTTTTTAATTAATTCTTTTTCAAGTCTTTTATCAACTTCAATATCATACTTTTCATTATTCAAATCAATAACTCTGGGTGTAATTTCAATAATTAAATCAGAATTACTAATGATTTCTATCTGATGTTGGAAGAATTTTCCAATCAAAGGTAAGTCACCTAAGAAGGGAACTTTGTTGGTTGTATGAATTATATTTGAACTCAATAAACCACCTACGATAATCTTGCTGTTATCTGGAACAGTAACTGTAGATGTAATTCTTCTTAGTTTAGTCCTGGGCACATATCCACCAACTAAATCTGTAATTGAACTTACTTCAGGGTTAATCGTTGTTGTAATCATGCCACTACTGTTGATTGATGGATTGACTTTCAACTTTATACCTGCAGATTCTCTTTCTACCTGAACCTGCTTGTCATTATTCATAACAACAAAAGGAATTACTTCGCCAATAAAGATCTCAGCTTCTTCACCATTTAAAGCTGTGATTCTGGTATCGGTTAAAACTTTAGCAGCATTGTTTTGTAATAACCAATCAATAGTGATATCAAATGCTGTTAACTGACGACTGAAATTACCTACATCACCCCAATCATCCATTCTCTGGAAATACTGTTCATCCGGCATTACGCCATACTTAATCTTGTCACCAAAAGGTAATGTTCCGGTTTCATCTGTATAATTGAAAGGTAAGCCAATGCCGTCACCATTTTTGGGGTCTTCTGCTAATATTGTGGTCAAATGATTCAATTTAGACCAGTCAATACCATATTTCTTAGAATCATTAATTGATACTTCGATTAATCTTGCTCTGATTTCAATCTGTTTCTGTGGTACATCAAGTGTTTCAATTAATTTGGCAAACTGAGCATAACTCTCTGGATTTGCATTAATTAATACTGCATTCTGACCTTGGATTGGAGTTACCTTTCCAGGAAGAATACTGAAAGCCTTTGACATCTTTTCTGCATTCACATTATTCAAATTTACTATATAGCTTCTCTCGCCTACTTCTTCACTAATATTTGCAGCGGTTCCAACCAGAAAGGTATTGTCACCTACAAATTTGTAAGATAACCCAACTGATTTAACAACTAAACCGATGGCTTGCTCTACAGGTACTTCTTTTAAATGAACTGTTATCTTCTTTTCATCTTTCTGCTCTTTGGTACCGGTTCCGGCTCCGCCGGTTGCTCCGCTTTCCAAAGATAAAACAATGTTACAATTACTCATTTTAGCAATTGATGCCAAAACAAAGGAAATGGAAGCATCTTCGGCATCAAGAGTAACTTTTGTTTTTGCTAAATCATTTGCAGCAAACAAACAGTTGCTGGAAAAAATCACTAACAATGCTACGAAGATAAAGAACAGACTTTTATTTTTGATATTGGACATCTCCATAAATGCTCCTTATATTTTTATTTACCAATTATATTGATTAGCTGCTTTATTTTCATCAAGCGAAGCTGGTTTAGCTGGAATCGGTTGTACATCAATAAAACCTTTCATTCCGCCCTGTGTAAAATAAACTCTGCCTTGTTGGATCTCTACTATCTTACGATCGCCAATCTGATCTCCGGCTTTTACATCCCAGTTCTTTCCTGCATACGAAATATAAGCACGCTTTGCACCACGAGAATCTACAAAAGTTGCAGCCAATCTCATCATTGAGGCAACCATCTCTTCCCATTGCTTTTGTAAATCAACCTGTGTCTTTACTATCAGGTTTTGTTCCAAAGGATCTTTTACTACTGTAAATACGAACATTTTACGATCCTGGATCGATGTCTCAATCTCTTGAATTCTCTTTAAAAGTACATCATCTAATGCTAAGTTTTTATACTTTGATTCTTCGGAAACGGCCTCTGCTTTTTTGTAAAAGTTATAATCCCGTACTCCAAATACAAACAGCATAATGAAAACTAAAGCAATCACAAAGTCTTTCAAATATTTGCTTTCCATTATGCCTCCTTAACAATTTTGAATGTTGATAATTCAAGTAAAATTTTATAATGTGTTGCTTCCTTGGCTGTCGCATTCTTGTCCTGACCCATAGGCCTTACATCTATCGTATTGATCTTCACAATCTGATCCAAACTCTCCAAGGATGAAAGCAATTGCCCAAGTTGAACATAAGTACACTCAATTTCCATTGAATACTGTTGTTCCAAAATATTGGCACTCGCTGAATTTATACGGGGAAATACACCATATACTGCTATCTTGTACTGATCAGCCAAATCTGCTAACTGCTTTACAAATATATTGGCATCTGATGGTGCATATTCCTTCTCATTAGTTAATGCATTTTCTATTACTTTAGATACCTGCATTAACTGTTGATTCAACACTTTTGCACTATTAAGCTTTTCCTGAGCTTTTTTAATTTTCTTCTCAGTTTTTTTGATTGTACTAATTTTCCCATTGATGATCGCACTACCAGTACTTAGAAAGAAAAAGCTGATAACAACAATAACTGCCATTAGGATTAAATAGTTCTGCTTGGTATTCATATCCCTTTTTCTCCTTTCTTCTTTCCATGCTCTTTACCAATACAATCAACCTGGAATCTGATGATGTCTATCGCCTTCTCTTTATCTCGCATTGACTTCACAAACTGTATGCTCGAAAAATCTCCGCTAATCTGCTGATTGCCTTTTAATCCGGCAATAAACTCATCTATTAAATCAAATTCTTTTTGTCCGGGATCAACTTTTGTAATACCAAATAAACTCAATACTTCATTCTTAAAAACAAAGTGAGTTATCGCTATCTTACTGTTAGTCTTCTCTGACAAAGCTACTAGTTTTTTTGCCCAAAATATTCGATTAGAGGCTACTTTGGAAAGTCTTTCTAAGTCTTTGGTTGATAAATAATCACCACTTACCTGGAAGGTCTTTATCTGATCTTCCAAACTCTTCAAATACACCTTACGATTTTCAAGCTTCTTATCCAGCGTATTGTTCACATAGAGAACAAAACCATACAATACTAAAAATCCTAATCCAAAAATTACACACATATTGATGAATAACTTTCTCTCGGATTCTATCTGCTGCTTAAGCTCCCCAAATTTATTAAGATTAATTTTAAAAAAGAATCTGCTCATATAAACTCCTTACTACTCCGGTCTCATTGCCAAGCCTAAGGCCAGGGCAAATTGAGGATCGTTAGTACCTTTGAATTTATCAGGCATTTCCAGACTCATGAAAGGATTAAACACTTCCGATGGAATCTGTACATTCTCCTGAATATACTCGCACAATCCTTTAATTTTTGCAGATCCGCCAGTTATAAGAATCTTCTTAAAATCGCTGTTGCCAGCTTCTTTTACATAAAATCTTAACGAACGCTTAACTTCTAACGCTATTTGTTCCTCTGTCGCTTTCTCTGCAATATCCAGCGTGCTTAATGATAAGTTGTGTGTGGTTAGTAAGTCTTCATTGAGACCCTGCTCTAATTTGTAATTCTCTGCTTCTTCAAAAGAAAGACCCTTCTTGCGCATGATATCTTTACTAAAGTTAACACCACCCCAGGCTATGTCACGGGAAAAGAATTTCGCCTGTGGTCCCCAGATGACCATATTCGTTTTATGAGCACCTATATTGAGTATCACAAATACACCATCTTCTACAAATGTGTTAAAAATAAGACTGTTTGCCAAGGCCAAAGCTTCAATATCTACGATCCCGGGCGTTAACCCTGCACTCGAAAGCACATTCGTATGATCCTTTAACTGTTCCTTGGTTATCGCTACTAACAATACATTCATATTATTCGTCTTCTCTTCAACATTCAGAACCTGAAAATCCAAAAGCATGTCGCCACCAGCTATCGCCAAATGCTTCTTTGCTTCAAAAAACAATGCAGATTCCAATTCCTCATCCGGTAGAAAAATGGTCCTTATTTGCTTAATGCTCGTATTGTCACCACCAATAGAAGTTACCAAATGCTGGATCTTCTTTGGATTAATTTTGAGTGACTTAAGCATCTCCACAATCACCGGAGCAAACCTATCCGGTCTCAAATCAGAAACCGTATATTCTACACCGGTCGGGACGGTTGATCTAACTTCATAATTCAACAGCTTAAAAGTATCATGCATTTTCTTCAAATGCACAAGCTTAATACTGTGGTTTCCAATATCAAGGCCTATGGACTCTTTAAACTTGATAACTTTCTTTTTTGCCATATTACCTCTTGTTATATTATTATCTATTAAAAATCTAATGGATTCAAATAATATGAATTCAAATTATTGAATGAATAACGTGCATCATACTGACCCTGAAACACTACAGGAAAATCAGGCGGTGCATCATCCTCAAATCTGGGATCATACTTATAATCCTTCTTATAACCTGTTGAAGGATGACTCGGTCCAAACTTATAGTTGGCAGGATCCCAGGCTCCCATATCAGGATTGTCATCTCCAACTTCACCGCTTCTGTGTATAAAACCTCTTCTGCGTTGAGCTATTGAACCATATACATGCAATGTACCCCTTTCATATACTGTTTCTATATCAGGATTAGGACTATTTGCATTCAAAGCTCTCCTCTCAGGCCAAACTGGACTATACCACGGCCAATCACTACATGGATACCAGGGATATGTCGCTGTTGGTGGTAAGGGATAACTTGTCTCTCCACCTGTGGGATCATCCATATAAGGCCACTTCTTCCAGTAATTAGGACCGGTACCAGTATTATCAGGAGGCCATTTATACTTATGAAAATCAATATATGTAAACACTGTATCGACACCAGTGAACGGTGATATTCCCCTGAAATCCGTCGGTGCTCCATGCGGATGCTGGTATTCATATGTAAATACACCTTCTGATCGCCAGGCATTTAATCCTAAGGCAGGATTCCCCGTTGCCAGAGCAGCATATGCTCCATATAAATAAACATGTCCGGTAGGACTTGTTGAATTGGAATGATTAACCCCGTTATTGTCAACAGGAAAATTATCACTATCAGCAAAAAAAGGTACTCTGTATTTATAACGTACAAGTATTTTTTCCTCAGAAACCAGACCAAACATTTCTTGAGTAAACATATCTGGAACTGCATGACCCTGCTCGGCTAAAGAATAATATGTTATATCACCTGTCGTATAAGCATTTTTTAGACTTCCAAAACAGGTGCGACCCGAAATAGAACCCTCAATCCAAAGCTCTGCGGGTATCCACACCGAAGTGTTTGCCCTTAAACTTGGTTGGTTATATGAGCCCCATAACGTATCCTTAATAGCAATATTATTTACCCAAACTGAATCTCCTATGCCAACATTGGGATGGAAAGCATCAGGATAGCTTTTTACACTTGGATTGGGCTTTTTCACATACACATTAAATGGTTTTACCACATTATCAGTAATATCACCGGTAATTAATTTGTAACCATTACCTTCGATTTTGACTACACAAATGTCTTTATTACTTTCAAACACAGCACCTATGGGACAGTCCCCATTTTCTCTGATCTCATTTGCAACATTCAAAAAGTTCTTTGTCTGAACTCTTTCTCTATAACCACCACGAAAAACCTCATCCGGATCAAATCCGGGGGGAGGAGTGGGAAATAAATTTGCCCCGCCTCTGAGTTTAAAAATTCCGGTTGTCGTAACTGAATCTAAAAAAGTGGGCCAACCATCATTATTGCCACCACCACCATTTTGCAGGTATATGTCACTATTACTGTGGACTGGTCCGTCAAGGACATCCGGTCCCCAAAAACACACCTGACCTGCATCTGATGCCGGATCATTCGATATGTCAGAACACTCTTTATCTGTAATATAAAGAAACTTGTTTAAGGACTCACCCAATTTATAATTTCTGGCATAACATTTGATCACCGGAGATACATTTTCCTGAATATCTGTATAGCTGTATGATCTTTTGGCTGTAGCTAGTGTTTTTATAACTCTGACTTTTTTGCCCTGAGCATCATTACTGCTTACCAACTTGTTCTCCAATGCATAGGTAGTAATCCTATGATAAGAACCTGCTCTGTTGGGATCAGGTGATTTTATCTCTACTTCTCTGCCTAGTAATGTGGATAAGTCTGGCTTTAGCATTAAAGGAATTCTGTCCATCTCAGAACGAATCAAAATATCTTCCTGAACCATATCCTGATTATGAACAACCCTTAATGAATCTGCTACTGCCACTGTGGAAAAAGTAACAATAGAGACCATCGAAATAATGGTCAAAGCTATAGCCATGATTATATTCACTGCCAAGCCTTTTTCGTTATTTAGTATTTTTTGTTTCATATTCACCACTCTATTTTAAATCAGCATTTGCTACGTAAATAACTTGTTTAAATTCTATTGTTCTGAGATTTTCTTCTTTGTCCTGAGCAACATTTTGAGATTTTGCTTTTTCTCTAAATCTCACCTGGGTCTTTATAGTAACTTCCACTAATTTCACCTTCGTCGTTCCAGTTGTTACATTCCGAAAATTCAAAGACTCTACCGTATATTTATACTTTCTCTTATACTTCTCATTCGTATTAGGAAATAATACTACTGAATTCACATAACTGGTATTATCCTGTGATGTTGCTATCAGCCTTTTCTGAGAATCAACACTGTATTTGATATATCTTGCCCCGGCACTAGCGGGTGGTCTGATAGTAACACTACTACCCAAACCGGTTATCTCAACAGTTTTCGCTGTCGTCAAACCTATCAATGGCTTCCCGCGATTAAAATTCTCCTTGGTTAAACCATTCCTGATGGTTTGCAATACAAGAAATGTGTCATCCTGGAGCTTATTGTATTCTGTTATCTCAGAATAGGTGCGAAAGAAAAATAAGAGTAATGTAGAGAAAATTAGTGCAACTAACGTAGAAAGAACTATACCTGCAATCAGTTCAGTCAAAGTAAAAGCTTTATTATTTTTTAACAGCATATACTTACCTCATCTCCTAAAAGTAATCTTCACGGAGTGTTACAGACATAATTTCTTTCTTCTTAAACTTCAATGGAACAAACAACGGTGCCGGTTCCTTCCATTTTACTGTTACTATAAATTGTGTATAAGTTTTTCCAATTGAATTATCAATCGCTGGTAATATTTGGTATGACAGATCACCTCTCAATGATCTGACTCCCCGCTCTTCAAGTGTCACTATCATCGGTAAGAGGTTTCCAAAATTCTTATATTGCTGATAATAAAATCTTTTTTCATTAAGCTTACCCTCAGCTAATAAGATTGCTACTCTCCTGTGATAATTCACCACCGAACGGTGCTGGGCATATTCTATTGAAACAAATAGCCCTGTGGATACAAATGTTATGATCAACAGACTCGCCAATATCTCTACCAAGGCAAGGCCTCTGTTATTTTTTATTGTTTGTCTGTATGGATTAAACATACTAAAATCCTGCCCCTGAAGCAAAAAGTTTAGGATCATCGGCAACCTGCTTAGCAACCTCTCTGTCAACCAAACCATTCATGACGTGATTGTATAAAGATTGATCTCGGGATTGCATACCTTCTTTCGTACCTGCCTGAATTACGGACGGAATCTGATATGTCTTTTCTTCACGTATCAAATTTCTTACGGCTGCATTAGCCACCATAATCTCTAAAACCGGTACTCGACCGTTACCTTCTTTCAGCGGAAGAAGGGTCTGTGCTACAACTGCTTCTAATGATTCGGAAAGCATCGACCTGACCTGTGCCTGCTGCTCCTTGGGGAACATGTCAATCACACGGTCAATAGACTTAGTCGCACTGCTGGTATGCAAAGTTGCCAATACAAGGTGTCCGGTCTCCGCAGCTGTTAAAGCCAAAGATACCGTCTCCAAGTCACGCATTTCACCTACCAGAATTACATCCGGATCCTCACGCAACGCTGATCTCAACGCAGCTGTAAACGACCAGGTGTCGTGCCCTAATTCTCTCTGGTTTATCAAAGAATTCTTGCTCGAATGCACGAATTCTATCGGGTCTTCCACTGTTATTATATGGCATTGCTTATGATCATTTACATAGTCAATCATCGTTGCCAATGTAGTTGATTTACCACTACCAGTAGGTCCTGTTACCAGAATCAATCCCTTCTCTTTCATTGCTAAACGGTTGATTATCTCAGGTAAATGCAATTCTTCAAAACTCTTAATTTCATTCGGAATCACACGAAATGATGCCGCTAAACCATTGATCTGATGAAATGCATTAACACGAAATCTGACATCATTTGTCAGTTTTGTTGAAAAATCTATTTCCAATTTTTCCTTGAAAAGTTCCTGCTGTACATCGGTTAATACACCCTTGAGGAGATTGACCAAGTCATCTTGGGTCAGTTTGGGCAAATTTAGCCTTTTCATCCTGCCATGTACACGAACCATGGGATATGAACCCGCACTGACATGAAGATCTGATGCACCTGCTTCAGCTGTGAATTTTAATAATTCCTGTATAGTCAATTAACACCTCCGATTACAGAACAGTTACTATTCATCTGTATCTTCGTCACCAGTGTAAGAATCTATACCATAACCATGATACTTAGCTTCTGTTACATCATATGTAACCTGTTTGCCTTCACCTGCACTGAATTCCGCTGTTGATGTGGCAATAAATTTTTTCGGAGGATTACCTACGACTTCAAAAACCCAGTTTTGGGTAGTTGATTTTCCAAGTTTTGCATCTTTTAATGCTTCCTCAACAGAATAATTTTCTGTTGTGCCATATTGTTGGTTATGCACATTATATGCATTTCTGATGGAAGAAAGAGACGACTGAGCCTCGGTTGAACGGGCTTTCTCTACATAACGCATGTAGATTGGAACTGCGATTGCAGCTAATATAGCTACAATAATTACTACGACTAAGATTTCTACTAATGTGAAACCTTTCTGAGATTTTAAGAACTTTGACATTCTTCCTCCTAATGAGTTTTAATTTCATAATTATAGATTGCAATTTGTATTCCAAATAATAGGTTTATCTCTTTTGTCTCTCTAAATGTCCAACTTTATCAATTCTGTGCTAATTTCTTATTTGATTTGTTTTTAATTAGTTACTACTGATAACCATATTCTTATACTTTCTGCTTTATATGTTTATTTTATTACGAAAAAGTAAGTTATGATAATTTTTCTACTATTTCAGGAATTACCCTCTGTGCTAAAAAATAATCCTCCGGTACCCCTATGTCTATAAAGTCACCATCAGTTACAAACCCTGTTAACATACCCTCCGTTGACATTTCCGGAAAAATCTCACTCTCCAATGATATTTTCTTTTCAAATGTATATGAACTATAATATTCTTGAAGACTCCTCTTCTGTAATAAATAAATACCCGTGTTGATTAACACATCATTCCTCATTTCCTTCTCTCTGAACTCTTTAATAATATTCTCAGAATTAATAATAATGGATCCATATCTCTCAGAATGCTCAAGATGCTTGAGAATTATGTAATTTGTCTTAATTATTCTTTGATTTAAAAAAGAGGTGTAATCAAAGTTTACATATGTATCTCCGTTTACCATTATGAATTCTTCTTCCAAATAATCCCATGCATTTAAAAGTGCTCCGCCTGTTCCCAGTAAAGACTTCTCTCTGCTAATCTCTACAACTACTTTGCCGGAAAACTCTCTTTCTAAATATTCTTCAATTATCTCTGATTTATAACCCGTTAAAAATAAAAACTTCTCTATTCCATAAAATGCCAGATGCCTAAGTAAATAATCTAAAAATGGTTTCCCTGCAATTGGTGCCATTGGCTTGGGTATATCCTGAACTACCTCTTTCAATCTGGTTCCTAAACCACCTGCTAATATAACTGCCTGCACTACTTGCCTCCCTTCCATGGAACGCCGGCTTTAGCCGGTATTTCTTTATGCTTTAGCTTACAGCAACTTCCCATACTAAATATATTAACCAACTTCATACACCTCTCTCTTCTTACAACTAACAACTAACAACTATCTTGCCCCCACTCCACGTCTGCATTCCACTGTTAATAAACTCAAAATCCTTCGTCGTTCCCCCTAAAGCCATCGTATTCCTGATTACCTGATAACGGGTGTTACCCGGACAATAAAACATAATATAACCACCACCACCGGCTCCTGACACTTTTCCACCTGTAGATCCACCCGCAAGTCCCGCTTCATACAACTTATCAATATGGGAATCCGTTATATTGTGTGCCAAATCTTTTTTGGATATCCAGCTTTTGTGCAAAATATTACCGATCTCATTGTAATTTCCTCTCAGTAAACTATCCTTCATCAATTTTGCATATTCCTTCAAAGAATGCATCGCTTCCAAAGACTGACTTCTATTCTCCTTCACATTCCGTGTTTGTTCATCTATAATCTTGGCTGATAACCTGCTCGTACCTGTATATATTAATACTAATGTCATCGATAACTCATTGATTATCTCATCCTTTATTCTCAAGGGATTTACAATTACTGTATCATTCGCATAGAATTCCATAAAATTGAATCCGCCAAATGTGGCACTATATTGATCCTGCTTCCCACCGGACATACCCAGATCAATTCTTTCTATACTGTAAGCAAGATGAGCAACATCATATTCCCCTAAAGGTAATTTCAACCACTCACAAAATGCTCCCAGCAATGCGACTGTCAACGTTGATGAAGTACCAAGTCCCGAACCAGCCGGTGCATCTACAAATGAAGAGATCTTACACGCTAAAGCTTTCTTCGAAAAATCCTTTACTATTCTGTTGTAAACACCCTTATGCAAGGAAAGAATTCCATCAAGCGGTAATTCCTCGGTCAGATCAAAGGTTTGCAAAATGTTCTGATCCCAAGCCTGTAAGATAATTTTATCCTCATTTAATGGCTCTATACTGATATAAGCATATGAATTTATAGTAGCATTTAAAATATAACCACCGTAAATATCGGAATAAGGTGACACATCTGTCCCTCCTCCGGCTAATCCTAATCTCAATGGTGCTTTCGCTCTGTATATCATCTCTATCTCCTAATTGTCAATTCTCAACTGTCAATTGTTAATTATTCCTCTTGTCCATGTACTTCTACCTGACTCGTCCAACCAGTCTGACATGTCTGACTTGCTCTGGAATCTTTCTCTCTGCCTACTGGCACCTAAGAGTTTGCCTGCGGGTTTATCTTTTTAGCTGTCCAACCCATACTTTAGCTTCGGATCTCTTCCCTTGTCTGTGTTTGTTAGTGAAAGTCTGTGTTCTCTCTTATCTACTGCACACTGCCAACTGATTGCCCTCTCCTTCCTTGGTGTTCATTTTCTCTACTGACACCTGCCTACTGGCACCTTAGAATTTGCCTGCGGGTTTATTTTTTTACTACCCCACCCATACTTTATTTTCGGATCTCTTCCTTGTCCGTGTTAGTCTGTGCAAGTCAGTGTAAGTCCGTGTTCCTCTCAACTGCCCACTTTTCACCATTAACCATTAACCTGTTCCCACAAACAACAAAAGACGCATCACAGTGCGTCTTTTCTTAAAAATATTATTCTCCCTAATTCGTCAAATAAAAAAATCAGGGATTAGTGATGGCGGCGACCTACTCTTCCACAAAGTTGCCCATGCAGTACCATTGGCGCAGAAGAGCTTAACTTCTGTGTTCGGAATGGGAACAGGTGTAGCCTCTTCGCTATAGCCACCATCACTAATCCCTGAAGATTATTGAAAGTGTTAAGATAGAGTGTAATAAAAAATTAAACATAAACCAAACGAAATATTAGTATCACTCGACTGAAAACATTGCTGTTCTTACATCTGTGACCTATCAACATTGTAGTCTCCAATGTTTCTTCAGGGAAATCTATCTTGAGGTTGGCTTCCCGCTTAGATGCTTTCAGCGGTTATCCATTCCGAATTTAGCTACTCGGCGATGCAGCTGGCGCCACAACCGATACACCAGAGATTCGTCCACACCGGTCCTCTCGTACTAAATGTAGATCCTCTCAAATTTCCTACGCCCACGAAGGATAGGGACCGAACTGTCTCACGACGTTCTGAACCCAGCTCGCGTACCACTTTAA
>CAYQPF010000010.1:0-69942 GCA_964419225.1 uncultured Candidatus Cloacimonadota bacterium | reverse complement strand
TCAAACAGGGTATTTAACCAAAAAAAGGAAAACTGAATTTAATAGTTATGAACTTGATTTTTCGAATAAAGAAGTCAGAAATGCCTTTTATCAACACCTGCTGGCTAGTTATAATTATTCCCAGTTTGGGTCTAATGACAATACCCTTTTTAACATTGTAGATGATTTGCAGGCAAAAAATGTAGAAGCCGTAATCCAACACTTTAAATCTCTTTTCGCTTCCATTCCCTACGAAATATTTCTTAAAGACTATGAAGCCTACTATCATTCCATTATCTTCATTGCTTTGAATTTAATTGGTGTCTATCTGAAGGCAGAAGTCCAAACCAATAAAGGGCGAATTGATGCTGTCATCGAAACAACTGACTATGTTTATCTCCTCGAGTTTAAGATCGGTAAAGCAGAAACAGCTCTTCAACAAATCAAAGATATGAAATACTACGAGAAGTTCCAAAGCTCAGGCAAAGAAATCATTTTACTTGGCATCGGTTTCACTAAAGAAGACAGGAATATCTGCGAATATCTTTCCCTAACTGTGGAACCACACATTTAGAAATGCGGACTTGATTGAGGTGATGTTGGATTACTTCCCTATACAAAAATTGCTGAAAATCTCGGTCAACATGTCTTCATTGGTTATTTTTCCAATGATTTCTTCCAGAAAATGACTGGCTTCACTCAGATCAAAAGCTGTAAATTCAAACCCCATCTCATTATCTAAGGAAATCAATGCTTTATTCAGGGATTCTATACAATGTTTGACAGCTGTTATTTGCCGGGTATTGGTCAGCAATCCGGACTGTAATTCCTGCTCGGAAATTCTGATTTCCTGAAGCAAAGCATCCTTGATCTCAGTCAAACCATCATCTGTCATCGTATTGCACACAAAATAACCTTTATTCCGATATGCTGCAATTGTCTCAGGTGTTAAGAGATCTGCCTTATTAAGAACTTTTATGATTTTATCTGCATCAAAATCCTGCAGAAGCTGTAAATCCGTATCCGAAAAATGAATATTATCTTCGATCCACAAGATCTTATCACAATCCAGAATAACATTTTTGGAACGGTCAATCCCGATCCTTTCCACTGTATCCTCAGTAACCCTGATTCCTGCTGTGTCAAAGATCTTGACCAGATATCCCTGCAACGCGATATCCTCTTCCAGATAATCTCTGGTTGTTCCGGGTATAGGAGTTACTATTGCCCTTTCGGTTTTTAAGAAAGCATTGAATATGCTCGATTTACCGACATTGGGTGCTCCCATCAGAGCAACCTTGTAACCATCCCTGAGAATAATGCCCTCTTTTCCTGTAGCAGAGAGTAACCCCAGATCATCTCTGAGTTGAACAATATTTTGCCGGACAAGATCTGTGTTTAATGAATCCAGACCCTGCTCATGAAAATCTATTTCGAGTTCCAAGTTTATTCTGATCTCTTGTAGAACCTTCAAATAACCCGCTATTCTCTTATAAAGTTTTCCGGATAACTGATGCAAAGCAATTTGATGAGAATATTTTGTCTGGGCATGGATCAAATCTGCTACAGCTTCAGCCTGAGTAAGATCGACTTTATTATTCAAAAATGCTCTGTAAGTAAATTCGCCGGGTTCAGCCAACCTGGCCTTCCCTAACAAAAGCTCCAGAATCTGATTTGCTATGTACTGACTTCCATGGCAGGAAATCTCGACAATATCTTCTCCGGTATAGCTGTGCGGTGCTTTAAAAATACTTAATAACACATCATCCAGAATTATGTTTTCATTTGTGATCTTAGATTTGATAATCGTATTTGGTGTTATCTGTTTGAGATCACGATAAGGCTTGATCACTCCGGAAACAATCTCCAGAGCTTCTTTTCCGCTTATCCTGATGACCGCAATTCCTCCCATTCCGGGGGGCGTCGAAATTGCTGCTATTGTATCCTGATTATTTATCATAGATTGCTAAAATGTCTTTTACTATGGTCTCGCAGTTATACCCGATCAAATCGAATAATTGTTTATTGCTTCCATGCGGGATGAACTTATCATGGAAACCGAAGTTCAGAACTTTTGCTTTGGAGTTGCAGAAGTAATTCTTAATTGAGCTTCCAAACCCGCCAACAATAGCATTTTCTTCCAACGTTATTATAAGATCCATGGATCCTTCTAATCTATGCAGCATTTCTAAGTCTAATGGTTTGATAAAACGAGGGTCGATTATTTCAGGTTCCAAGCCTGGAACAGATTCTGAAAGCTTTTCTGCTACTTCAAAGGCCAGGTTTCTGGTGGCACCTACTGCCAGAATACAAACCTTTTTGCCTTCTTTCAGTAATCTGGATTTGCCTAATTCGATTTCCGGCACTTCCTCATTCAAAAACAATGCTTCACCTCGGGGGTATCTTATCGCAACAGGTCCAGCCTGATAGGAAACTGCAAAGGAAAGCATTTCCTTAAAATCTTCTGCACTGTCCGGTGCCATTATTACCATATTGGGTATCAAATTCATGAAAGACAGATCAAATGCCCCGTGATGGGTTGCACCATCTTCTCCGACCAGTCCGGCACGATCCATACAAAATACGACAGGTAATTTCTGCAAAGCTACATCATGGATAACCTGATCCAAGGCTCTCTGCATAAAAGTTGAATAAATTGCTACTATGGGTTTTAATCCCTGCTTAGCCAAACCTGCTGCAAATGTAACCGCATGCTGTTCTGCTATACCTACATCAAAGAATCTGTCCGGATACTTCTTCTCGAATTCTGTTAATCCTGTGCCTTCACTCATTGCTGCTGTGATTGCTACTATTTTCTTATTATCTTTCGCTAATTCTGTTAAATTCTTGCCTAAAAGTGATGAATATGTGATCTTGCCCGGACTCTTTGCTAAACCAGTCTCCTCATTAAACGGACTGACTCCGTGGTACTTGGTCGGCTTATTCTCAGCAAAATCGCAGCCTTTGCCTTTCTGTGTTACAACATGAATCAAGACTGGGCCTACCATATTGGTTTTTACTTTCTGCAAGATACTTACCATTCTGGGTATGTCATGACCGTTTATCGGTCCGACATACTTGAATCCCAAATCCTCAAAAATTATGTTGGGAACCAGAATATTGATGAAACTCTCTTCCAACTTTCTGGCACCCAAAATGAACTTCTTGCGAATATTTTCAGGTAAACTTGCCGACAAATCCCAAACCTGCTTCTTTAAAAAATTGTAGGATCGACTGGTAAGCATATTAGTCAGATAATTTTGCAATGCCCCTACATTCCTGGATATAGATATCCCATTATCATTCAGGATAACAATTAAGTTCTTCTGTAAATGCCCGGTATGATTGATTGCTTCAAAAGACATTCCACCAGTCAATGCCCCGTCACCAATAATGGCAATCGTTCTGCCCTGTTCACGTAAATAATCCTTGGCTACACATATTCCCAAGGCCGATGAGATAGAAGTACTGCTGTGTCCTACTCCAAATGCATCATAAGGACTCTCAAAAATATTGTTAAAACCACTGATTCCTTCATATTGTCTCAGTGTATCAAACCGGTCATTCCTCTCTGTCAATATCTTAAACGCATACGCTTGATGCCCTACATCCCAGATTATTCTGTCGATCATTGGATCAAATACTTTTAACAAAGCCACACATAGATCTGTAGCTCCCAGACTCGGTGCTAAATGTCCTCCATTTTTGGAAGTGACCTCTATTATCCTCTTGCGGATATCCTCTGTTAATTGGATTAAATCCCGATAACTTAATCTATGCACATCTTTGGGTGATTTAATTTTTTCCAGCATATTGCTTCCTTATATGATTCTGTTCTCTATCCAACTAAGTAATTCTTTTATTCCTGTTTTCTTCAGTGAAGAAAATGAAATAATCTTCGATCTCTCTATTTGAAGACCCAAAGCTAACGAAGTTAAATATGAATGTATCTTGGTCTTGGGAATTTTGTCTGACTTGGTTGCCACTACTAAATATGTGATATTACTGTTCTTGACCATCTCCAACAACTGCTGATCCTTGGGATCTGCATCATGACGAATGTCAACTAATATCACCAAACCTCGCAATTGTTCTCTTTCAATAAAATATGAGTGGATCATATTCTTCCAGGATTCTCTTTCAGAATGACTGACCTTCGCATATCCATATCCCGGAAAATCCACAATATTGAAATAGCCGATCTCTTTCGTATCATCCTCTTTGCGGAACCGGATCTTAAAGAAATTCAACAACCTTGTTTTGCCAGGCGTAGAACTAACCTTTACCAGCATCCGCCTGTTCAGCAAGGTGTTGATCATTGATGATTTTCCTACATTAGACTTGCCTACAAATCCTATGTCACTGAACTCTGCTGATGGATAATCAACCGGCTTAACTGCACTGATAATAAAAGTTGAATCTAATATACTGATCATCTTCTACTCGTAATATATGATGGATGACTTATCCGATTCCCATACTTCCACTTCCAGTATATCTGCACCTAAGTCATTGGTTCTTTGTTTAAATTCCTGATAAATGAACTTAGCTATATTCTCAGATGTCGGATTCAAATCCCTGAAAGCTGTTAATTCATTTAAATACTTATGATCCAATTCTTCCATCAATTTATTTAAGATCTTCTTCACGATATTAAAATCTATAGTCAAGCCTATTTCATCTGTATTTTCACATCCCAGGCATACCCGTACCTTCCAGTTATGCCCGTGTAAATCCCTGCAAGCCCCGTCATATCCTATCAGACGATGTGCTGCCGAGAAATGGGAACTGTAATTTATTTTATACATTTTTCCTCCACTAAAACAATTTACAATTTTGTATTAAGGAGCTTATGTGTCAATTTTTAACTTAAAATCATCAGGTTCTTTGTGATTGAACACCAAGGAAGAAGTAGTCAAAGAATAGGGAAGAAGTAGATTCTTACTTTCACAGTGTGTGTTAGTCATTGTAAATGTTCTGAAAAATGTCTCTTCTTGCTGGTTTAATCCTCAATCCTCAATCCATTCCCCTTCTCTACTGCCCCAAATTCACCATCTGTACACCATCCACATAATTGGTAAAACCCGTGTAATTGGAGGAACTTAATTTCTTGAGAACAGTGTCAATTCTGTTGATGGATTCCTCAATTTTGACCTGATATTTCTCCAGTTTCTGTGCATGCTCCGTATCAGCAAACTTGAGGAAGACAATTTCCATATTCGCTTGTAAAATCATTAAAGGTTGATTTATTTCATGACTCGCTGTTATCGCTGTTGCTAAAATTGCTTTTTTCTCTAAATCCTTTTTCTCCAATTCTGTTACCAATTCTTCCATTTTTTTACTGTTGGCCTCGGTGAAGATCTTTTGGGCTAATTCGGAATATTTCTTATGATAATGCAAGGCCAATTCATAATCTTTTTCTTCCTGATACAACTGAAACAAGGTGTTATATATTTCCTTTAGAGCCTTTCTGTTATTTATGTTCTTAGCAATTCTCAAACTTCTTTTCACATACTTTAGTGCTAAATCCTTCTGCTTATTTAGATAATACAATCCACCCAAACCCAGATAATTACTAGCCAAACCGACTTCAGAATTAAACTTTTTGTGTAAATGAATAGATTCTTTCAAACAGGTAATGGACTTCTCATAATCCTTTTGATGCCGATACACTATGGCAATATTATTCAAACCCTTGGCATACTTAACCTCATCACTGCATTGCTTTGCTATTTCCAAATGTTTGTTATAGTATTTCAAGGCAGTACTGTATCGATTTGTTTGACGGTATAAAATGCCTAAATTGAGATAGCTATTCGCTAAACTGTCTAAATTATTGTACTTCAGATCAATTTTGAGTGACTTCAATAAATATACTTTGGCTTGTTTGAATTGCTTCAAATTCATTAAAACAAGTCCCAAATTGTTGTGGATATTCCCAACATTAGCTTCCTGACCTAATTTCTCATATATATTGAGAGATGTCTGATAAAAATCTATGGCCTGAGGATATTCGAAATTTGCATAACTGAGATTGCCAAGATTTTGATTGGCCTTGGCTATACCATATTCATAATCTATTTCACGACACAGTTCTATTGCTTCAAGAAGAAGATTCTTCGCTTTATTATCACTGTCAGACTTGCCTGCTAAATCTCCACCGACGCTTATCATTGTATCAATTTTAGATCTCTTCTCTTCCAAATCTTGCAGATTCAATTCCGACTTCGGTTCTGTCTGAATTGTTTCCGGTTTTCTATGATCCTCTTTTTCTTCCATCATCTTTACCTCTATTCTCTGCTCACTTAATGTCAAAATATTAGATCCAATTAACTTGTTGTCAAGTTTTTTGCTTTTCAAACCCCATAAACCCTAAGAAAAACTTGACAAGCTATCAATAAAGAGTATTTTTTTGTAAATTAATATCCTGGAGGAAAAAATGAAAAGCACATTGATTATTTTGTTAGCATTTTTTGCATTATCTTTATCCGCAACCATTATCAAAGTCGATAATAATGTCCCTTCCATCGGCGATTACAACAACTTTGCTGATGCATATGCTGCTGCCAATTCCGGAGACATTCTTTATGTATATCCTTCACCCACAGACTATGGTACTTTTTATTTAGCCAAACCTCTTACTATCATCGGTGGCGGTTTCATTCCCGGGAATCTGAGTTTCCCTAAAACAAGAATCAGAATTGGTCTGAGTACCGGTGCTGGAGGTAGTACCTTGATCGGATTAGAATTGTATGGTGATTTTTCACTTTATGCAGATAATTGTACAATTTCCAACTGCCGTATCCTTAGCTTTCTTGAGCTTAGAGGTTCTAATACAATTCTGAAGTATAACTATATGAGTACTTTATACATTCAAGAAGATAGAACAAACAACTTAGTTTTAGGCTGTTATATTAAAAATGGAGCGGTTAGTTTAAGGAGCAATACAACAACAATGTTTTCAGGCTGCATTTTTGAAAACTCAGTTTCAGAATATGCAAATTCCCATGTTTCAGGCCCCTATTATCATCTTGGAGATTTAGTACCCGTGTTTTCTGCTTCCTTTAATAACTGTGTGTTCACCAGTAATCAAACAACAAACCATAAGCTGTTTATTGATGATAATATTAACGAAAGCCAACCTGAACTAAGTGTTTATTTTAGTACTGCAGGGGCAGTTTTTACTAATTGTATCTTTAACAATATGGAAAATTTTGAAAAATATGCTCAGTTCCAGTATAATATCCTGAGTGGAAGCTTCGGTTATACCGGACCATCAGCTTCCACAAATTTACAAAATGTGCCGATGAGTACTGTTGTAACAGATATTGTAAACTATGATTATCACCTTTGCTCTGGTTCCCAAGCTATTGGTACAGGTATCTATGGACAGGATATTGGGGTTTATGGAGGAGATGCACCATTCAATGATAAATGGTATATCACCTCCCTGCCTATGATCACTGTATTTGAAAGTCCTTATATTGTTAGCCCGACCGGGCAATTAAATGTGCATGTTGAGGCTCAAAGCGGAAATTAACTCTAACTCTCATCAGGATTAAACTTCCAAGGGAGGGAGTCACATGAAAAAAAGCCTGTCCATGCTTACAATTTTACTCTTCTTCTCAAGTGTTTTACTTGCTCTTGAGATAGACCAAATAGAGTATTTCTTTGATGCTGATCCTGGTATGGGTTTCGTTACTCCTCTTACAAGCCGGAATACCGTTGACTATTATCAGATTCTGAATGCATCTTCCCTGTCACCCGGAATTCATAGACTATATATCCGGGCCAGAACATCTGACGGGAATTGGGGAATACCCTATTGTAAAAATATCTTTGTTCCAACTCAATTAGATGCCGGTGGAACACTTGCCAATATCAATAATATTGAGTACTTCTTTGATACTGATCCGGGTTTTGGTGCCGGCACACAGGTCTTCAGCCGTAATACTGTTGATACAAATGCCATTATCAATGCAACTTCCTTAACCACAGGTGTGCATAAATTGTATATCCGGGCTAAAAATGATAACGGAGATTGGGGTTTACCTCGTGTGAAATCAATTTATATTCCAGCACAAATGGATGCCGGTGAATCAGCTGCCAATATTAATAACTTTGAGTATTTCTTCGACACTGATCCGGGATTGGGAAACGCTACTCAGATTATCAGCAGAAATACCGTAAGTACCGATGCCATCCTAAATGCTTCAACTTTAACCGCAGGTACTCACAGACTCTATATTCGCGGAATTAATGCTGCAGGCAATTGGGGTATGCCGATTAAGAGAACAATCTTTGTTCCTTATCATTTGGAAAGCGGGGGAACTGCTGCCAACATTACAAATCTGGAATATTTCTTTGATACTGACCCAGGCTTAGGAAGTGCAACCCAGATAGTCAGTAGAAACACTGTCGATACCGATGCTATTATCAATGCATCCACATTGACTAAAGGTATTCACAAATTGTACCTTCGTGCCAGAAATCAGGCAGGACAATGGGGTATCCCCAAAACAAAAGTTATCTTCGTTCCCAATACTTTAGATGCTGGTGGAACTGTAGCTAATGTTACTAATGTTGAATACTTCTTTGACACAGATCCCGGCTTGGGAAGTGCAACCCAGATAGTCACAAGAAACACAGTCGATATCAATACTATCATCAATGCTTCTACATTGACTAAAGGTATTCACAGATTGTACCTTCGTGCCAGAAATCAGGCGGGACAATGGGGTATCCCCAAAACAAAGGTTATCTTCGTTCCCAATAATTTAGATGCCGGTGGAACTGCAGCTAATGTTACCAATGTTGAATACTTCTTTGACACTGATCCTGGCTTTGGCAATGGAACTCAAATCATCAGCAGGAATACTGTCGATTATAATGCTATCATTAATGCCTCTGCCTTGAGTGCTGGAATGCATAAATTATATGTCAGAGCCAAAAATTCAAGCAATGTGTGGGGCATGCCTAAAGGAAAAATGGTATGTGTTATATCCAATGCTTTGGGCGGACAGAATGCTAATATTGTGGCGATGGAATATTTCATTGATACAGATCCAGGGTTTGGTATGGGCACACCAGTTCTGTTAAGTCCGGCCCAGTCATTTAATATAAGTATTACTGCTCAAACCGGAATCGTTTCCAGTGGTGAGCATATATTGTACATTAGAGCTAAAAATTCGAATAATGTTTGGGGCATTCCTGCCAGTCAGGAATTCTCCAATGGTATTCCGGGAAATATAACTATCCAGATTTCTGAAGGTACTTTGACTTTGAGCTGGGATCTGGTTAAGGGAGCCTCAACTTATAATGTATATTCTTCAGAAAATAATTCTGATTTTGCTCTGGATTATTCCGGGTCTCTTTTAGGAACCAGTTGGACAACAAGTATTCTTACTTCTACAGCAAAATTCTTCAAAGTTACTTCTGTAATAGATGAACCTGGAAGATCAAGTCTGATACGCTCAAGCAAAGAAACGAATAACAGGTAGTACATTTAATCAAACCGCCATAGTTTGTGATTATAAACTATGGCGGTTTTATCATTTTAGCAGGCAATGTTACATGCTTTGATCACTATTTAAAATTCGTATCATGTGACTACAGGTCTGATAGTCTCAATATCCTGCATATGATACCAGAAAATATGCTTGATGCTGATCACTTGATCAACAGCATTTTTCTTTTAGTTGTTTGACCGCAAGACTTTAGCACGGAAAAGTAAACACCAGAAGACAGAACATTACCCTGGTCATTTTTTCCCTCAAAAACAACTTTGTGGATACCACTTCCCAAATTGGTATTCACTAATGTTTTCACCTTCTGACCCCTGCAGTTGTAAATCTCCAGACTGGTCATCCCTGCACTGGGAATATTCATTTCAATCATTGTAGTCGGATTGAAGGGATTGGGATAATTCACCATACTCAAGGGCAAAACAGGAGTAACCTGATTGTCTGCATTAGGTGTGATTCCACCCAGATCGCCACGGCAAAACAATAATGCATTAT
Organism: uncultured Candidatus Cloacimonadota bacterium; assembly: GCA_964419225.1. Lineage (GTDB taxonomy): Bacteria > Cloacimonadota > Cloacimonadia > Cloacimonadales > CAYQPF01 > CAYQPF01. The sequence goes on along the minus strand of CAYQPF010000010.1, from coordinate 59,944 downwards.
AATCAGGATTAGCAGTTCCCTGCTCATAATCTATGCCACTTATAAAAACATAAACCGAGTCACTTTCATCAAAAGAAAGATTTACTCTTTTGTTCACTATCTGAGTTTCAGGCAGTATGGCAATTACAGAACAGACATTATTCTCATAAATCCGCATGATACTGCTTCCAAATGTAAGCAACAATTTACCTGTATTTGAAACAAAGAACTTTCCTTCCATTAAGTCCTGATGCTCATAGTCTGATGCCTGCACCAGAATCAGATTCATATTAAAATTGGAGAAATCTACTTTCAAAATGTATAAGCTGGGATTATCAAATTCACTGTAAAGGATGTATCCGCTATTACCCCAAACCTGAAAATCATGGATTTTATTGGTCTGAGGAATATTTGTATTCAAGTAAGATTCGACATGATCATTGAATACCAGACCACCATCATTGGAAACAGAAAAGTAAAGCGAGTCCGAATCATAATGCATAGAGAGAAGAACTTCCAGGTCTCCTGATTTGGAACAAATAAAGTCCTTATAATCCTTGACACTAGCCAAACTGTCTATTACTGTCTGAATTCCATTCGCATTAACTGTCCGGTGATAATATGTGCAATTAGTCTGCATTACACCGGGGAAGTAGGGCAGAGGCGAGTTTTCCAGTCTTGGATCATATTTGAAATCAAACTGATAACCTGTAGGTGGATGTGCCGGGCCGTATTGGTAATTACCCCAAGATCCCAGATCAGGATTTAAGGCATCCACTTGCCCTGTTCTGTATAATAAGCCTTTCTTCATTTGTGCGAGAGATCCAAACATGTGCACGGTTCCTCTCTCATAGACGATCTCTGTCGCAGGATCGGGATTATTTATGTCCAACGGTCTTTTTTCCGGCCAGACAGGATTGTACCACGGCCAATCTGTTGAACCATACCAGGGATAATCAGTTAAAGAAGCATATGGATAACTGGTCGGCGTGCCATTATCAGCAGTATAAGGCCAATGCTGCCAATACTCTGTACCGTTTGTGGGTGGAAACCTATATTTATGCAGGTCAATATTGGTGAATACTGTATCGGCACCTGTGAAGGGTGAAATCCCTCTGAAGTCAGGTACAGAACCATGCGGATGTTGATACTCAAAACTGAATACACCATCTTCCCGCCAACCGTTGGGATCTGTTGTACTTCCCTTGCCTAAAGCTGCATAAGCTCCGTATAGATAAATATCCCCATCCGGACCCTGACTGTTAGCATATGATATGGGCTCAGAATTCATGCGGTATTTATACTTCAGAAAAATACTCATTTCTGAGATTAACCCGAAATAATCAGTTGTATTTGCATTGGGATTTTGTCCGGGTTCTGTGCCTGAATAAGTAATATCCCCTGTTATATAAGTGGATTCCCTGGATTGCCAAACCTGTTTTCCTGATATTTGCCCCTTGATCCAAAGTGTGGCCGGAATATAAATAATACTATTAGTCGGAATATTCATTGGTATTGGATTTGTCCAAATGGTATCTACAACAGAAAGAAAGTTAACACAGAGAGAATCTCCAATAGGGGTGTCAGGATGTAAAGCATCCGGAAAAGAATCATATACTTTAAAGCACTTGCTAAATGGTGACGTAATATCTCCGGTTTGAAATATTGCCTGACTACCTTGGATCTCAACTTTGATAATATCTATGTTTGCACTCGGGTTTTGTCCAAATGGATAATAATAAACCACTTCTGAAGACTCATTGTGGATCTCAACTCTGGGTACATTTGTCAAAAAACCATCCTGAAATACTTCATTAACTTCAAATCCTGGTGGTGGATTGGGGAATATTTGAGCTCCGTTTATATGTCTCAAAGTACCGCTTGTCGTAACTGCTTCATAAAAAGTAGGCCATCCACCATTATCCATTAAATAAATATCAGAATTGCTATGGACTCTGCCCTGCATAACATCATTTCCCGAAAACTTATGATAAAAATTACCGTCATTGGCATTATTAAACAAATTTAACACTTCCGAATCTGTGTAATACATATAGTAACACAGCTGTCTAAAGATTCGATTGTTGAAATATAGATTTGTTTTATCTTCACTTCTTGTAATTTGTACATCGCTAATATAATCCTCAACTGAACCCGGAAAACTTATGGCATTGGAGGGTGTTATCTTGGCCACACATACAATAAACTTGTCGTTAACCCCATTCTTCTTAGTGTAAAAGATGAAGACATTCCCATTCGAAGTAACATTAAGCACAGGTGCTGTCAGTCCTTCGGCATTGGCATAACTATCAACCTCGATGATTTCCCTGGTTCCGTCATTTCTAAACTTTTCTAAATACAGTAACCGGGAAAAGTTGTCTGCTGTGGAAAATTTCGTATAACATACATATGTCGTAGTGCCCCTGAAACATGTCCCACTCTTCGCATCAAACCCTGTCTTCTCGTTGGAATTTGTCAGATTCTCATAAGGTGTAAAATACGCACTTAAGAATCCTGACAACATTACCATTACAATAACTAAATACAATCTGTTCATCTTTCGCTCCAACTTTTTATTTCCTCATGCAATTTTACTTTCCTGAAAACAACTAATTTTTTACATCTCAATTAACAAAGTCGTATAAAGCATTTTATGTTCCACTTGATCACAGATTCTTTTGTCAGTGTCTTTCCTCTGGGAGATGACGCAGCTTGCGTCATTATCCTAAAAAGCCTGCAGGCTCTTCTCCTGAGAAAGATTGTTGATAGAGTGAGAAGCTACAGGGTTTAACTCCGTTTGTAAAAGATCATCCTTTGTGACTGCACTGGTGCTTCTTACTCCCCTAACAACTAACACCCAACACCTAAAAGCTTCTCTTTATTTTATTTATGTCATTCGTTTCTTATTTGTGGCCATTTGTGGTTACTCTCGAAAAAGTACCTGAGTAGTTAAACTATTTTTCTTACTTGACAAAATAATGGTATGACATTACGTTGAGCGAGTACTCAATGAGTAGGAGGTTAATCATGGGGAAGAGAGATGACGCTAAACTACAAACCAGAAACAATATTCTCCTCAAAGCTACAGAACTGTTCCTGGCTAAGGGCGTGCAAAAAACCAGCACCCAGGAAATTGCCAAAGCTGCAGGTGTAGCCCACGGCAGTATCTTCGTGCATTATTACAGCAGGGAAAACCTGGTGGTTGAAGTGCTTTATAATGAGATCAAAGGTATTGTCAGGGAATTGTCTGTGTTTGAGAAAGAACACCATCAACCCCTGCAGTTATTGGATAAGTACATCGAGTTATTCAATCAAAAAGAAGATGTTTTCTATATTCTTTATCATGAACTGGATTATCTTCATCCGGATATTAAAATCGAAGTTATTCCCATGGAGACGATGATCCGTAATTGTCTCTACCTGTCTCTGAACGCTCAGGGAATGCTCAGCCAATGGTCACCTGAGGAAATCGGAGCTAAAATGGAGGCTTTTTTCTCCTTGATTTTCTATTACATATGTATGCGTGATGTTTATGGCAAACGCAATGAAGTCATCCTTAAGAAAAAGGAAAGAATTATCGATCATTTCAAAATGATCTTTTTACAATCAAACATTATGGCCATTGGCCAACAAAATTAAAATCGGAGGTTATCATGCAGGTAAAAATTTGTGAAAGTTGTGGAATTCCGATGAAGGCAATTGAGGATTTTGGAGGACAGAACCCGGATAATAAGTATTGCCGTTATTGTACTGATGCAGAGGGAAATCTTGATTCTTTTGAAGTTCGCTTCGAAAAAATGACTAATTTTGTCATGTCCCGCATGGGTGTTGATCGTGCAACTGCCGAAAGAACTGCCAAAGAAGGTATGCAGGAAAGCCCTGCCTGGAGTAAGTATTTCGAGAAGTAATACTCAAGATAGCAACAACCTCTGGCTTCAAATCTCCTCGCTTGTCCGTGTTCGTCGGTGTAAGTCCGTGTTAGTCTGTGTACACTTGCTTCATACCAAAAAAGGCGACCCTTCCGGGTCGCCTTTTCAATTATTTATGCTGGACGCTAGTCCTATTTCACATTGAAATTATCGATGAATTTCATCAGAATAGCACTTCTTGTCGGGTGTCTTAATTTCTTCAGAGCTTTATCTTCTATCTGACGGATTCTTTCTCTGGTTACATTAAAGATATTACCAACCTCTTCCAGGGTTCTATGATACCCGTCATCAATTCCGAAACGCAGTCTGATCACTCTTTCTTCACGGGTAGTGAGAGTCTTTAAAATCTCATCCACCTGTTTCTTCAGGAGGGTTCTTTCCGCCATTCTTTCAGGGGAGATGGTTTGTTTATCTTCGATAAAATCACCCAGAATACTGTCTTCACTGTCATTACCAATCGGCTTATCGAGTGATACAGGTTCCTTGGAAATCGACATGATCGATTTGATCTTATCAACCGGCAGATCCAAAGCATCAGCAATTTCCTCAGGATAAGGTTCTCTGCCTAGTTTCTGCATTAATCTGCGGCTGGTACGATTGATCTTGTTGATAGATTCGATCATATGGACAGGTACTCTGATCGTACGGGCCTGATCAGCAATAGCTCTGGTGATCGCTTGTCTGATCCACCAGGTCGCGTATGTACTGAATTTGTAGCCTTTACGGTAATCATATTTATCTACAGCTCTCATTAAACCAGTATTACCTTCCTGGATCAGATCCAAAAAGTCGAGTCCTCTGTTGTTGTATCTTTTAGCTATACTGATAACCAATCTAACGTTGGCTTCGATCATTTCATTCTTGGATTTTTCCTTCATTTTCTCGCCGCGGTCGATTTCCTTTAACAGGAAGATCATTTCGTCGGCAGTCATTCTGGTTTCCAATTCCACACGGCGAATCTTACGGCGTGCATTTTTGATCTTTCTTAAGGTCTCGATGAAGTTGTTGGGATCAACATCTGTTTCTTTCTTTACTTCATCAAAATCCTCATCTGATTTCTTGGCTCTGCGTCCATAAGCACAGATCTCATCGACAGTATATCTCTTGATATGAGCCAAAGCATCTATCTGCTGCTGACTCTCCTCAATTCTATCGACTAAACTGCGGATACGGTAAACCATTCTTTTTATTAATTTCTCATTGTAAGACAGTCTGTTGAAGATCTCGATAATGCGTTTTCTCTTGTTATCAATGTCTTCCTGGTCAATAAAATACCCGTTCTCATCATGATCTGATGTATCCAGATATTCCCCGATCTGATCAAATATCGTCTCAGTTTCCTTCAATATGACTTTAAAATCATTGATAACCCTGTTATCCTGATTCTTGTCCATCATCGTTCCGAAATCAAGCTTGAATATCTGGTCTAAGCGAACTCTCTTCTCTTTGTATCTGTGCAGGAAATTATACATTTCCCGGAGTGTACTTCCGGACATAAACACATACTGGTTTATCCATTTCTGGGCACTCTCAATTTTCTTGGCTATTCTGATTTCGCCTTCACGATCAAGAAGAGGTACTCTTCCCATCTCTCGCAGATACATTCTCACAGGATCATCATAATACTTCTTGTTCTTAAATTTCTTTACCTGTACAGTCTTCTTTACCTGTATCGTGGTCTTGGAAATCTTCTTCTGAGTCTCATCAATAATCTCTATCCCTTCTTTGGTCAGATCTGATATAATATCATCGATCTTATCCAAAAAGATGGGACTGTCAGGCAGGATATCGTTAATCTGCTTATAAGTTATATAATTCAGCTCTCTACCTAAATTAACAAGTTTTTGTAGACAGTCATTATAACTTAACATAATACTCCTTTGGTTTTAAAACAAAGTCTTATTTACTACTTTATTACTTAATCTTCTAATTTCCCGAGATAAAAATTGCTTTTTCTCGAATAATTCCATATCCTCTACATTTTGATTCATCTGCTTAGTAACAATATTTAAATCTCTTCTCAGCTTCTTCAATTTCATTTGATTAATAATCTCAGCCTCGGTCATTACTAAGGATTCATCCATTAGCAAACTTGCCATTAATAAATTTAATTTCTCATCTTCAATCTTTTCCAGCAGTAAAGCTGGATTATCAACAAACTCAAAGAGCTGTTTTTCTGTCAATAAAAGATATAGGTTTCTATATCTTTCATTAAAAAAATAATCAGAATTTAGCTCTTCCGCAAGTCTTTTATTTATTTCTTTATCATTTAAGAGTAATTTCAGATATTCTTTCTCTTCCAAATACTCTTTACTTTCATCAACAGGCTTACTTTCTACCGGTTTTGGCCTGTCAGTTCTCTTTTCTAAAGCTGTCTGATGAATTCCGAAAACTTTTGCCACTTCCTTTATAAAAAGCTCTCTCGACAATTCATCTGTAGTCGAATCTCCGATTTCTTTCAAGAATGTGATCTTCTCTTTCTCTGTCATTTCCAGATTCTGAGAATTTTTCGTAAATTCCGGCAGAGTAACTGCCTGATCAATTAAAACCTGCAAAGCTTCTGCACCTTTCTTCAATAAAAAGGTGTCCGGATCTTCTCCCATCGGCAGATCAACAATCTTCACAGAATAGCCTTTCTGAATGATCAGACCGGCAGAACGGAGTGTTGCCTTCTGTCCTGCACTGTCCCCGTCATTGATAATATAGAAATTCTGGGTGTATCGGCTCAGTAAAAACACCTGCTCAACTGTTAACGCTGTTCCCAATGAGGCTACACTGTTCTTAAAGCCATATGCGTAAAGCCTGAGAAAATCAATATTGCCTTCACAGATCAGAACAAAATTCTTCTTCGCTATGTCATGTCTGGTTTCAAATAACCCGTACAACTCCTTGCCTTTCGTATAAAGATCGGTGGTCGGTGAGTTAACATATTTTCCACCTGGCTGCTCATTGAGAAGTACTCTCGCACTGAACGCCACAACTTTTCCAGATGCTGCATGAATGGGGAAGACCAGCCTGTTCCTGAATCTGTCTGTCATACCCATATCTGTTCTGATGAATAATCCGCAGCTTTCAAAGATCTGGGTATTTATTTCATTCTTCTGTAAATAATTCTTTAAACCACCATAACTGTCCGGTGCATAACCCAGCTCGAACTTCTCCATTATCTCCAGCGTCAATTTTCTCTGCTCAATAAATCTGGTTAATTCTGAAGTAGGTAATCTTAAATTCTGTTTATAATAATCCGTGGCAAGACGATTGATCGTAAAAAGAAGATCCATCCTGGTTTTCTTGATCGTATTCACCTGAGTTTCCTGAATACTGATTCCCAGTCTCTCAGCCAGTTTCTTCACTGCATCAAAAAATGTGATCCTTTCATAATCCCTTAGGAATGTAAAAACATTGCCGGATTTCCCGCAGCCGAAACAACGGTAGATCTGCTTGGTCTCACTCACCATGAATGAGCCGGTCTTTTCCTCATGAAAAGGACATCTTGCTTTATAATTCGTCCCGGATTTCTTTAAAGGTAAATAACTGCCGATCAGATCGACTATGTTGATGCCTTCCCGAATCCGGTCTAATAATGTTGTATCCATTAGTTGAAACTCACTACCGTCACGCCGTCACCACCTGCTTCCTGTGCCGGTGTATAGAATTCCACAACTTTTTTATTCTTTCTCAGATAGCCTCTGACTTTACTTCTCAGTACTCCTGTGCCTTTACCATTAACTACCCGCACTTTATTCAAACCTGCCAGCATAGCATCATCCAGAAAAGCTTCCAGCAATGGCAACGCTTCTTCGAAAGTAAGACCGAGCAGTTTCAATTCTGTCTTGATTTCTTTTGTTTCTGTTCGCATACCTCTGTTTTGAACCGGTTGCTCAAATACAGGCTGTTCTTTGTTGAAGAATAGATCATCATTCTTTACTGTGAAAAAGATCCCATTCAGCTCAACCTTGGAACTATCTTTATTGATCTCTGCTATTGTCGCCTTTGCATCCAAAGACTTAACCCAGACTTTCATCCCGGTTTCCGGTTTCTTGATCCGCACTTTCTGGTTACCCTTCAAAGTATCCAGTTTTTCTCCAACTTCGGAATGGTATTCCTGAACAAGATCATTCAGATCGTTCAGCTTACTCTTTTTCGTCTCTTTTGCTTCTTTTTTAATAATGTCAAATTCTTCCGTTAACTGTCTCTGGATGACTGTTAAATAGTCGGAAGCTTCCTGCAGGGCTTTTTTCTTTAATGCTTTCTTCTCATTTTCAAAATCATTGATCTTCTGCTCGTACTCCCCGGCTTTCCTTTCCATCAGCTTCATCTTCAATTCCATCTCGTAATTGTGCCGTGAAAGATTCTTCTTCTCTTCATTTACTTTACGAATCAGCTCTGTTAACTGAATATTCTCCTGTCCCGTCAATTCCTGGGCTCTCTTGATCAACTCTTCCGGTAGTCCGAGATGAGAAGCCACTTCTATGGCAAAACTGTTTCCCGGTAAACCCAGTTTGAATTGATAGGTCGGTAAATGTTTTTCCGGATCAAAATGCATCGCTGCATTGATACAGCCTTCTGTCTTTTCGACAAATAACTTCAATGATGTGTAATGTGTTGTGATAACTCCCAGCACCTGCTTACGTACTAGTTCTTCAATGATAGCCTGTGCCAGAGCAGAACCCTGTTCCGGGTCTGTCGCTGAACCAATTTCATCTATCAGCACCAGTGATCTGCTGTTGCCGTTCTGGATCATTGTCTTAATATTCTCGATGTGAGCAGCAAAAGTCGATAAGGAATTCTCTAAGGATTGATTATCGCCAATGTCTGCCAGGATATTGTCAAATACTCCGATCTCTGTACCCCAACCTGCACAGATAGGAAGCCCGGATAAAGCCATGGCTGTCAATAAACCGATAGCCTTAAGTGTGATTGTCTTTCCGCCTGTGTTCGGTCCTGAAATCAGTAATAACCTGTAATCATAACCTAACTCAGCATCAAAAGGTATGACTTTGCTGATATTGCCCAGTCTGGTTATCAATAAAGGATGTCTGGCTTTCACCATCTTGATCTTGGGTTCATTCAGAATATCAGGTTTTCTCGCTTCGATCTTGCGGGAATATCTGCCTATTCCAAAGAAATAATCCAGTTCCTGCAGAACTAAGCAATTATGCAGTAAATTGGATTTAACTGAAAAGATCTCTTCTGTATATTCTCTTAAAATGCGGAAGATCTCTCTCTTCTCATCACCTTTCAAAGTATTGACTTCATTATTCAAACCAATCACTTCAGTCGGTTCAAAATATACTGAAGATTTGGTAGTAGATTTGTCATGAACTATCCCTTGCACAAAACTGACGGAACTGTCTTTCAAAAGGATAACAAACCTGTCATCTCTCTGGGTTACGATCTTATCGGCCAGGAATTTTTCCATTCCAGTATCCCGGAGTTTCTTGCCAAGTACTCCCACGATGTTTTCTCTGACCTGTCTTTGTCTCTTGCGGATCGCAGACAGTTGGGGAGAGGCATTGTCCAGAATTTCCCCTTGCGGATCATAGATCTGGGTAAATCTTTTCTCGATGTTGGGCAATTCTGTCAGAGATTTAACCTTGCGGGTAAACCGCTTAAAGTCTTTTGTTTCTTCCTGACGGCTGATTACTTCATTTCCTTTCTGAGCAGTATGATAGATATCCTTGAATTCTTCATAGGTGAGAATATCAAGGGTAGGTCTGTCCAGAATTAGCTCTAAAGGAAAAAGGTACTCAAAATCCAGATCAAAAAAATGTTTCTGAATTTCTATTACTTCTTCACATAAGTCTAAATGTTCTTTGATTTGATTGATATCTGTTTTAGGCTTAAGAGCTCTGACAAGTTCTTTTCCGAATTCGGAATGACATTCTGCGGCTATTAAAGCTATTACTTTATTATATTCGAGATGAGTTTCGCTGATCATCTATGACTCCTGTGTAAAAACAACAAATCTCAAAGTTATTTTTTAATTTTTTCCTCTGGCAATTGTCTCATTCTATTACTTCCAATTAAGGCTGTAGATCTCTTTCTCTGTCCTTGTTCGTCCGTGACAGTCTGTGTAAGTCTGTGTTTCTTTTTTCTCTACTCAATTCTTAATCCATCCCATTTTCCAAACTCATGACTTAGTTACTGACACCTGGCACCTGACACCTTTCTCTTAAATCACTTTCTTCGCTTTATGTTTTCCTGTATTTTTCTCAGGGTTGATTTTGTGGAATACATTCACCCGCATATCTTCCATCAGTACTCTGGTGGCTACTACTACTTTGGAACTGTTTGCCCAACGTTGAATAGGCTTGACAAACGGCATCATATCCAACAATAAAAGCAGGATCATGATCACCAGAAACCCGTTCAGTATTCCCATCAAACTGCCTAAAATCCTGTTCAACTGACTTAGCTTCACCATGTGCACAAGCTTATCCAGCAGAAGTGCCAAAATTTTACCTAAGAGCATGATCAGGACAAAGATCAAAATATAGGAAAGCAGGGTAGAGGTGATAATGCCTAAATGAAATTTGTTAATCAAACCTAAACGGACTAACGGACTGAATTTCGCAATGAGTATTACTGCTGAGATGAGACCGACCCAATAAATAACTGCTGCGATCAATCCTTTACGATAACCCTTGTAGGCAAGTAAAAACAAAAACAACAAAAGTATAATATCAAGTATTTCCATGGTAAACCCTCATCTTAAAACTAAAAAAAAAGGGAGCAGAGCTCCCTAAAATTACTTAAGTACTAAGCTTTTTTCTGACGATCGAGCTCAGAGTCTTTCCGTCTGCACGACTGCCGAGTTTGGCTGAAAGGATTTTCATCAGTTTACCCATATCTTTGACAGTGATTTCCGGATTTTCCTGAATCGCCAAATCCACTTCCTTCTCAATTTCTTCCTCGGTTAAAGTCTGAGGTAAATAAACCTGTAGTAAAGCTATTTCCTCTTTTTCCTTCAATGCCAATTCAGGTCTGCCGCCTTTCTCATAAAGTTCGATGGCTTGTTCCCTGGACTTTACACATCTCCGTACTACATCCAGACCTTCTTCTTCCGTCAAGGGACGGCACAAGTCGATCTCTTTGTTCTTTAACTCTGTCTTCAAAGAGCGAAGGACTAACAGTCTTTCTTTGTTCTGCTCTTTCATTGCAGTCTTAATTTCTTCAGATATTCTGAGTATCATTAAGAGTATTTCTCCAATTTGCGTGCATTCTTAATCGCTTTGCGTGACGCTGCATTTTCTTTTCTTTTTTTCTTAACGCTTGGCTTTTCGTAAGCCTGATGCTTTTTTATATCTGAAAGGATTGCAGCCTTTTCACATTTTTTCTTAAATCTTTTGAGAGTAATTTCAAAAGGTTCTCCGTCTCTTGCTACAGTTGTTGGCATATTCTCACCCCCTTTTTACTTTTTTTTACACTTTTATTTCCAAACGCTATTCTGTCAAGTACACATTTCCATATCTCTGCTAAATATAGTAAATAAGCACAGAACAAAAAATTGACAAAAGTGTATTAATTTAATAAATTGTAAAAATATGAAAATGTTTGTCAATGGAGGGTTTAATGCGTAATATCTTTTTATCAGCCTTTTTATTGTTTTCAACTTTCTTAACCGGCAAATCTCAAAACAGAGAAGTCCCTGAATGGGCTAATTTCTTTAACAAAAAGGAGTATAATCTCTTCATTAATTATGTAGAAAAATATTTTAAAAGCAAAAATATTAAAATTAAGATTGAAGATGGTGTTGTTTACCCAGAAAAAAATGATTTTAATTTAGATGGCTTCTATGGTTTATTAAATCTTGCTCAAGATTGCAAACAGGATGACTCTAAACTTTGGCAGGAAATAATAAACTCACATTATGAAAAATTAATTGAGTCAGCTAAGTTTGATAAACAACTCAGGGAAGATATTTGTGATTTTAATAAAGTGAAACAATATCTTGGTGTCAGGATATATTCCAAAGACTATATTGACAATGTAATTGATATTAAAGGAGAAAATAGTATTATCCTTAAATATATTGCTGATGATCTAGTAGAAATGTTAATATTTGATCAACCATCAGCAACAACTAATGTAAAACCCGAAGATATCCAAAAATGGAACAAGTCTGAGGATGAATTATTTGAAATAGGATTTAATAACATAAAAGAAAAGTACCCGTTGGAGATAAAACAGGAAGATATGGTTAAAGGACAAAAACTCTGGACAATTCTCAGCGAACAGGTTTTTACAGCAAATATCCTACTTGATAAGCCCCTGTTATCAAAATATATTGGTTCAAAAGGAGCAATAATTGGAGTTCCTGACAGACATATGTTACTTATCTATCCCATAGAAAATTCTGATGTTCAAAAAGTTATATTTCCCCTAATTTATACAATCTCTAATATGTTTAAAGATGGACCTTGGTCTATTAGTGATAAAATGTATTGGTATCATGATGGGAAAATGACTGATTTGCCCTATGAAATAGTAAATGATGCACCTCAATTTAATCCTCCAAAAGAATTTGTGGATGTCGTTAAATCATTGAAATAGAAGATACTGTTATCCTTATATCTCCATAAAGCTGTGAATAATATCTCTCAGTGATTCTTTGTCTGTGTTCCACATAATTCTGGCATACTAATTCAGAATTTCAATCGCTGCTACTTGGGTTCCGTCTCTGAAGGACAGCGAAATAAGATCACGGAAGGGGAGATTGTCTGAATCACGGATGCAGAATAGGTGTCAGTTATCAGGTGTCAGTGAGATAAGGGAAATGGGGAGAGGATGGCACTGATTTTCCGGGAGTGGTGTATTATGTATGGGAAGTTACTATTTTTACTCCCAGTCAAATTGGGTATTATAGGAGTAGTAGTTTAGCAACAGATTTTTCCGTGAAATCCTGTAATCCGAGTCATTCTTATCAAGGGAAAAATGCAACAAAAATCAATAATTAGGGAATGCAATCCCTGAAATAAGCATTATACGCTCACTCATGCTTTGACTCCCGGATTTCCTGCCCTGTAGAGACGCATATTTGTGTCTCAATTCATAAAGACATTTGCGTCTCAACTCATCTTAGTCCCCCAAGAGACAAATATGCGTCTCTACGAAAAGATGTCGCTTTCCAATTTGAGAAATTCGTGCAATTCACAGTAAAGCTCTTTAAACCCATCCCTTCATCATTTTTCTTGACCTTCAAGAGGCATTTTGAAAATAATAGCTGAGTTTTATTAAGAGAATATGTAAAAATAGGGGAGAAGTATGGATCTTGATATCAAACGTATTCAATGGGATTCGAACCTGACTGCTGATGAAATAGAAGGTTTGATTCTGAAGAATGATCTTAGTGATCCTCTTACCCGCTCAATTTATGTAAAACTGCTCATGTCTTATTCCTGGTATGAATTGATCAGGAGTTTCCCTCCAGACCAAATCCTGGACTTTCTTTCAGACAGTGTCATCAAACAAATAAAATCAAAAGCTCTTCGTGAGAGGTATCAAAATGCACGCAGATTATTATCAGAAGCTATTGTATCCTCTGCAAGATAAAATTCTGGATCTGATATCGGAATTGGAATTGCCATTCTATTTGACCGGTGGAACAGCATTAAGCAGATTTTATCTCAACCATCGTTATTCAGACGATATAGATTTGTTTATAAACAGTAATGCAGAATTTCGGAACTATATCAACAAGTTCGAAAACTATTTTCTTTTGCATAAGGAACTTGTTTTGGAAGTAATCAATAAAGCAAGTGATTTTGCCCGCTTTTATATTCATAAAGATAATCTCACTTTAAAACTGGATTTTGTTAATGATGTTCCCTATCATTACGGTGAGTTGTCATATAAGGGAAAGGTGAAGATCGATCATATTTTTAATATTCTCTCCAATAAACTATCTGCTTTAGCCAGATATGAAGCAAAAGACATTGTGGATATTATCTTTATTAGCCTTAAACACAATTTCAATTGGGAGGCAATGTTCAAAATTGCCCAGGAAAAGGATACCTGGGTTAACGAAATTGACTGTGCAGAAATTATAAATACTTTTAACACAGACCTCTTGAAACAAATTTTATGGATTAATCAGCCAGACCTATTGTATATCAGTAGTTTACTAAAAGCTATTTCCCAGGATATTGTATTGGGCAGAGATAATTCTTTAACCCCAACTGTGGAATCCTTTAATCCGTAATTCAGACAATTTTTCTATTTCCTTCAACTCTCTTCTTTGTCCTTGAAAGTCTGTGAAAGTCCGTATTAAATTAATACTGATGCTATTTCTTTCACTGCATCAACCGATACCGACACAAAATCAATAATTAGGGGATTACATTCCCCAAATATATGAATAATTAGGGAATGCAATCCCCGAATTGAACATTAAACAATTGAAATAGGTAATTTTCCATGCCTTGAATCCTTCTTAATCACGGATGCCACGGATTAAAGGATGGCACAGATTTTCCGGGTGTGGTTTATTATGTATGGGAAGTTACTATTTTTACTCCCAGTCAAATTGGGAATTATAGGAGTAATAGTTTACCAACAGATTATTCCGTGAAATCCTGTAATCCTTTAATCCGTGATTCAGACAAATTCCCCTAACTCTCAACTCTCAACTCTCAACTATCAACTCTTATTTCAGCCAATACTCGCTTCCGTCTGCTTTTCTGTCCAACAAACCGTAATCTATCATCAGCCTGCGAATTAAAACATAATCGTTATACAAAGGCTTCAAGATCTCATTCACTTCCTTCTCTGAATATTTCTGCTCAAACTTAAACTTCATGCTTATCCGGCGGATAAGCATCAAACGAACTTTCTCCTTAGCCGGGAATTGCAGGATCTTTCCACTTTTATCCATGTATCTGCTCAGAAGTTTTTCGTTCTCTTCCTCTGTCACCTGATATCTTTCATCAATGTTCGTGGCGTAACGGTGTACTTTGACAAACTTCTTTTTGTCCTGAATAGAGCTTTCCACAAAATTCATGATTGCCAAAAACACTCTCGACTGCCTGGCCTTTTCTCTCAGTATAAACCTGTGGTTTCTGACAGTGGAAGATGTAATATCTCCGATCTCATCAGCTATTTCCAGGTCTGTGAATCCTTCCGTGATCAAACGGATGATCCTGGTTTGCTGATCTGATAAACCGGTGGACTTCTTGTCCAGATTCAATAAATAATCTAAAATTGAACCATGTACTTTTTCAACATGGATCGTGATCATCTTCTCTGTCGTGTAAAAATGCCCGTCTTCTGCAAACACTTCACCCAAACCATACCTCTTCCCGCAGATCAAACAAACCAAATCCCCGGAACTTGTATCCTTGGTATAACCTTTGATCAAAGACTCCTGATCGCAGGTCTCAAATAACTCATTTACATCAATCATCCTGACCTCCATTTATAGACAAAATACAATTGTGTCTAAATATGTCAAGATAAAAGTAGATAAAGTTTGGCAAATAGCTTGGTCCATACTGTCCATACTGTCAATATAGTCCCTATAGTCCATTTCCAACTTTCAACTTCTCCTACTCTCTCCTTACTATTTCCCTGCGGGTTTGTCCTTTTTACTATTCTCAACCATGACATAGCTTCGGATCTCTTCCCTAGTCGGTGTAAGTCAGTGATAGTCTGTGTAAGTCAGTGTTCCCCCAACTCAATCCTTATACTTACCCCTCTTCTCCCTTGGTGTTCAATGCCATTTTCCCAACAAAAAAAGCCGGTCAAGACCGGCTTTAATATTGTACAAGAAACTATTCTCTATGCGTTATCTTCCATAGTAGCGACAAGCATTCTCCCGCAGTTTTCACAGTGGTGAATCTTATCCAGCCTTTCCAGCTCTATCTGAAGCTGTGGTCTGATATGGAATCCGCAACCGCTGCAGGAATTATTGTCGTTACAAACAACAGCCTTGCGGTTTTTGTTCTTGATCAAAGATGCATATCTTTTGACAAGTCCGGTCGGAATGTACTTGGCATAGTGGTTACGGTCGTTTCTGAGCTGATCGATTTCTTTCTCCACTTCTACCATTTTCTGTTTAAGCAGATCTTCTCTGGACTTAAGATCATTTTCCGCACTTTTCTGATTGGATTGATCGTCTTTGACTTGTGCTCTGAGTTTGCTTTCTTCTTCCATGATCAGCAATAATTCGTCATCTATGCTGCCGTTCTTGGTTTTCAATGTAGCAATTTCACTGTTCAGAGCTTTGTATTCTTTGTTTGTTTTTATGGCTAATAGCTGATTTTCGTATTTATAGATGAGATCTTTGTTAGCAGCTATTTCCATTTCCTTAGTTTTTTGAAGCTTTAAATTCTCTTCCAAATGCTTCTGGGAGTTTTGTAATACAGTATTAGCTTCGTGTAAATTATCCTCAAGCTCTTTGAGCTCTTTCGGCAGGGCACTTTTCAACTCTTCCTTTTTACCGATGATGTCATCTATCTTCTGCATTTTAATCAGAACAGATAGTTGTTCGTTCATTTTTACTCCTTAAATAATAAACTAATGTCTAATGATTTGTAAGAATGGGTCAAAGACCCGCTGGAAATATAATCAACGCCTGTTTCAGCTATGCTTCTGACAGTATCAAGAGTGACATTGCCCGATGCTTCCAATTCTACTTTACCTGAATATCTGTTAACTGCTTCTGTCATCATGGCCAAACTCATGTTATCGAGCATGATCCTGTCAACTCCACTGCCGTAAGCTTCATTCAGTTCATCCAAATTAGTAACTTCAACTTCAATTTTATAACTTGTATTGTGTTTCTTAACCAGTTCCACTGCCTTGCTGATTGATCCGGCAGCCCGGTTATGATTCTCTTTGATCATGATCATATCATAAAGGCCAAAACGATGGTTAAATCCCCCGCCTACTCTGACAGCATATTTTTCTAACTGCCTGAGAAGAGGTGTGGTTTTTCTTGTGTCGAGGATCTTAGCATTCAAACCTGCAACAGCTTCTACATATTTACTTGTAAGAGTCGCGATCCCGCTCATTCTCTGTACGAAATTCAAAGCCGTACGCTCTGCCTGCAGAAGAGCTGAAACCTCTCCTTCAATTTTAGCAATCGTATCACCTTTTACAACCCTGTCTCCATCTTTGCGATAAACAACTGTCATCACCTGAGGATCGAGTTTGCGGAAAGTACTTAAACAGACATCAATTCCGGCAATGACACCTTCTGCTTTGGCAATAAGAAAGGCTGTACTTTTCTTTCTGGGAAGAGCCAGATATGTAGTTGTAATATCTCCATATCCAAGGTCTTCAGCTAAGCTTAATTCGATAATTTTGTCTATATTCATAAGTCAAATCCTGAGTATAAAAAAAAGCATTTACCAAAAATTGATAAATGCTTCTCAATATTCAAATTAGTAATCCTACTTATTACTATTATAAAACCCATATATTTTCTCTCCAATCATGGTCAAAATACTTTTGCCTCATATTATGTCAAATCCTTTGTTAAGAAAATATGGGTTTTATCTCAAAAGGGAGAAAATTGATTCTGCTCCCAGTAAAATGTTTCAGATTCTTTTTGGATCTCTAACAGTACTTCATAATGTTTCTTTTCCCATTCTGCCAGATAAACAAAGAGTTTGTGGAGTGCCGTTGTATTAATTAATTCTGCACATTTTGTATAAAAATCAATAGCATTCTTCTCCAGCAAAACAGAAGTAGAGATCGCAGAAAACAGTATTTGTTTTTCTCCTACTCTTTTCAAAAAATTAGGTGAAAACATAATACTCTGCGGTTCATCTTTCAATTCGATCTTCAACTCTTCCATATCCATTCCGGGTTTGTCATTAATCTCATTAAAATATTGCAGCAAATAATTGAAATGCTGTTTCTCCTCGTTTGCTCGTTCTATGAACCAGGTTTTTACTTCCTGATCTGTTGTCTTTTCAGCAGCAGTTTGATATATATTTATCCCGTCTAATTCTGCCTTCATCGCACTCTTCAGATAACTGATTGCCATTTCTTTTTCCATCTTTCCTCCATAATCTGATCAGATAAGCTCTATTCAGATGATAAGTATTTACAAATATAATAATATGAAAGAGAAATAAGACAAATAACTTTACAATTTTTGTAAATTAGTAATAATTGAATAAGGAGGAAGCTGTGGCAAAAATTAGTATCATTGGCGGAGGCAGTTGGGGTTTGGCAATGGCCAACCTTTTAAGCTCCAACAAGCATCAGGTAAAAATTTGGGAATACAATGAAGATTATGTGAACGAAGTTAAGAACCATAGAATGAACAGCAAACTATTGCCGGGAATTAAAATTCAGGACGATATTTATATCACAAATGATCTAAAAGAGCTTTTTAATAACAAACTGGATGTGTTGATCTTTGCTGTTCCGACAAAATTCCTGCGGGAAATTGTCTATTCCATTTACCCCTATATCACTAAACATTCAGGCATTGAATTGATCATTAACCTCGCTAAAGGTGTGGAAGAAAAGACCCTGAAAAGAATTTCCGAGATCCTTATCGACGAATTACCTGAAAGTTTGCATAATATTATCAGCACTTTATCAGGACCAAGTCACGCCGAAGAAGTAGCTCGTGGTGTCCCTACAGCCGTTGTTCTGGCCGGGACAAATGCCAAAGCCATCAAATATGGTCAGGAAATCCTGAGTAATGAATACTTCAGAGTCTATACTTCTGAAGATATCATAGGTGTGGAATTGGGCGGAGCTATCAAAAATATCGTAGCAATCGCTGCCGGCATAGTAGATGGTTTGGGTTATGGAGACAATACTAAAGGTGCTCTCCTGACCAGAGGCATCGTCGAGATCAAAAGACTGGGTGTTCTTCTGGGAGCCAACCCTGAAACGTTTCTTGGTTTATCCGGAATCGGAGATCTGATAACTACTGCCATAAGTATGCACAGCCGGAACAGATTTGTTGGTTATGAACTGGGTCTTGGTAAACCTCTGGAGAAGATCCTGGAAAACATGGTCATGGTTGTGGAAGGTGTTAACACTGCTCAAGCAATTTACCAACTGAAGGAAAAATTACAGGTCGATATGCCTATTATAGATCAAATATATCATGTGCTTTTTATGAACAAAGAGCCCCGCGAGGCTATCAAAGAATTAATGCTGAGAGATTTAAAGAAGGAAGATGAAAATGATTAAGACTTTTATCAAAAATGAAGAAACTCTTAAAGCCATCGACGATATCCAGGATGTCGCTGCTCTTCTTGTAAACAGAGGCTGGGCCGAACGTAACGGTGGGAATCTTTCCCTGCGTCTGCCCGATAATATGGTCGAAGCACCAGAAAAACTATACCTTCAGGCAAAACTGGATACTCCTTTTCCCGATCTTGCCAATAATGTCTTCATTATTACGGCAACAGGCTCAAAATTCAGAAATTTTAACAAAGAAGTAAACGAAGAACTGGGTATTATTCAAATCTCTGAAGATGGTAACTCCTTCTACATCCTGCAGCCAAATTATAAGAAATTCGCCCCTACTTCTGAATTGATCTCACATTTACACTTACATTCCTGGCTCAAAGCAAACAATAGAGAAGAAAAAGTCGTCCTGCATTCACATCCTACAGAACTCATTGCCATATCACACCTGGAAGAGTTTGCCGACCAAAAGCATTTACAGGATCAGCTCTGGAAAATGATGCCCGAAGTAAAGGTTTTTGTTCCCAAAGGAATTGGTTTGGTTCCTTATCTGACACCTGGTTCGAAAGAATTGGCAGATGCAACTTTGGAAGAAGCTAAAACCCACAGTCTGGTCTTATGGCAAATGCATGGCTGTCTTGCTATGGGTAAAGATGTCTGGGAAACTTATGACTTTCTCGATCTGATGAATAAAGCTGCCACTATCTATTTGCTGTGCCTGAAATCAGGCAGTAAACCACGAGGTATTTCGGATCAGGATTTAAAAGAATTGGAAAACTATCCCCTTTCATGAGAGTTTTCTTATTCACTTATTTCCCTTATCCTGATTTCTTTAGTGGTACTCACTCTCTAAAGACAGAAGATCTCCTGATTGGTGTTGATTCGGGTGCAGAATTTCTTTTTAGAAATGATCTGATTCCCAAAGCTATAATCGGTGACTTTGATTCTCTTGATTCGGCAGTTAAACAATTCTATCAGGGTAAAACAACCTTTATTGACTTCCCTCAGGATAAAGATTTTACCGATACAGAATTAGCTTTGCAATATGCTCTGGATCTGGCTCCTTCTGAAATAATTCTAATTAACAGCCTCGATAAGCGTTTTGATCATGCTCTGGGAGTAGTCGGGTTATTGCAGAAATATGCTGATAAAAATATACCACTGAGCCTCGAAAGCGAGTCACAAAAGATAATATATAAACGAAATAGCTTTGATCTGAATCTTGAACCTGGTACTACAATATCCTTAATACCCTTGCATGGTAAGGTCTGTGGCATTAAAACCACCAACTTAAAATATCCCCTGATGCACGAAACTCTCGAACTTGGCTCTACCCGCGGACTAAGTAATGTTGCCTTGCAAGATAAAGTCCGAGTCGAATTCACCTCCGGAGAACTGCTGGTGGTGATAAATGAATCAATTTAAACGTTGTTAAATATCCAATAGCTAAAAGAAACTTAATAGATTGCATTGCTATGCAGAATATGAGGCAGTGGTTATTTCTCGAGTGTCAAGTACCTGTGGGATGAGAGACATTTTCTGGAATTCTTACACACGAACAACAATACGGTGTAGTCTTGAACAAGAAAATTCCTATTGACATGTATGATCATTGACAGATATATCGTACATTAATTATTATTTTTTGCTAAATTGTCTAATTATAAGGAGGCTGGGATGAAAAACTTTATATTTTTTCTAATAATTCTAACAATAATTACCGGAATTACTGCTCAAACTGCTGAACTGCCCTTGGGGAACGGTACTGTTACAAATCCTTATCAAATAACTACTTGGCAAAATCTATATTGGATGACTCAGAATTCGAATCAATGGGACAAACAATATGTCCAGACAGCTGATATAACACTTCCCGAGGATATAAATACCTGGGATAATGGGCAGGGCTGGACGCCTGTTGGTACAGATTATCATGGATTCACAGGCACATATGATGGGCAAAGTCATATTATTTCAGGGCTTTTTATTAGCCGTCCCACTACAGATATAGTTGGAATGTTTGGCAAGGTCGGCAATTTGACGAATAGTAGCACTATCTGTAATTTGCGACTAATCAATTTGAACATCACAGGACATGATTATGTAGGAGGCTTGCTTGGCTACAAAAATCCATTGGGACTGTTCAATTGTTCTGTTATGGGCAGTGTTGCAGGAAACGAAAGTGTAGGCGGACTTGTTGGTTGGAGTTATGGTAGTGTTACACAATGCTACTCTGAAGGCAGTGTTTCCGGATTTTTATATACTGGTGGATTGATTGGGCAGGTTTTTAATGGTGAAATAACTAACTGTTATAATACTTGCGATGTTACAGGAGATAGTATTACTGGTGGATTGATAGGATTTGGAAACACTACTATAACTAGTTGCTACAATACAGGATCAGTTTGTGGAGGGTCTGTTGTTGGAGGATTATGTGGAACTGGTGGATGTTATATCAACAATTGCTACAATACGGCAAGTGTTACGGGTTATAATACTGTGGGAGGAATTGTTGCCGTAACTTATTCAGGAGAAATTAATGACAGCTACAACTTGGGTAGTGTAACATCTATTACTGATAATCCGGGTGGTTTAATCGGAAAAATGACAGATAGTCCTATTCATAATTCATTCTATAATTATAACACTGTATTGTTAAATGAGGCCCATAGAATTACTCTGGGAGCTTTATCTAATGATCAATTTAATCAATGGCTTACCAATAATCAAACATTAGATATTAATTCTTACTTTGCCATTGATACAAGTAATCGCTGTATAATTTACAATAACAATGATTTAAAAAATGTCCTTGGTTTTGTTCAATTTGAAGGACATGATTTTATATTGGCGAATAATCTTGATCTTTCTAATGAACCAAATTTCTATTTCCCTTATTTTATGGGATCTTTCAATGGAAATTCCAAAACTATCAGCAATATTAATATAAGCAGTCCCACTCAAAATTATCTTGGTTTTTTTTCTTATGCTTCTCAAGCCACTATCTCTAATCTTGGACTTACAAATATAAATATTAGTGGAGCTAATTTTGTTGGGGGTTTGGTGGGATACAATTGTGAAAATGTAACCATCAACAACTGTTATTGTTATGGTAATGTTTCTGGAGTGAGTGAAGTAGGTGGATTGGTAGGATATAACAGCATTAATACCAACATATACAACTGTCACATTTCAGGAGAAATAGCTGGAAGTTTATATACTGGAGGTTTAGTGGGGCATAATTTAGGGACAATAAACAGCAGTTACAGTATCGGAAGTGTTTTAGGAAATGAGTGCACTGGTGGTTTTATTGGGTTAAATGAAGAATGTAATATTAACAATTGTTTTAATAGAGCAAGTGTTTCAGGAATCAGCATAGCTGGTGGACTTTATGGAAAAAACATTGGCAGTAGTACATATAACTGCTACAGTACAGGAACTGTAACCGCAGATAATAATAACGGTGGCTATGTAGGATATAATGATAGTGCTTTTATGTTTTATATATTTTGGGATATCCAAACCTCTGGATTAGTGGGAGGCTACGGAGCTATTAATATAGGATACATATATCATGTAAGTGGTAGGACAACAGCCGAAATGAAAACCCAATCGACTTTCACAGATGAAGGCTGGGATTTTTCTAATGTTTGGTATATTTCACCTGAAGTTAACGATGGATACCCTTCTCTTTACAATATTGTATCTGAAGATGATCCTGTTATTCCTGAACCTGCAACTTCTGAAGCTATTTTGTATAATGCTTATCCTAATCCCTTTAATCCTACGACAAAAATCTCCTTTGAGCTTGCCATACCGGGTAAAGTCTGTTTGGAAATTTTTAATGTTAAAGGTCAGAAAGTGTGTACTCTTATGCAGGAAAACTGTTCAGCCGGTAAACACAGTATTGTCTGGAATGGTAAAGATGCCAGCCAGAATACTTGCAGTTCCGGGGTCTATTTTTATAAAATGCAAGCAGGAAAATATAAGCAAACTCGCAAGATGATGCTATTGAAATAGGCATTGCATGCAGCATATTTTACAGATTATAACTGGAGGAGTTTATACAAAATCTCTCCTCTAGTCATTTGATACGAACTTTAATAAAAGTAACTACTCTGGTTCTTTAAAATAAATAAATTCAGAACTTCTTACTCAATAAAAATTAGCATTTGTCTAAAGATCTAAGTGAATGCAATTTACAAATTTATTCTTCTGATTATTATTAATTTTGATAATATTCTAACTTGTACCCAAAATTAATTTACTGCTGTTTTTTCCCTCTGTGAACTCTGTGCCTCTGTGTGAGATAAATCCGAAAAGTTTTTTCCGTTTTCTGTTCTCTTCGCCAAAATCATTTATTCTGTCCATATAGTCCATATAGTCCATAAAGTCCATTATTCTCACTTTTTGGGGTTACTCTCTAAAAGCATCCCTTCTCTCTTTTACCCAGATTATTGCCGCTTTTTCTGATATCATATCTAAATACTACGGGTCAGATGTTCTGAAATTATTGATTCATCTTCTCTCAATCTGTGGAAATCTGTGTCTCTTCTGTGGATAAATAATTCACCATAATGAACTCAACGTTCCTAAAACGCGGAGATATTATTCAGCGTGCCGATAAGTTCTTTCCGGACATCTATATCATCTTTGAATATAATATTCGCTATAGTACAAATCAAAGGAATGGAAATATTAAACGCTGCCAGTTTCTGCACCGTTTTTGCCATCGATACGCCTTCAACTTCCATGCCTACCAGCTTCAAAGCCGCATCTCTGGTATATCCCTGACCCATTAATTTGCCGAAATTCCTGTTCCTGCTGTTCTCCGATAAACAAGTCGTAATCAAGTCACCAATGCCGGAAATGTTATAAATCGTATCAGTCTTGACTCCCAGAAAATGCATGACTTTCGCAAACTCCTGTAATCCATAGGTAATGATCAATCCCATGACATTGGTTTTATAACCTAATCCCTCTGCTAATCCCACCGCAATCGCTATCAATCCTTTCAGTGAAGAAGCTAACTCTATCCCTTTCACATCCTGACTGAACTCGAATTTCAGCAAAGAATTCTCCAATGCTGTCTGCAGCATGAAGAGAAGCCCCAGATCCTGTGAAGCAAGTATTGCTTTCGCAGGTAATCCTTCCGCTATCTCACGGGCTATTGTGGGTCCGGAAAGATTGGCAAAGTGAACATTGGGCAAAATCTCTTTGATTGTTTCATATACTGTCTTCAAAGTATTGGCTTCCACACCTTTCGATACATTCACAACCAAATAGGAAGGCAGATCAAGTGACTTCAATTCCATCGCAACTTCCTTCATTTTGCGGGATGGAACTGCTAAAACTATCAAATCATTTTCTGTTAACTGCGTGGAATACTTCTCTTCCACGATAAGATTTTCCGGCAGCTTAATACCAGGTAGAAATCTGGTATTTTCTCGGGCAAGATTTATATCATCAGCTTCTTTATGATCTATAGTCCAGAGAAATACATCGTTATTCTCTGCAAAGAGGATGGACAAAGTCGTACCCCAGTTACCGGCACCTAATACAAAAATTCTCATATATCACTCCTGAGATAGATTTTTTTGCTTATCTCTTCTTTAAATATCGTATATAAACAGGCTACAAAAACAAGGCAACAACCAAAAATCATAGTACTCGTAAATTTCTCATTGAAGAATAAAATTCCCAGCACAATATTAAACGCCGGGACCATAAATGCGACAATACTTCCCTCGGCAGCTCCCACAAATTTGTAGGAATATGTCAATAACAGTTGAGCAACAGCAGAAAGAACGCCTATCAGTAACAAGAGTCCCCAAATATTGACAGAATAATTAATGCCATTATTAACTGCCGGGATAATAAACATAGCACTTCCAATCATGGAAAAAGCAAAGAAAATTGAATAAGCCGAGGTATCTTCCCGTAGTTTTTTGATACTCATAATTGCTATACCTGCCGATACAGCTCCGCTCAAGGGCATTAGATCACGGTAGTCAAAACTGTTCAGACCATCCGGTTTGACGAGAAAAAACACTCCGATAAAAGCAACGATAATTGCCAGAATAATATCAGGTTTGATTTTCTCCTTCAAAAAGAAAGGAGCAAAAAGAGTGGCAAAAATAGGATAGGTATAGTTCAGCATGGTTCCCTTTCCTAATCCGATATACACAATCCCGTAGAAAAACATAAATACAGAGATAGAACCGCTGATGCCCCGGATGATCAGCCATTTACGATTCTTAAGATCCAGCTTCATCTTACTTAATTTCAAAATGATCAATACAACAATAATGCCTGTTGCAAACCGCATCGTAGTTATCAAATAGATATTAACACCGGCCGCCATCTTGACAAATATAGCCATGATCGAGAAAACCAGACTCGATAACACCATCGTGATGATGCCGTGTAAGTATTTACTCTTCATAGTTTTCCGGGAAGATTATTCTTTCCACCCCTTCAATAATGATATGCAAAATGGTCATGTGGATTTCTTGAATCCTGTCAGAAGTTACTGCCGGGATTATAAACTCATAATCGCAGACTCCCTTCAAAACACCGCCGTCTTTACCCAAAAGTCCCACAGTTTTCAAGCCAAGTTCCTGTGCCTTTTTTACAGCTTTGATAATATTGGGCGAATTTCCACTGGTCGATATGGCCAGAAAAAAGTCTCCGGGCTTACCAAAGGCTTCCACTCCTCTGGCAAAGATTTCATCGAAGCCGAAATCGTTGGCTACACAGGTGATATGGGAGGCATCGGATAAGGATATCGCCGGCAAAGGTCTGCGGTTCTTTCGGTAACGCCCTGTAAACTCTTCGGCAAAGTGCATGGAATCACAGGTACTGCCACCGTTTCCGGCAATCAAGGCTTTCCCGCCTGTTGAAAAACAGGAAGCCAAATCTTTTGAAATTTGTTCTGTGATCTCTATATTCTTTTCCTTTGAAACAAAATCCTGAAGCAGTTTTAAACTCTCCAGATATGAATTCTTTAAATGTGCTTTCATCTTTCTCTCTATTTATAACTATAATTTGTAACTATAATATTCTTCGATAGCTTTGACAAGTTCCAGCATAAGCTTTTCGGTTTCATTAGACTCTATGTTGCGCTTGTCACCATTATCATATGTGATCACTACACTTCCCAATCCCTTGCTGATCTCTCTAATTTTGGGAATTACTACATAGTAACTCCCTAAATGCTCATCTTTAAATGTGAATATGGTTTTCATTAATACCTCCATTTATAAAAGGAGCAGACTCATCATCTGCCCCAAGATTTATCTATAGAATCAATCTAATTTTTAACCAATTTAGTCAATAAAATATCTCCCAACTCTCAACTAACAATAAACAACTATATCTTTCCTTCCCTTCTCCCACTGACACCTGACACCTGACACCTATTTAAGATGTGCTACTTCAAACCCCGGTATATACAATTTCTTCTCCAGCCAGTCAGTCAGCTTGGTAATTGCATAAACCAAAAACAAATAAACAACTCCGATCAAACTGAAGATTTGCAGGAAGTAATAAGTGTCTGAGGCAAAGAACTTGGCCTGGGCAAAGAGCTCCGGCACTTGAATAATATAGGCGACCGAAGTGTATTTAACCAGATACACTAATTCATTGGATAAAGAGGGGATTGAAAAGCGGAAAGCTTGCGGAAAAATAACAAGTCTGATGACCTGCCACTTACTCAAACCCATCGAATATCCGGCTTCCATCTGCTCTCTGGGAATTGCCAGAAAACCGCCCTTCATATACTCGGCCTGATACGCTGCGGAATTCAGGACAAATCCGATAACTGCTGCCAAAAAAGGACTGAGTTTGATCCCGATCACCGGCAATCCGAAATAAATAAAGAAAAGCTGTACCAGCAGTGGTGTACCCCGGACAAGAGTGATTATCCCCTTGCATAAGGTCTTGAAGAAGGGATTTCCATAAAGCACAGCCACAACCAATGGTATAGCAGCAAAAAATCCCAATATCCCTGAGATCAGAGTTAACTCTATTGTTAATAAAAGACCTTTACCTAAATAAGGCAGGTAACTTTGTAATTGAATAAAAAAATCCATAACCTGGCTCCTTGCCTTTATTGACCTTGATGCTCACCGTAAAGTTCGGATATCTTACCAAGGAAGGCTTTAGTACGGGGATGTTGGGCATTGCTGAACATTTCCTGTGGAGAGGCTTGCTCAATGATCTTTCCTCCTTCCATAAAGATGATCTCTGATGCTACAGATCTGGCAAAACCCATCTCATGCGTTACACAGATCATGGTCATCCCGTCTTTAGCCAACTGTTTCATCACACCCAGCACTTCGCCGATCAACTCAGGATCAAGTGCCGAGGTCGGTTCATCAAAAAGCATGATCAACGGATCCATGGCCAGAGCTCTGGCAATCCCTACTCTTTGCTTTTGTCCGCCGGAAAGTTGAGCCGGATACTTCTCTTTATGTCCTTCCAATCCTACTCTCGATAACTCGAAAATTGCCTTCTCATATGCTTGTGCTTTAGGCAGCTTCTTGACCTTCAATAAACCCATCGCCACATTGTCCAAAGCTGTTAAATGATTGAATAAGGCAAAATGCTGAAAAACCATCCCGATCTTCTGACGGATTGACTGTATATTCCTTTTCATAGCCGTAACTTCCACATCTGCTAAAAAGATCTTTCCCGCATCAGGGGGTGCTAATAAATTTATACAACGCAGTAATGTTGATTTTCCTGTCCCGGAAGAACCAATTATTACTTTCACATCTGCTTTGTTCATCGTAAAAGAAACACCATCTAATACAGTGTTCTTTCCAAATGCTTTTTTTACATTCTCGACTCTTAATAAAGGTTGCTCCATATTCTTCTCCTTAAACTTCCAAGATGTACCCGGGGACTTCATAGCGTTTAGCTATTTGGGTAAAAATAAAATAAAACAGTTGAAATAAACAAAAATATATAATAGAACAGGCAAAGTAAATCTCGAAAGGACGATAAGTCTGTAAAATGATATCATGCCCGTTTTTGAGTATTTCTGCAATTCCCACTGCATATGCCAGCGGAGAATCTTTCAGAACAATTGTAAATTCGTTGGTAAAACCTGGTAAGGATAAGCGGACTGCCTGAGGCAGGATAATGTAGAACAAAGTTTGAAATTTGTTCAGTCCCAGCGTCAATCCGGCTTCCATCTGTTCAGAACCTATCGAAAGGATTGCTCCGCGGTAGATCTGTGCCTGATATGCTGAAGAAGCCAATCCCAAGGCTAAAACAATGGATAAGAAGGGATCACACTGAATTCCTAATGTCGGTAACCCAAAATAGATAATGAATAGCAGTACCAGAATCGGCAGACCCCGCATTATCCATTCGTAGAACCCGACAACCCTCTTCATCGTCTTGGATCCATAGATCTTGGTGAAAGCTATAAATATTCCTAAGACCAACCCTAATGCCATCGATAACACTGTGATTTCCACAGCAACAAGGATCCCTTTGAGTAGATAGGGTGAATTCGTCAGAATTACTTTACTTGCTTCCAGAATATTAAATAAAATCTGTGATATATCTATCATATTATTTTCCCTTTAGCTGTTCAAACAATTATGGGCAGACGAAACGCCTGCCCATATATTAAATTTTTACTACTGGATTTTTCCAATTATGTATTTGTCGAGTAATTCCTGCCACTTCGGTGAAGCCATAACTTCCTGAAGAGCTTTGTTGATCTTCTCATACTTAGGTGAATCTTTAGGGAAAGCGATTCCATAAGATTCATTAGTTTCAATCAAGAATATTGATTTTACATTCTTTGCTTTTTCATAACCTTTAGCTACAACATCATCAATTATAACCAGATCAATGTTACCATTAATTAAATCTGTAACTGCTTCAATATTTGTATCATACTTTTTCAGAGCATCTTTCTTCATTTTTCCGGGTGTTATTAAATTTTCATCGATCCAGGTTTGACCTGTTGTTCCATTCTGAACACCAACTTTATATTTGGTTATATCTTCTGCACTGGTAATTACCAGTTTGGTGTCTTTAGGTGCCAGAAGTGCCTGATTGGTCATATAGTAAGGTACAGAGAATTTTACAACTTTCTCTCTGTCTGCATTGATCGTCATAGCTGCAATAGCCACATCAATCTTGTTCGCTGTTAAGGAAGGAACCAAAGAATCAAAGGACATGTCCACAACTTCCAGAGTTAAACCTAATTTGTCTGCTATTGCCTGAGCTATTTCAATATCAAAGCCGACAAATTTGCCACCCTCTTTGTACTCAAAAGGCGGATACTCTGCTGATGTTCCAATAATTAATTTCTCCTGAGTCTTCCCTTTGCAACTGAACATACTCATTAAAATTACAAATATTACCCCTAAGACTAAGATTTTGTGTACTAATCTCATCCTGAACCTCCCGATTTTTTAATTTAAACAATTTATACTAATGCCTAAGATTAATGTCAAGTATTGTTTTTAGTTGAATGTAGAATTTTGTCTTTCTCTTTTGCAATTTGTGTTATTAATGCTGTCGATAATATCTCTTTTTGTGTTTCTTGTGCCTTTTTGTGGCAATTCTTTCTCTCCCCATTACTAACAACTAACAACTATATTGTCAGTGTTAGTCTGTGCTACTTTGCTAATACCAACCCGTTAGTATGATAAAAAAATATGTTGTATTGTCAAAATGAAAAGGGTGCAATCTCTTGCACCCCACTATACTCATCACTCTTCACACGTCACTCGTCACTCGTCACACGTCACTCGTTACTTCATCAGCAACATCTTCTTCATTTGGGTTTTTCCATTAGATGTTAATTTATAGAAATAAACCCCGGATGAAGCGCTTTTGTTGTTGCTGCTCTTCCCATTCCATGTCACAGTGTGACTCCCTCTTGGCTTACTCTCATTGACCAGAGTCTTTATTTTCTGCCCTTTGATATTGAATATTGCCAGTTCAACTTTGCCATCCTTAGGAATATTGAAGGATATTGTTGTTTCAGGATTAAAAGGATTAGGATAATTACTTAAAACGATTTCAGGTGTGTCAGAAATATCATCCTCATTAGCTATTTCACCAGCAATTTTTACCTTCGTGGATGATTCCAAATATACAGGTTCGGTACCATTGAGATTTGTTATTCCGACAATTTTAACTTTATACGCTTGATCGTAGGTCAGGTTTGACAGAGTCATCGTTGTATCCTGAGGTGCTGCAACTGTGTATTGCCAAGTACTCGCAGGAGCTTCAGCTTCTTTCCAATAGACTCTGGTTTCCTCAGGTTGATTGTAATTATACCATTTAACTTTGATAGAAGTATCGTTGGTAGATTGCAGATTGTAAAGATAGGGAAGACTTGGCAGTCCGGTAAAAGCTGCAGGATTGAAATTGCTGTTATACAAATCTGTAGCCATTACACTAAGTTCCTGCAATTCTTCCAGACTGTTTCCCAGGAAGATAACGGTATAGAAATCTACAAACTGCCCGGGAGCAAGATTCCATCTCAGATTGGGATTGTTATAGTCCGGTGTTCCGGGTTGAGCACCACAGAAGGAGTTGAGAAATCTGGTATCAACAGCATCAGGTTGATTAAAAATTGGATTTGGGTTTTCTGTTGGGGTTTTTCTTAACTTCGTAAATTTTGTTTCATCAGGATTTCTACTCGTCATTAACCAGTATTTTTCATTTGCCGTTTTTCTGGGTGAGGGTGTAAGCGATAATGGATTGTTATCATGAGGTCCATTTCCAATTTTCCAATACCAGCAACTCCTCTGAGCATTATCCTGATTATAGAATACTTTTGAACCAATATATCCGGGTGTAACTCCATTATCACTATCAGAATCATAGCTAAAAGCAAACTCATGCCCTTCTGTTCTATCGTAACCACTCTTGTCATCGCCTGAATTGCTTCCACAATCTGCATCCACATAATTACTTAGAGCAAGATCAAACAATGTGTCTATTGTACTGGAATTGTATAGTCTTGTTTTAATAAAACACATATTAGCATAGTTTTGTACTGGCCACGTGAATGCTTGTTGAACTATCGCAATGCCCAGGGGAATATGAGTATTCATAGTGCAACTAGAACCATAGTCTCTCTCCAAGACATTGTTGAAAGGACTATAATCATAAGAAAAAGATGATTTAGTTTCAAAGCCAGGATAATCTGCATTTTCATAAACAGGTTGAGTAAAACACCAGGTATTTTGCGGATCGATTACACTGAAGTCCCTGGGATGTGGATAACCCAAAATACTGGTTAAAACATTATCCTGAGTATTATAAATTGCATAATTGGGAATAAGATTGCTTTCAACAGTATTATAAGCTGGCAACATCTCGAAAAGATCTGCATCTCCATCAAAACCGACTGTTGTCAGTGTGTCTATAACAGCTTGTAATCCAGTATGACTATTGTAATATTCATCTCCCTGAACACAGTAATCGTTTTGTGCTACGGGTGGCCAATTTTTCCAATAAAGCTTGATTCCCTCTGAGTTTCTCCGATACTTTTTACCAGCTACCCAAAAAGCACTTTGATAAAGATAATTGACTCCTGATCCCCTGGGATATTCTAAACCGTAGTCCATGTTACTAAATTCTCCCATACATCCAAAATTAGTGAAATTTAAATTATAGTTACCAGATTCCATAAGAGAATTATTTATCAGTGTTCTCGAGTCAGTATCTATGATTGATTTTCCGAAAATTAAACTAATTGTAATTATGCACAATGCTATTAATATTATTTTCTTCATTATTCCCCCTAATTGATTACCTGGTTAAAAAAGGCTGTTACTTCGCTCAAATTCATGTAAGAAAGCGGGAATCCCAACAAGTAAGCAGTAGTATTACCTGTAACTTTCTTCAAACCAATTGTTTTTCCATTGTACAAGTCATATTGTGCCTGGGTCGGATCATAAGTACCGGTGCCGACAGGTTTACAGATAAAAGAATAGATTGGTGTGGCTGTGCTGTTGAGAAAGTATGTTACCCAGCTTAATCCTTGTCTTGTTCTGACAATTGGACAAAATTGGGTTTCACTAAGATTAAGATTCAATGTCGGAAGATTAGCCAAACCCATTGCTCCAACCATATAAGGATAATTATTTTGGTTTGAACTTACTGCAAGTACGTCATTCTTGTTGGGTGAAATGCCAAAGTATTTAGTAAACATATTCCGGGTATACCTTTCTTCATCAGAGATCTTCTTAAAAACTGCCCCGCTGCTTAATATAAAAGTAGTACCATTCTTTAGTGCTAAATTTATAGCATCATTACTTTTGTTAAATCTGTAAGTATTATTAAATGTTGGATTATCAGAGTGCCAAATAATATATTTATATTTCTGCAATTCACAAGAAGAAATGATTTCACCGTCATCAAAATATGGAGAGTTGTAACCAAACACATTAGAAAGACTGTCCAGATCGATGACAGTTTTCGACATACTGATGTTTTGTAGTGCTTGAGTGTAGAAATTGTCAATCAGAAGATCAGGAGAGATATTCATTTGAGCCTGCTCATCATCCACAATCAAGATGCCTTGTTTTTCTGAAAATGGTATTGGTTCCACTATTTTGAATTTGTATTCTGCTGGTTCCTGTGAGATTTTCCCGGATAAATCCTCTACCTTAATCTTGAAAATATGCTCACCAGTATAAAGATTGCTCATTACTATTCTTTTAGCTTGTGGATGATTAGCCGGAAGTTTAATCCAATTGCCTTCGCCAGGTAATGTCACAATATGATTTGCCAATGCCGGGAGAAAATTGGCTTCCAAGTCAAGTTGCAGATAATAGTACCGTACTTCCGAATAATAATAGTAAGCATTACTATTAAGTAATTCATTTCTTGGTTTTTGAACTGGGTAATTCGAAGTAAATTCTCCATTAAATCCCCAATTAAGATCAATTCTAAAATTATTACTCCCAATGGCTTCGAAAGAAAATTCTTCATTGCTGTATTTGATAAATAAAGGCTGTGCGAAATGATATCCGTCCGAATGGTATTCCTCTAAAAAATTAAAATTGGAAACTTGTGGAATATCATATGTAAAATGATTATCTCCAAGACCTGTTGTAATCAAAGGATAAATACAAGCTACAGGATAATAAGTATCTTTTACATTGATAATTGTTGATTGAGGTGTTCCTTCCTGCACTCCTGAATGTGTGACACAATATACCTGAATCTGATTCCTGTGTGCTGGATTTGTGTTTACTGTAAGGTGGGGAGTAGTGTTCTGATTCAATACAAAATCCCGCATATTCTCAAAAGTATTAGTATTAACCCATTCACCTTCCTGAATCATAGTCCCCAGTGTATCAACAATATTAACCCTCACCATGAAATGATCTGCATACAAACCATCCATGAAAATGTCTCCGGTAACTTCTTGAACCTTTACTCTGATTCCATCACCGCATTCTGCACCATTCGGAACATTCGGTGATAATATCTTCGTTTGTATGATTCTTTCTGTGTTAAATACTTTTTCTGCATTATATGCCTTATTATTTCTATCAAGACATTTGATTTCTATTTTATTAATAAAATAAGCAATGTTTTGCTGATGTGATTTTATAAAAGTCTGATAATATTTTTGAGTTGTCCAGATCGTTCTTTCACAATCCGGGGAGGATAATGGTACCGAAGTGTCAGCACCAGCCTGATAATGGTAAACCCAGCCTTCCGCATCAGTAAAAACCCCTTCCGGTAAATCAGCATTTGTCGTTGTAAACCTGATAGCAAATTTAGGATTATTTAAATTTCTCGTATCCCAACTGAATTCCTGCCGAAATAAATATTCTGTAGAATCACCAGGAATCTCAATTTTGCTTCCATTACATTGTCCAATAATTAAATTTGAGTCTTCTACTGCTAATGGATTTCTTTGTGTACAGGAAACAATAAGCAATAAAAACACCCAACATGACCAATATACATATTTTCTCATACTACCTCCATCATTAATCGTAATTATTCAAGATTCACTCTTAAACATAGCTTTCCAGAATAATTTTACCTGTCAATATAATAAACTATTATTGCTTAAAAACGTTTCATTAATAATATGATTGTTTTTATTGATCCGACTTTAACCTTAGTTGTATAATAATTCTCGTTCCCTATCAGTTTAAGTCTTAGTAACTTAAACTTTATCTTCTCCTACTAGCACTCGACACTTTAATTGGGCAAGCTGCCCAATCTCTCGAATAATATATGGATTCAGTGCGTCCTTCCCTTTTAAGGGAAGGATCAGAGGATGAGTTTCCTTCTCCTGCTTAGTCTTAAATTCCTGAATTAATGCCAACGGTATCTCAAAACTTATATATACCTTTCTACATTATTACTTTTCTAATCCTGTATATCCTGTCTATCTTTGTTAAATAATTCTCTAAATGAGTCTCTTTTTCCACTGCTTCTTAAAAATTCAAATACTATATTTATTTCTTATACTCATCCTCCCAAAAACCATAACCTATCCATCCCTGGACATGGTAAGAATCCCTTCTTTGGTTATGCTTTTACTGCCTGCTACATTAGATTACTTTTGCAACTCTTTCTTCAGGGATCAAACCAAACTTGATTTCATAATCAATATCATCAATAATGAATTGCTTGGCCAGATTGTTCTCAGTATTGATCAGGATGGGAGCTCTGAGATTGGCTGTCATCTTGCTTGGATCTCTGGGAACTGTAACAATGACCAAATGGATTACACTGCCTGTGTTCTCTACATTCAGATCCTCTAAATCTTTCTTGAAGATGTTGATGATATAATCTTCCTTGAAAAGATTGGGATTCGTAACAACAAAAGCTAATTGTGGTTCATCTACCGATTGAAGCCACTTGAGCGGTGATTTCTCATTGTGATCAATAAGAATGTAATTCTTACTGTTAGGAAATCCTAGTATGCCGTTTGTGAAGGTGATAACTGTTGAAGGATTGACTTCAACTTCTCCGAAACATCTGGTGTTGATTTTCATGATTCTCTCCTTGTGTTTATAAATAATTTAAAAGACTCTTTGGGAATATTTTGGCCAGGGCTGTTACCGAGGCATTCAAAGCATTTTCTGCCATGGTGAACTGAGTCAGCGTTTGGACTGCATCCACCTTTTCTATATCCTGAATACTGGCTGTCAGATTCTCCTGCATCGATGTCAGATTACTCTGAGCAACCTGAACTCTGCTCAGGCTCACACCTGCTGAGGAGATCTGAGTTTGCATATCTGTCTGCAGGGTTTTTAAGTCTGCTACTGACTGGGCAATTTCCAGTTGGTTGTTGTTCTTCAAGGCCTGACTCAGCTTATGCAGTGTCTGGAAATATTTGTTGTCTTCAAAAACTTCCTGACCTGTTACATTGGTTGTGAGTCTGGTATTCTTATTCGCATTGTAATCAATCTTCCCATTGTCTCCCTGATAATTACCGGCAGTGATGTCGAGTTTAAAGACATCATCTTCATGTAATTCTGCAGGATCAAATTCAAGATTCAAACCGGAGTCGATTCCGTCTTTGTCGATAACATCCACGGAAAGACTGGTAAAATCTTGTTCATCACTCCAGGTTGCTCCATTATCGGTGGAGATACTGTATTTCGCCGTAGTTGCTGCTCCGGCTGTTCCTACATTTCCACCCTGAGTGAATTTGATCATATAGGTCTGATTCTGGGTTAATTGATAATCTCCGGAAGCAGCGACCTTGCCCTGATAGAAATTGTTCGTATTGGCATACGGATCTAAAACTCTTCCCTGAGTTGAATAAGCAGGATCTCCGGTTTTGAAGCCGGAGAATATGTAACGGTCTCGTACTTGAGTGTTCGCAATTTCTATGGATTGATCAATATACTGGTCGATCTGGTCGGCAGCTATGGAACGGTTTGTCGCTGTGGCTGTTTCTGTGGCATTCGTCTCTGCAATTTCCCTGACATTCGTGATGATATCATCTATCGAATTCAGTGCACTGTCTGTTGCTTTCAAAAACTCTTCAGCTTCCTTCATGTTTTTCACATATTGATTTGTTGCAGATAGATCAGTGTGCTGATTCAGAGCTACTCCAAAGCCTACAGGATCATCTGAAGGATTGTTTATCCTTCTCTCTGTACTCATCTGCTCTGTTAACCTGTTATATGTTTCCATATTGTTCGAAACACTGGTCATCATTTGGTTATACATCATAGTATTGGTCACTCTCATACTAACCCCCGATTTAGGATTTCTCCGTCTTTACCACTTGGGTAAGCAATTGGTTCAGACTGTCGAATTCCTTATTGTTTAAACTAAAGTCCGCAGCTTCCTGGTTTTCCTGTAAGATCTTCTGATAAATCTCCTTACGATACACCGGCATATCTCTCGGAGCATTTATGCCTATTCTCACAGAACCCTTGTTGATCTCTGCTAATACTACTTCAATGGAATCTCCAATTTGGATTGATTCTCCGACTTTACGTGTTAAAATTAACATAAGCACCTTCCCTGGTTGAATGTTAATGATCTATTCTTAATCATCTTACTAAACCTATTATTGTTGAAAACATTGTATCTGCGATTGATATTATCTTCGCAGCGGCCTGATATGTCTGTTGATATTTGATCAAATTGGCAGACTCTTCATTCAAAGAGACTCCCTTGACACTTTCTCTAAAATTGTTTACCTGCTTGAGTGTTGTTCCCAGATTCTCACTGTTTGTCGCAGCTTTATCTGAATCCCGTCCTATTTGAGTTAAAAGACTTCCCAGATATTCAGTTAAACTCTGGTTATCTGAGAAAGCTTTACTTGATCTTAGGTCGGTTATTTGCAATGCTATCTGATTATCTCCAACTTCCCCTGACTCGGATACGGAAACATTATTAAAATCATACAGAATTTCATCTGATAAATTAAAATCAGCTGCTCCTGTGACATCAGATTTAAAAAAGTTCTTTCCGTTTCCTAGAGGATTCTGGGCATCGTATCCTGTCTTATGAATGTCATTGACCACTTCTGATAACTTCACTGCCAACTGATCCAGCATACTCTCGTAATTTGTGATCGTGTTGTCACGTGTGTTGATTAATCCGGCTAACTCACCGTTATTAAGTCCGTTTACTTCTTCAAAATTGTCTTTCCAGATTACCTTGGAATGGTCAATTTCCCCGTCTGAACTACTATCTACTGAAAGCATTCTGGCTTCATCATAAGCTACTATCAGGTCGGATCCCAGATAAATTATGGTGTTGCCATCTGAATTTTTGGTCTGTACCGTAACATTGGCGATCTTGGAAAGATCATCAACTAAATAATCAAATCTGTCCCGCAAATCATTAGCCGGAGCATTCTCATTTTCCGACATCTTAATTCTGGCATTCAAATCAGCCAGTTCTGCTGTTATTTTGTTAATTTTGCCTACATTGGCAACGATCTCATCATTGATTTCTTTTTTCTTATTTGTTAAGGAGTTTCGCAAGTCATGAAAGCTGTTTACAAGTTCTTTTGTCTGATCAACTAAATTACTCTTATGAATCGAACTATTGGGATTATTGGCTAAAGATTCCCAATTGTCAAAAAAGAGATTTAATTGTGTACTAATACTGTTCTGATCTGGTCCGCCTACCGCTGATTCAAGTTCTTTCAGCTTGGCAGAAGACTTTTCCCAATACCCCAAATCCGTGTTCGCATCACGATACTGACGGTCTAAATACTGGTCTCTGGTTCTTTCGATTCTCGTCATTTCAACACCGGAACCATAATTCCCCAGTATGTCGCTCATAGGAGCACTGGCTTCCTGGATTAATCTTTGTCTGCTATATCCCGGTGTGTTAATGTTGGCAATATTATGACCCGTTATGTCAATATTCGCCTCATTAACTGCAAGTGCTTTCTTCCCGAGATTTATCAGATTGATCATTTTAAATCCTCTTGTTTAATAAAATGGCATTGCGTTTCGGTTGAATCATGCCAACCCGGCTATAGACTCTGTCTTTGTCGATGATGTCTGCGATCATTTCCAAATTCTCACCTACAAGCTCAAGCCCTGTTCTGATCAACTCTTTGTTCTGTGCGGAAAACTTGTCGATCTGCTTCAGAGTATTCGAAAATACCTTGAAGAATATACTCGATTTTTCCTTCTCTTCGTCTTTGTAAAATACTTCAAAGATGTTTTTCAGGGAGTAATTCTCCAACTTTAGATCATGTGTAACTATCAATGTTTCCATCAAGTCATGCCTGAAATTGGTGGATTTGTTAGCATTACTGATCAATAAAGCTGCTTCCTGACTAACTTTCTGGAATTTCTTGATATCCCAGTCAACTAAGGCTGATTTCTGCTCTCCCAGGATTAAAGCCACTTCCTGGTACGCAGCGATTTCATCTTCCCAAGCCTTAAAGAAGTCCTTGATTAAAGCTTCCATGCGTTTCTCCTTATTCCATGTTTTCGTAAAAGGTGATTACCTTTTTGACGTAATTGCGAGTTTCCTTAAAAGGCGGTATCCCGCCATGCTTATCAACATTTCCAGGTCCGGCATTATACGCTGCCAAAGCAACTTCCTTATCCTGATATTTATCCAGCATCTGCTTAATATACTTTGTTCCGGCCATAATATTCTGCTCAGCATTGTGAGGATCTGTTACTCCCAAATCCTTGGCCGTACCATCCATCAACTGCATCAAACCCTTGGCTCCTGATTTCGATACTGCATTGCCATTGCCGTAACTCTCCTGAGCTATAATGGCTTTGATCAGATTCTTCTCTACATGGAATAGGTTGGCTGCCTTGGTTATGATCGGTTCCAAAAAGTTCAACCGGCTTAATAAGGTCTTAGGTGTGCTCTCACTTTTCTCTACCTTAACTGCTTGTACCTCTTTGACTCCTTCCTTCTCCCTTGGTGTTGTTTCCTTATCCCTTGGTGTTGCAGTCTTCTCAAACTCCGGCATTACAGACTTTATGGGAAGGTTGGTATAATCATTTGTCATCTGTCTTTTGATCATGTCTGCAATCCCAAAATGCCCCTGTCTGCTCATCGTCTCCGAAATCTTCTGCATATACATTTCCTGATAAAAATCTGAACCAGGCATCTCACCAAAAAATCCACCGTTCTCTAAAGATTTAGTCATTGTATTCAGCATCTGCTTGATCATCATGGTTTCGAATCCCTGTGCCGCCTTTTCAACATCTTCTTTCTTTCCGGAACCTGCCTTCGAATTGAGTTTTTTTAATTCCTCAGTCTTCTGCAGCTCCATCTTGGCACTCACATCGTTATTCAAATTAACCAGATTGATACTCATTTTTGCTCCTACAATATCTCAAGTTCGGCTTGTAATGATCCGGATGCTTTCAATGATTGAAAGATCGAGATCATATCACGCGGACTGACTTTTATACTATTCAGTGATCTCGCAAGTTCCTGCACAGTCGTTGCTTCCATCACCATTACTGTTCCGATTTCACTCGATACATTAGCCTTGCCATCAGTATTAGTCTGGCTCAATCTGCCTATGCTGGTAGTGGTAGTTCTGTTTCTGATTTCTATAATAAGATTGCCGTGAGATATAGCGACTTCACTGATCTGAACATTTCCACCCGCTACGATGGTGCCTGTTCTCTCATTGATCACAACTTTAGCCGAGGTCTCAGGGGTTACCTGCAAATTCTCTATTCTGGAGATAAAGCCGACCAGATTCTTGCGGGATAACACTGAATCAGGTACTGCTATTGCGATCGAGGTAGCATCTTCTGCATAAGCAAGCTTCGTGCGGAAATTCCTGTTGATTGCTAATACAACTTTCTGAGCTGTCGAAAAATCACTGTTCTTAAGGTTTAATAATAACTCGCCATTACTGACTAACTGACTGTATATCTCTTTCTCTACAATTGCTCCGTTGGGAATACGGCCTACATTTGTATAATTCTTTCTGATTTTAACTTGTTTGGTTTCCTCATTGAATCCGCCAATGGACACGGGTCCCTGTGCCATGGCGTATTGCTTGTCATCGGTTCCGGAAAGGGGAGTCATTAATAGAACTCCACCCTCCAAACTCCTGGCATCACCAATCGAAGAAATTATAACGTCAAACTCGGATCCTGTCTTCGCAAAGGCAGGCATGATCCCAGTCACCATTACTGCAGCCACATTATTGGGTCTGATCTTGTTCATGGGTACTGATATCCCGAAATGATCAAGCATATTCATGATCGACTGAATGGTCATTTGCGAGCTTGAGCCGTCGCCCGTACCCTGCAAACCTACGACCAAACCGTATCCTATCACGGATTTTGATTCCAATCCGGTGAATGAACTGATGTCTTTTAAACGGGTTTCCCC
The DNA here is from genome assembly GCA_964419225.1 of uncultured Candidatus Cloacimonadota bacterium. GTDB lineage: Bacteria > Cloacimonadota > Cloacimonadia > Cloacimonadales > CAYQPF01 > CAYQPF01. The sequence goes on along the minus strand of CAYQPF010000010.1, from coordinate 19,550 downwards.
AAAAACATTAGCCACCAAAACTAAAACCACGATGCTTAACATTAAATTTTTCATCTTCATTTCCTCTTCTTAATGATTATTAAAAACTCAGGGGAATCCCTTCCCCCTTTGAAATTTACTAACCGAACCAAATGGGCGTCATGAATTCCTCTTCAACCACAAAGAGGAAATCTGTCACTCGATACACTCTATAAACTAACCAATCTTATTAGATGCATCCCCTGTGCCAATGTTGTTCACATCGCTTTAAAGTATTGTTATAATGGAAGTTATATATTTTAATACGCGTTTACTACTATTCTAATATTTTCCCTTTCTCCCCAAAATGGGAAAATATTTCCTGTTTCTAATGTCTTTTTTGAACCCATATTTACAATTGTTTGATAAATATACAGTTAAGTCATAGATAGAGTCTTTCTCTTCAACACCCCTTGTGGATTCTCCCTTATCAAACAATACACTCATACTATAGCCTCAGATCTCATCTCTTGTCAGTGTTAGTCAGTGTTAGTCTGTGTTTCGGAAATTTCCCTTTCTGATGCCTTCAGGCTATCATTTACTTTCACCTGTCATTTCACCTTCTCTTACCCAGGGAACGGAACGGGATGGGTTATTTCCCCACTGGCACCTGACGCCTGGAAAAGTCCATATAGTCCATTGAGTCCATATCGTCCATTTCTCAAAGCATCCCCTTCCCTTACCAAGGGTATGTTCTGGAATGGATTGTTAACATTCACACCCCTCGCTTTCCAAGAGAGGGGCCGGGGGTGAGTTATCTTTCCCTGCCCTCCGCAATTTCTATTGACAAATAAGAATAAATTATAATAAGTAATTGTTATGAACTCAGACTATTGGAGGATTTATGGAAGAAATTCGTTTAGTGGAATATGATAATACTTACGCAAAAGCATCAGCAGATATGTGGAATAGAAGCAGTTCCGGCTGGAATGGATATGAATTCAACATGACTGAAGAAAGAGAAATTCAACATCAAAATAAAAACGAGTTTATCAATCGTTATCTGCTTATGGAAGGCGAAAAGGCCGTCGGATATGTGAATCTGGGTCCGTTTCCGGAAGTACCAGGCGGAATAATCATAAATATGCTGTCCGTTGATCCTGAGTATCATGGAAAGGGACTGGGGAAATTGCTGGTCCTGAAATGTCTGGAGAGAGCAATCGAACTTGGTTATCCTCATTTGTATTTGTTTACCTGGGAAGGAAATACAAAAGCAGTACCCTTATACAAAAAATGCGGCTTCATCTGGACAAAAGTAGAACAAAGCTATACTTTCTTTATTAATTTCATCCCTTATCTCATCAAGAATGAACTGACAGCTTTTTACCTGAACCAATTTGATAAATACCAGGACCAGAAAAGAAGTTATGAAATTGTCCATGATGGCGAAAAGAAGGGTGATTTTATCGAGTATGATTATGTCTGGGAAAAAAATGACAAAAGGTTAGAAGCTCGATTTGAGGCATCCGGCAGACTTATGAATTTTTTAGATTGTGCTGATTTTCAAATCCAGATCTCCACACCCTCGGCAAAACCAATCATCGGTCTTAATCAAAAACTGTCTATTCTGATTCATAATAAAACTGATAAACCGCTGACCGTTGACTTAAAAGGTATCATCGATCAAATTGTGTCTTTCCCAGTGGAGGAATCATTTACTATTGATAAAGAATTAGAGATAATCAGAGATTTCAAACTATTGCTTATGCCTGAAAAAGAGAATCAGTTTAATACCAAACCTGCAGTATCTGTTCACATAACCGTGAATGGTAAGTCAGCCATATTTGGCATTGGAATTGATGCAAAATATCCTTTAACAATGTCTGAAATGCAATATGGAACCTTTGATATTCCCGATAAAGAAATAAAATTTCTCTTCAATTTAGAAAACAATTTGAAATTGAAAACTGATTATGAAATACAATTTCCAGAACAGGAAAAAATAACTTTTCTGGAACCTTTGCTGAAATTTAGTCTGGAAGCCTCAGAAAAGAAAAGTATTTATATCTCATGTACTGCTAAAGAGTCCTTAATGTATATCCAAAATATAAAGATAAAAGCCAGAACCAGTGAAAATGATATCATTACCTATGAAGATGAAATGGTCTTACGTGCAGGTATGCTGTGGGGAAAATATGTTGCTAAAACAAAAGATACCTATTATCTGAGGAATGGGCTGTTCTATTGGATAGTCAAAACAGGGAACAATCAGATAACCGACAGATTTTACCATATTTACGGAACTATGCTAAATTTCAATTCTTTCTATTTAGGAGAGACCTACAACGATGAGTTTCTCAGTATAAAACCATATGCTTACAAGCTGGAGGATTTACCTGATTACACAGAAATGTCCCTGAGTTATAAATCCCGCAAATTTCCTGGTGTGGATTTAACCCGCATTTTCAGATTATTTTCTTCAGGTGTTTTAGAGTGCTATGTTGTTGTTAACGATTTTGGCTCATATGAAGATACCCTGGTGTTGGAGTTTGGCACAATCCTAAGAAATTGGACCTTTACCTTTGCTCATAAAGGTGACTTGATCAGAAATGTTTCCTTCGTGGATGATAATCAGTTTACACCAATACCAAAAAAACTGGAAGAAAACTGGTTATTTGCAGAATCAGATGGAAATACATTTTCTGTCCTTTTCCCGGATGGAATTGAACCTGATATTGATGATCGTAAACAGGTTTATTTTAAATATAATTTGTTTGAACTGCCCATAAATACTATGTCCAAACCTTTGAAACTTATTCTGAATATGTTTAAGACTCCTGATCAGTTAAGAGCTTATGCACTACAGGATACTACCCTGTCTTCCTTAACCAGACCTGATCGCGAATTAGTCATAAATTCCGGCAACCCAATTCTGCAAGAGATCAATGCAGCACAATTAATAGATTATACGGAAGTTTATAATCAAAAAAGTGTTGAACTTTTCGTAAATGAAGTGTTGGTAGAAAAGCAGACCCATACCATAAATTCAGAAAAGAAAATTGATCTGACTCCCTTTTCCTGCGATAATCCCGGGCTGAATATTATATCCCTGGATGTGGACTATGGTTTCAAAAAAGATAAGCAGGCAAAAGTACTCTTTAAAACAACCACCGAACCTGTACTGCAATTAACTCAGGAAGAAGAAGGTAAAGAAGTTATGGTCTTGGATAACGGAGTGCTGAAATTAAAAACATGCTCTGCTTATGCTCCTATAGTATATTCTCTTGGTTATAAGCAAAAGGAATGGATCTATTCCAACTTCCCTGAATATGGCATCAAAGGAACTCAAAACCCCTGGCTGGGCGGATTATCACCCATGCAGCCTAACTACACTACTCTTAACTTATTGAACGAACCCAGAAACGCTGAATTCTGTGAAATGCAGGATCAATATGGAAATGTTTGGAAGGGATTTTACATTGAAGTGGAATATCATAATATTGAGGAAATGAAAGGAATTAAGACCAGAAACTATTACCTGTTGGCACCCGGACTGCCGATCCTGGCATCTTTTGCTCAATTTGAAAATAATAGCGGATTGGTTACCTATTGTGGAGAAATGGTTGCCCTTAACTTTAAACCTGATCACGAACATCGCTTACACTTTCATTCAGGTGCTCATTCAAAGAAGCACACTCTAAACGGTGGAGAGAATTATCACCTTTGGAGTCAAGGTCGCTTCATGATTTGGGAAGATACTGTTTCCAATGAAAAAATGTATATTTTTAACCAAAAAGACAACAGTTTATTTGCAGATTTCTCTAAGGCATTCTCTCTTCTGAGAGTATATTCCAAATTTGAGATCTTGTATAATGCTTCGATCGAGATCATCAAACCTTCTTTCTATTTATTTACTGAGAAAGAGTTGGAACTTGACTGGCTGAAGGATCTAATGAGGTTGGAATTTTCAGAGGTGAATAAAGATTAGATTTTATTAGTTTTGCTTAAAAAAGAATAATCAACTGAAAACTTCTTTATGATCAAAGGGTTACAACCTGAAGTTGAAACCCTTTTTGAATTATCCGTATTCTCTCTGCTCTTAGCCTGTTTTCACTTCCATTTGCTGCTGTAGATCTCTTTTCCTCGTCAGTGTAAGTCAGTGTTTCTGTTGCTTTCTCTTTCTCTACTGACCCCCGACACCTGGCACCTGACACCTTCTCCCGATCCACTCTGCGATCTATTAATCGTCACCCACTGATACCAACACCTACCGCCTTTTCCTTTCTCATCTTTCGCGAACGGTTCGGTGGACTTCGGTGGCTAAACTCTCGAAAAGCGTCCTTCTTTTGATAAAAGTCCTTGACATAAGTACTTGAGAATTAATTTTGTTTTTAAGAAAGAAAATAATGTGTAAGTAAAAGGAGATATAAATGAAAAACGGAATCCATCCTAAATACGAAAAGGTGCTTGTTAAATGTGCCTGTGGAAACGAATTTGAGACCAAATCAACCACCACAAATTTAACGGTTGAAATTTGCTCAGAATGCCACCCTTTCTACACCGGAAAGCAAAAATTGCTCGATACAGCCGGTAGAGTAGAAAAATTCAACAAAAAATACGCTAAAAGCAATTAGCAAATTTATAGAACACCACAACCTATATGTCTATTATAGATTGTGGTGTTTTTTTATTCATTTTCACCCTAATTATGCAGTGTACAATGCATGTAGGAGTTGACTCCCACGTCAACCCAAACTCTGTGCAGATATTGCATAAGCTGGATTAATCAAAAATACCCATGAGGTTTTATGAAAGAAGAAAAAAAACAAATAGCAGTAGGCGGTCAGGCAGTCATAGAAGGCGTTATGATGCGTGGTCCAGAATACATAGCAACCGCAATACGCCGTGCTGATAAGACTATCGAGATCAGCAAAGAAAAATTCATCAGTGTGACTAAAAGCAATAAATTCCTGGGATTACCCATTGTCCGCGGTTTTGCATCCCTGATCGAAATGATGATCATCGGTTTCAAATCTCTGAACTTCTCAGCTCAAAGAGCCGAGATCGACTGGAAGGAACAGGAAGAAAAAGACACTGGAAAAAAAGTAAAAGAAAAAGGCAAGAACAGAGCCAAACTGGAAGAAATCTTCAGTTTCGTCTTTGCCTTTGGTATGGCTTTCCTGCTCTTTGCCTATGCACCTTATAAACTTGCTGAACTAATGAATCTGAGTAAACAGAATATGTATTTCAATCTCTTTGCCGGCTCAATCAGAATAGTCTTCTTCATTCTCTATATCTGGATTATCAGTCTGCTGAACGATGTCAAAAGACTGTTCCGCTATCATGGTGCAGAACATAAATGCGTCTTTGCCTACGAAAAAGAAGCAACCCTTTCTCTTTCCAACATCCAGACTTTTTCCACTCTGCATCCGCGTTGTGGCACCAGTTTTATGTTCTTTGTGCTTTTGATCTCTATACTGATCTTCTCTATTGTCGATACTCTTGTCTCCAAATACTTCGGAGTACCTCAGTTACTGGTGAGACTCGGCTATCATTTTCTTTTATTACCTCTGATCTCAGGTATTTCTTATGAAGTCCTCAGATTATCAGGTAAAAAAATAGATCATCCGTTTGTGAAGTTAATGACCACTCCCGGAATGGCTTTACAAAAAATAACAACTGGTCAGCCTGATGATGAAATGGTTGAAGTTGCTCTCGTGGCAATGAAAAGTGCTTTGGAAATGGATATGTCCGAACACACAAATATTAACTTTATTAATGCAAAGGAAATAGTATGATCCCTGTAGAAAGAATTAAAGAATTACAAGGCGAATATGACATTTTAAGTGCCAAAGTCGTGGACTCTTCTTTGATGAGTGATAAAAAAGAATTCCGCAAGATCTCTAAAAGATTCAACGAAGTAGCCGGAATCATGAGATGCTATGCTGAATTGGAAAAACTGGAAAAACTTCTCGCTGAATGCGAAGAAATGATGGCCTTCGAATCAGATAAAGAAATGCTGGAAATGACTCAGGAAGAAGCTGAAATCCTCAAAGGGCAGATCGAGAAAAAGACTGAAGATCTGAAAGCACTGTTATTACCAAATGATCCAAATGATGATAAAGATGCTATCGTGGAAATCAGAGCCGGAACTGGCGGTGATGAAGCTGCCCTTTTTGTGGCTGATCTCTACAGAATGTACACCTATTATGCCCAAAGGAAGAACTGGAAATTGAGCGAGATTTCCTCCAGCCCTACAGGAATAGGTGGTCTTAAAGAAATCATATTCTCTCTGCATGGAGATGCTGTTTTTGGACACATGAGATTCGAAAGCGGTGTACATCGTGTACAGAGAGTTCCCAATACAGAAGCCAGCGGTCGGATTCACACCTCAGCTATCTCTGTAGCAGTTTTGCCGGAAGCTGATGAAGTTGATATCGAGATCAGTGATAATGATTTGAGAGTCGATGTTTACCGTTCCTCCGGTAACGGCGGACAAAGCGTTAATACCACAGATTCTGCTGTACGTATTACCCACATTCCCTCCGGTGTGGTTGTGACCTGTCAGGATGAAAAATCCCAGATCAAGAACAAAGCCAAAGCTATGAAGCACCTGAGAGCCCGCTTACTCGATATGGAAATCTCCAAACAGGAAGCCGAAATCTCCAGTGCCCGTAAGCTCCAAGTCGGCACCGGTGACCGCTCCGCAAAGATCCGTACTTATAATTTTCCTCAGTCCAGAGTGACTGATCATAGAATTAACTTGACATCATACCGCCTCAATGGCATTCTTGTGGGTGAGTTGGATGAGTTTATCGACCAACTTAAAATTTCATATAAAAATGAAAAATTAAACAATGGTTAAAAAGTGATGGAATTAATAGCATTAGTGCTAATAGCAGTTTTCTTCTTACTGACCTGTTTCTTCAACGGAATTGAAACAGGTTTGATTTCTTTGGACAGATATAAGCTGGAACAAGCTGCTAAAACTGATAAAAATAAGAAACAGCTTCTTAAATTCATCAGTACCCCGGAAAGGATCTTCGGAACCGCTCTGCTGGGTCAGAATGTCTCTATAGTTATAGTATCCTCCTTGGTTACAGTCTTTGTAATCGAAAAATACTATCCCGATAACCAGTTAGGGACTTTCATCATGGCTGCTGTCATTTTGATCTTCTGTGAAGTGATTCCCAAATCAATCTTCCGTGACTATGCCGAAACTCTGGTTCCCTTCTTCTTTCCTGTTCTGAATTTGTGTTATTTCTTCCTCAGACCTTTCGTAAAGCTTGTTTCCAAGATCAATAATGTTCTGGAAAAGATGTTCAAAGTCAGTGAGAATAATACTTTTCAATTATTCACCAAAGACGATTTGGCCTTTTTACTTTCTGAAACACAGGAAGACAGTCACTTACAATTACCCCAGAAAGAAATGCTGGAAGATGCTCTGGAGTTCAATGAACTCAAAGCCAAGAATGTGATGATTCCCCGTATGGATATCGTGGCAATTCCTGATGATATGTGCATTTCAGAGATAATAGCTTTAGCCAAAAAGGAAGGTTATACCCGCTATCCTGTTTATCATAAAACCCTGGATGAAGTCACCGGGATCCTGATCATTTATGATCTTATCCGTAAAATAGATCAACCTCAGCTCAAAGCTGATGTCCTCAAAAGAGAAGCACTGTTTGTTCATGAAACCATGGATGTCGATGCTTTGCTCAAAGATATGCAGACGAAAAAGAAAAGTATGGCTGTCGTTGTTGATTCCTTTGGCGGTACTGCCGGACTCGTCACTATCGAAGATATCCTGGAAGAACTCGTCGGTGAAATCGATGATGAATACGATACTGAAGAAGAAGAAGGCGAGGTTGAGATCATCAATGATAATGTCATGCTGATAAAAGGATTTGTTGATGTCGATTATCTTAATGATGAATATGATTTGAATTTACCCGAAGGTGATTACGAAACTTTAGGTGGTTTGATCATTAATAATATCGCTAAAATTCCAACCCAGGGTCAGGTTATCAACTTGGAACACTGCAAGATTGAAGTCCTCCAGGTGACTAACCGCAAGATCATCAAAGTCAGATTAACCAAAACACCTTCGGTGAAGCAGACCAATGGCCAATGATTCTATTCTCAAAGAAATTTTAAGTTTAAGAATCGATATCGAAAAAAACAATCGTCTCTACTATTTAAATGCAGAACCCGAAATATCTGATTTCGAATATGATATGCTGGTGCATCGCCTCAAAGACCTTGAAGAAAGATACCCTGAATATAAAATCTCTGAAACACCTACCGAAAAAGTTTCTTCTGATCTTACCAAAGAAAACAAGACAATTCCCCATAAAGTCAGAATGTACAGTCTCGACAATGCCTATTCTCTTGCCGAAGCAGACAGCTTTCTGAAAGGGATTGCCTCAGATCTGGAAATAACTTATCCCACAGTTGCACTCGAACATAAAATTGACGGGTTCAGTATCAATCTCTATTATGATAAAGGGAAACTTGTTTATGCAACTACCCGTGGTGATGGTGTCGAAGGTGAAGATGTGACTGCTAATGTGAAAACGATCATCTCAATCCCCCAAAGCATTCCTTATCTTAAAAAAATTGAGGTACGCGGAGAAATATATCTGCCTGTTCAGGAATTCCTGAGAATCAATGCTGAAAGAGAGCAACTCGGGGAAAAACTGTTTGTTAATCCCCGTAATGCAGCAGCCGGAACTATCAAAGTCAAAGACCAGGAGATCGTCAGAAGCCGTAAACTCGACTCTGTGATCTATTCTGTCGGTCTGTTTGATGATCCGCTGATCAACTCCCAGGAAAAGCTCCTCTTTTTTCTTAAACAAAATGGTTTCAAAACCAATCCACATACAATATTTGTTTCTTCTTTTGCTGAAATTGAAAAATACTGCCTCGAATGGGATACCCAACGAGATTCTCTGGCTTATGAAATTGACGGCATTGTCATCAAGATCAATAGTTTCGCTCTACAAAGAGAATTGGGTTATACCGGAAAAAGTCCTAAATGGGCAATTGCCTATAAATTCAAAGCTGAAGAAAAGAGTACAGAACTGTTGGATGTCATCTACCAGGTGGGTCGTACCGGAGCTATAACTCCCGTTGCTGTCCTTAAACCTGTCTTTGTGTCAGGCTCCACAGTCTCCCGTGCTACTTTGCATAATGCAGATGAGATCAAAAGGCTGGACCTGCATCTGGGAGATACAGTTAAAATTATCAAATCAGGTGAGATCATTCCCAAGATTCTTTCTGCCGATGCTTCCCTCAGAAAACCTGAAGCTCCTGAAGTGGTTTTTCCTTCCACCTGTCCGGAGTGTAGTTCTGAACTCACTAAAGATAAAGAAGGTGTCGTCCACTATTGCAGTAATATCAACTGTCCTGCCCAGATTCAAAAACGTCTGGAGCATTTCGCCTCCCGTGATGCCTTGAATATTGAAGGACTTGGTGAAGCTGTCATCAAACAATTCCTCGATGCCGGAATCATCCATTCGCTGGTGGACATCTATAATATTGATTATTCTCTTGTTCTGAAGCTCGAGAGACAGGCTGAAAAATCTGTCGAAAACCTTAAAGCTGCAATAGAAAAATCCAAAGAACAACCTTTCGAAAAAGTGCTGTTTGCTTTGGGAATCCGCTTTATCGGTGCCAAAACTTCCAAAGTTCTGGCTAATCACTTTAAAACCATAGACGCTCTGGCTCAGGCACAGTATGAAGATCTGATCAAAGCCGAAGAAATCGGTGATATTATTGCTTACTCCGTGCTGGATTTCTTCAAACAACCCGAAAATCTTAAAATGATTGAAGACCTGAAACAGGCTGGTCTGAAGTTCTCCCTCGATCTTACAGGCTATCAAAATATTCTGAATGGTGCAACCTTCCTCATTACCGGCACTCTGCCTAATTATTCACGCCAGGAAATGCAGGAACTCATCGAAAAGAACGGCGGACGGATAATCTCTTCTGTCAGTAAAAACCTGAACTACCTCGTCCTGGGTGAAAGCCCCGGTTCCAAACTGACTAAAGCTCAGGCCATCCCTACTATTAAAATTATTTCTGAAGAGGAAGTTTTATCATTGCTTAAATAAACTCCTCAGGAGATTGTAAATGAATAAGCGACTATTTCTCTTTGCTTTTATTCTCTGTACCACTTTTATACTATTTGCTGAAAACTCTGAATTTGCTGTTCCTGTCGTTAAAAAAGGTGCCCAAATTATCAAACATCAAGCCTATACTCTCCAATACAATGAACAGTATGAACAGGCTGACTGGGTTGCTTACAAGCTCACCAAAAAAGAAGTATCCATTAAACGAAAGAGAAAAGGTACTTTCAGGCCTGATCCTCTGGTTAAAACAAAATCAGCTGAGACTGCAGATTATGTCAAATCAGGGTATGACCGTGGGCATTTAGCTCCTGCTGCGGATATGGCCTGGTCGGAAATGGCTATGTCTGAATCCTTCTTCATGAGCAATATGAGCCCTCAATTACACGAATTCAATGCCGGGATCTGGGAAGATCTGGAAAGAACTGTCCGCTATTGGGCTAAAGCTGATAACGAATTGTACATTGTCACTGGACCTGTCTGGATGACCAAGAAATTCCCCTCTATCGGGAAAAAGAATAAAGTTGCCGTCCCTCCGTATTTCTTTAAAGTAATCCTTGATAACAGGGATCCTGTTAAAAAAGCCATAGGATTCCTTATCCCTAACCAGGCTACAACCAATCCCCTGCCCAAGTACGCGGTCTCTATTGACTATGTCGAAAGCGTCACAGGACTCGATTTCTTCCCTCAACTCCCCGACAACCTCGAAAAAACTCTCGAAGCTAAAGCTAATTTTCAACTCTGGAGCTTCCAACAGGAAAAAGCTCAGAAAACCAAACGAGCCGGAAAATCTCCCAAAGCCAAGGAACGCTTTTAGAGAAATTTTGCATCGATAAACAGGATATTCAGGATAGGGGAAGATGCATAAATTCTAACACTTACAATTGTAATCTGAGTGTCGGAAGTAGGATCAAGGTCTCTCAAATCCTGTCTGTCCTGAACATTGAAGTTAATTATATGAAGAGGAGGATATTTCATGAAACATGAAGAAATAACTAAGACTGTTATTAACTGTGCGTTTGACGTCATTAACGAATTGGGTAGTGGTTTTCTGGAATCTGTTTATGAGAAATCAATGATAATTTTGTTAAAAGAAAAAGGTCTGTCTGTCTTTAATCAGTATCCTATTAAGGTTTTTTTTCGAAACAATCCGGTTGGAGAATTTTTCTGTGATTTACTTGTAGAAGAAAAGGTCATTGTTGAATTGAAGGCAATAAGAGCTTTAACTCCGGAGCATAGTGCTCAGGTAATAAATTATCTTACAGCAACTGGTATAGAAGTAGGACTAATTTTAAACTTTGGCAATCCAAAACTGGAATATAAGCGACTTACACGAAGCAAAGATCTTTAGGAAATCTAAATTGAATTTTATCCTGTCTATCCTGAACATCGATGCTAAAGAAAAAAGAGAGTATTTGCATGGATAAACAGGATGAGCAGGATATAGGAATTAGAATTAGAAATTGGATTTTCCTGTAAATCCTGTCTATCCTGAATATCGATGCTAATTTTCTTAAATATTATTTCAAATTTGTGAGGTATATATGAATTTATCAAGATTCAAAGCTCTGAGCAGACAAGCTTTAGGAGAAAACAAATTTTACACTTTTTGTCAGGCTTGCTTTTACAGTTCTTTTCAATTCACTGCTCCATTTGTCCGGATAATTCCTACAGATGCATGTAATTTAAACTGTAGCTATTGCTGGCAAAGAAAAGACAATTCTTATGTTATGACTATGGGCGAGTTTGAGAAAATTTTAGCTAAAGCTGTGGAGTTACATTGTGGTTTTATAACCTTTTTAGGTGGAGAACCTATGATTTGGCCCCATTTATATCAAGCTATTTCAGAATGTAGTAAAGCTAACATTACCACAGATATTACAACTAATGGAACTTTACTGACTGATTTATCCATTCACAAGCTTGCTCTGGCTGGCCTTAATTATTTAAATATTTCGGTTGATGGTGTTAAAGAAAATATTGTCACTCACAAAAACAGTATCTTTCAACCTGGAATTTTAGCTGCCTTGAAATGTGAGCGAAAAGAAAACAATCTGCATTTCAGAATTAACGCTGTTATTTATAAGAATAATTTTGAGGAAATCAAGCTTCTGTTGGAATATGCACATGACAATGATGTCCAGATCTCTCTGGGATATGTAGTGCCCAATATCGAAGAAAAGAGTACAGGAGCAGATATTCATTTTACCAAAGATGACTTTGATCTGCTCACGAACATCGTGGATTACATTCTTCTCAAAAAGACGGAAGGCTACCCGATAATTGATCCTGATGATTATTTCAAAGGGATTTTCAAATTTATTAACCATAAGAAATTCTGGAATTGTAACTACCCGACCAGATACGGTTGGATTAATGTGTCTCCCAATGGCTATATCCGCTCTTGTACAAAGAAAATGGATACATTGGATTATCATTTCTGTGATTTAAATTCTGAGAAAATTGAACAACTGAAAAATCTTCTAAATGAAAAAACACAACTTTGTAATCTTTATTGTTATTCCAATTGTGCCTATAATTCTTTCTACTATACGCATAATAAGTTTGCCCTACTTAAAAAAATCACAGACCGATTCAAACCAAAAGGGTAACTACTCAGGCTATTATAGTTTAGTCTAGCTAAAGTCCCACATACTGTTTCCTGGAAAGGTAAAGTGAATACTGCAGCTAAAACGGCCTGCCCCTTGCCATGCATGAAATGGCTCCAGATAAAACTCATGATGAAAATTATACTTGATATTTGCTGCTAAGGAAGCATTTAAAAATGTATCAGCTAAAAGAATCAGAGCATTTTCGCTTCCAGTAATATAAAGAACATTTTTTATGTCTTTTTCTGTAGAAGCAAGTTTAGCATTATCTTTTAAAATAAATGAGGGCGTATCCTCAATTGAAATGTTAGAATCCCATGCTTTTCTATGGATAGGTCTTCTTTTGAATTTGTATGAATGAAAAGATTTTTCTACTAAAGATGAGATTAAATAGTTATATGTGAAGCATTTATCCGGCTTTGTAAAAATGATCTTTTTTAAATCACTTTGTTTATTTTTTATTTTAATAGTTATTTCAGATTGGTCTTTTCTTAGTAAAAAATAGAGTATAAAAAGCCCCATATTCCTGTAAGATTCCTTTTGTTGAAACCAGATTAACATTTCTGCACAATTTTGATATTTACTTACAGTCCCATGTCTTCCTATATGGATTACAAGCTGTTCCATAGAAAACAGATCTGGGAATTCTATTGGTTCCTTAATAAGAATATTGCTGTAAGCATTGCTAAATTTAGTTCTAAAAACATTATTAAAGAAACCGTCGAAATCGATCAACATATCAATCTCCATTTATCATGATTTTAATTAGAGAATCGTATAAACTCATGCAGGATAATCCTGTATGAGAATCTACTTCATATTCATGAAGTTTTTTGTTTGCAGCCAAATTGAGCAAACAATCTGCAAAAAGACATAAGCTATGTATCTGTGAAGTTATCCGTAAAACATCTCTGATTTGTTCATCTTTTTCAGTTATAATATAGTTTTTTTTTGTTAGTATAAACGCAGGATAATCTTCAGCTTTCTGAACTTTCCCCCAGCCAGAAGAACGAAGTACTCTTTTTTCAAATTTATACTCATTCAAAGCCATTCTTACTTCTGAATTCATCACTCGGAAAAATATAGAGTGAGTTTGTGGATTCGAGATATCAATTATTTTTATGTCTGATTCTGGATTTGTCAGCTTAATTTTTAAACATTCATTCCTTTTTGCGAACATCAGAAAAAGCATAGAAAGTGCCAGATTTCTGATGGTCTCCCGATTTGCACTTATTAACAAATAATCATACATCTTTGAATAGATAACTTTTTTTTTGGTCTTCTTTATTACTATTTCATCACAAAGAAACAAAGCAGGTAGTTTTATCTGTTTCTTTATATGAATTTGACTATAGGAAGATTTAAATTCTTCCTTGAAAACCTGGTTGAAAAAAAAGTTAAAATCAATTGGCATAATTACCATCCCATAATTTAATTAATACTCTTTAATTATAATTCACATACACTCCGGGATTTGTCAATATGATTTTCTGTAACTACTCAGGTATTCTATAAGGAGGAAGAGTTAACCATAAATGAGAGAATTTTATCCGCAGATTGAAGAGAAAAATAGCGACGTATCCGAAATGAAGCCATTTCGGCTCCAGAGGGATCTAAATTTCATAATACCTGAGTAGTTATGATTTTTGTCTAGAAAAACCCGTGTTTTAACCCGTGATTCAGACAAATAATCCCTGTCAAAATGTACTTTAAAAATTTGCTTGAAATCAAATAGTTAATTATATAAAAGTATGTGAAATATTGGAGGGAATTTCATATTGGAGGAAGTATGAAACAAAAGCTGTCTAAAGACTTGGTAAACAGTGCATCATCACCCAAAGAACTATATATTAAAATAGCAGATCTGCTGCAAAGAGCCAGACAAAATGTAGTTCGCACTATCAATCAGACAATGGTTTATACTTACTTCGAGATCGGTCGTTTGATCGTTGAAGATGAACAACAGGGAAAAGAACGAGCAGAATATGGGAAACAGGTTTTAGAGGAATTAGCCTTAAAACTATCGAGTAATTTCGGTAAAGACTTTTCAATTGTAAATCTAAGACAGATGAGGTCATTTTATCTTGTTTATTCAATTCAGCAGACGACTTCTGCTGAATTTGAAAATCTACAGTTTCTTCTATCTTGGTCACACTATCTCAAACTTATGAGAATTAAAAATCCGGATGAGCGTAGGTTTTATGAAATAGAATGTGCAGCAAACAACTGGAGTTTGAAAGAGTTTCAGCGTCAATTCGATAGTGCCTTGTATGAAAGATTGGCACTCAGCAGGGATAAAGAAGGAATAAAACAACTCGCCGAAAAAGGTCAGGTCATTGAAAAACCTTTGGATATTATCAAAGATCCCTACATTCTGGAGTTTTTAAATCTTCCTGCCTTTACAAATCCCTCTGCTCTGCAAAATCAAATTATTCCCTCTTACAAAAAAATCAACTTACCTGAAAAAAGTATTTGACATATAAATCAACATATTCTATAAAAGACAAAATTTCTCAGGAGAGTATTATGAAAAAAACTTTATTTGTCTTTATGGCTGTTTTATTGTGTTCCTACTCACTCTTCAGTTTTGCAGGTGGTAATGGAACACCGGGAAATCCTTATCAAATAACTACTTCTTTACACTTGGATGATGTAAGAAACCACCTTACATCCAGTTTTGTTCTCATGAATGATCTTGATCTGACGACTGATTGTGCCGAGGGTGGTGTCTTTTATAATGGGGGACAGGGCTGGATACCCATCGGTGTTTACGCCCATGATGATGATTATAACCCTATTTATGATTATGCCTTCAAAGGTAACTTCAATGGAAATCAGCATAAAATTATGGGTCTTTTAATTCAAATTACCGCCAAAAACGGTCCCAAAATCGGTTATAATTACTGCTATAGCTTATTTGGATATCTCAACGGTGCCACAATTAGTGATTTAAAAGTTGAGGGAAACGTCTTGACTAATGTATCTGATTGTGCACTTTTGGCAGGGCGTATTGAAAATGGTTCCCTTATCCAACGCTGCTATACAGGGGGTTCTGTTACTGGTGATGCAAGTGTTGGCGGTCTTGTTGGTGTCTGTACTGAATCAAATATCAGTCAAAGTTTCTCCGAAACAAATGTTAGCGGATCTTATTGCTGTGGAGGTTTGGTAGGCTATCTTTCCGCGGACTCAGCAATAACTGATTGCTATACCAGTAGTCAAGTATATTACACCGGTGATTGCTATTACCTGGGCGGTCTTGTCGGATGCACTAATGGTACTATAACAAACTGCTTTGTAGTAGGATCCGTTAGTGGTGCTAACTCAGGCGGTTTTCTGGGTTCTTACATTGAAGGTACAATTTCCAACTGTTTCTGGGCTACAGATTGTGCTGGTCAACCTCTTGGCTATGGTCAACAAAATTCAGCTTTCACAGGACTTACAGGGAAAACTTCTGATGAATTGAAATTAGTGGCAACTTTCACTGACCTCGACTCTCCTGGACTTACTGCAGCTTGGGATTTTATCGGTAATCCCAATGATGATGTAGCCAATAACAGTATCTGGGGTATAGATGGAAATCATAACTATAATTATCCCTGCTTAATAGCCTTTTACGCTGAAGATTTTTCTCTGCCTGTTACTCTTTCTGCCTTCAATGCGGTAGTTATAAACACCAGCGAAGTTAATCTGAAATGGATTACTCAATCAGAATCCGGACTCCTTGGTTATAATGTTTACCGTGCTCTGGACGGTTCTCTCTCAAATTCTGAAAGATTAACCAACACCTTGATCCAAGCAGAAAACTCTTCTAACGAACATACATATAATTTCCTCGATAAAAATACGGAGACAAATACTGAATATACCTATTGGCTGGAATCACTTGAAATGAACGGCATCTCTCAAACCTTTGGACCAATTGTTGTCAAAACTGGACAAACAGCTCCTCCTGCCTCTGATATTATTCCCCTCAAAACTCTGCTCAAAACTGCTTACCCCAATCCCTTTAATCCTTCAACAACCATTTCTTATGAAGTTTCCACACCAGCTTATGTCGTCCTGGAAATCTTCAATGTGAAAGGTGAAAAAATAAGAACCCTGAAGAGTGCTGAGCACCAGCCTGGACTTTATCATACTGTCTGGAATGGAAAAGATGCAAGTAACAGGAATTGCGGTACCGGAGTTTATTTCTGTAAACTTCAAGCCGGCTCATATACTAAAACCAATAAACTCATGATGTTAAAGTAATACTTAGCATTCTGTTTTACGGGAGGGATTTGATATCTTCATTTCCCTCCCGTCATATTTTCCCCTAGGTCCCTTTACCCAGCCTTATACTTGCCTGCGGGTTTAACCTTCCCAATGATGCCTGTCAACTATACAGGTTTCAGGTATATTGTAAAGATTCTACTGCAATATTCGGGTTTAACGGACAACTGATAAAATAAAAAACAGGGACGCTAATACCGAGTCCCTGCTATATATTTTGTTAGTATAATTTTATTTCTTACTGTAGATCTCGGCCAGTTTCTTCTCCAGTTCTTCACCACGCAGGTTTTTTGCGATGATAACACCCTCTTTATCCAACAGGAAAGAGGCCGGGATTGATTCGATTGAGTATAACCTGGCAGCTTCACACTTCCAGCCCTTGACATCCGAAACCTGTGTCCAGGTAATATTATCTTCTTTGATTCCTTTTAACCAGTTATCTTTACTATCATCCAAAGAAACACCGAAGATTTCAAAACCTTGTGGGTTATATTTTTTATAAGCCTTCACCAGATTAGGATTTTCCCCACGGCAGGGGCTGCACCAGGATGCCCAGAAATCCAGAAGGACATATTTACCCTTGAAGGAAGCAAGTGAAACAGGCTTTCCATTGGGGTCATTCAATGTAAAATCAGGAGCCTGCTTACCTATATCGAAATTCTTCTTCGCTGTTAATTTCTTGTTCAGTTCTGTCATATATACAGAAGCTTTCAAAGAAGAATCAAAAGTAGCCAGAGTGGAATCAAGTTCTGCTGCCGACATATCATTGGCTAACTGTGAAAGCAGAAGATATAACCCGACAACCGATTTCTTATTATCACTGACAGTTGTACGCAAATATTTCATGTAATCATTGTTCAGAGCTTCAATCTGAACATTGAGCAGTTCAACCTGCTTTGTGTCTTTACTTTTTTCAGCTTGTTCCAAAGAAGTAGCCATTCCTTGATATTTCAGCATCGTATCTTTGTAATATGTTTTAAATTGCTTAAGAATGTCCTGTGACTTAGAGCCTACTATCGACAATGCTTTCAGACTATCCAGCGAGCCGGTGATCTTTATGGGAGAATTCTCCAGAAAGAATCCTGGGAAAGAGTCACCATACTTTGGACTGAGCACATGAATTTCAGGAAGAGTAACAGTTCCTTTAAAGGTAAAA
Source organism: uncultured Candidatus Cloacimonadota bacterium (assembly GCA_964419225.1). GTDB lineage: Bacteria > Cloacimonadota > Cloacimonadia > Cloacimonadales > CAYQPF01 > CAYQPF01. The sequence goes on along the minus strand of CAYQPF010000010.1, from coordinate 1,428 downwards.
GCTTCATTCATAACCTGGGTACTGTCAACTTTGGTCAGTTCTCCACCCTCAATTTTCATCAGGTAGATCGTGCCATTTTTTAAGCCTTTGATATTTCCTTCGATCGTGTAGCTATGCTTTTTGGCACAACTGAAAAAAATGAGCAAGCTTAGAGAAGCCAGAACAGTGAGAATCAGCCATTTTTGTAGTTTCATCATTATCTCCTTAGGATTTATTTAATTAATACAAAATTGAAAAGAAAATTATGAGAATACGTCAAGCTTGTTTTATAAATTTGGTAATAAAATATTAAAATACGGTCTGATTTTAGTATTATCTTTTTCCCATTCCAAATCACCACCATAAATCAATTCTGCCTGAATATTTTTTTTAAAAGTTTTTCTAAATATATCAATGTTTTTAAAAAATGACGGATTGATAGTTTGAGCGGATTTTATTTCTATAGGTTTAGGATTGTTTCCTTCTAAAAGTATTAGATCAATTTCAGTACGGTTGTTTTCACGATAAAAGAATAAAGGAGCTTCCAAACCCTTATTATAATAGCTTTTCAGATACTCAGCAATAACAAATGTTTCAAAAATCTGACCTCGCAAAGGATGAGTCGTTAAATCATTTTGGTCACGGATACTCAACAATTTGCACACAACCCCTGTATCGTAAAAATAAAGTTTAGGTGTTTTAGCAATTCGTTTATTTATGTTTACATGATAAGGTTGTAAGAGATAAATCATAAAACTGCTCTGCAATAATGCTAGCCAGTTATTTACGGTCTTTAAATCTATGCCGGTCTCGTTAGCCAAAGAAGCCTTATTTAATACTGACCCTGTTCTGCCAGCACATAAAATCAAAAACTTATGGAACAGTGCCAAATTTTGAACATTTGACAGTAATCTTATATCTCGTTCCATATATGTAGTGATATATGAGGAATAATACATCGATGGATTCATTTGCTTTGTAATGAGTCGAGGGTAAAAACCCCTATACAAAGCTTCATCAAGATCTGGTTTTGCATTTGTGTAGATTTCAGACCAGGCAAAAGGCAAAAGACTAAAAATGGCTGTTCTGCCAGCTAAAGACTGGGAGACCCCCTTCATCATAGAAAATTGATTGCTCCCTGTTAGAATAAACTGTGCGGGTATCTGGGCTTTATCTACTATCACTTTTATTAAAGACAACAATTCCGGGACAAGTTGGAACTCATCTATTATGTATTTCCCTTCTGGTTTATTTAGTAATGCTTTCGGATTTTCAGTCATGATTAGCCTAATTTCAGGATCATCCAGATCAAAGTATTGATAATCCGGAAACTGCATTTTAGCCAAAGTTGTCTTCCCGGATTGTCGAGGGCCGGTAATCGTTATTACGGGAAAACCTCTGGCAACATCAATAAGATAATTTTGCATTGTACGCCTGATCATCATTACC